>JAAUQE010000309.1 GCA_012032425.1 Leptolyngbya sp. RL_3_1 | reverse complement strand
GCAAGGCTGATTAGCGCATTTTCAGGCCAGTGGCCGCCACGCTGGCTGGTAGCCCGTTGTCGCGCAGTGTGGCAAACGAAGCGGACAGGACATCAAATCCTACCCCCGCCTCAGCCGCGATCGGGGCAGCATCGCTGAATAGCTGGAAAAATTCACCAATGCCGCCCTGAGAACCGGCGGCGGTGGTGTTGATCAGCTTGTTGAGCTTGTCGGCTAAGCCGTCTGAGGTTTCGCCAAACTTCTCAAAGATATTCAAGCCAGTCTGAATCACCTGCCCCGTCAGCACCGGGTCTTCGCCAATCAAATCCGACAACTTGGTGATGGCTTCGAGATTGTTTTCCACATCCCCAGCGCTGGCCCCAAGGCTGAGCAAGGAGTGGATAGGGCGGCAACACTGGCAGGGGTCTGGCTGGTGACAGCGGCCAATGAAACGGCCTGAGCTTCTAACGATCCGAGGTCATCGCGGGCGATGCCAGACTTGGCGCTGAAGCTGGTTAGGGAATCATCAAACGCTGCAAACTCACGGACGGATACGGTTGCAGCGGTGCCGATACCAGCAGCCACAGTACCCGTAACGGCAGCTATGCCCGCAAGCCCCTCACTCGTCACCCCTATAGTCCGTTGCAGTTCATCAAATTGCTGTTGAGTGACGCCTAGCTCCCCTCGCAGCGCCCTAAACTTTGCTGCAACGGGAACACCTTCTAATTCCTGAAAGCGCTGAACTACCCGTGCTGCGGCTTTTTCTGTTAACCCTAGATTGTTAGAAAGCTCCTTGGCCCCTTTGAAGTCGAGCCGAGTGTTATTGGCTACAGACTGAAGGTCTGAGAGCGATCTCGCATAGCTATGACACGGGCTTGGGCTGCTGCCAGCTTTTGTGCTGCTGCCACCTGCTGCTGGATGGCTTGGTTCAGCGGGGCGAAAACGAGCCGCCACTTTGGCAACTTGATCGGCGGCGACATCATAGCGATCGCCCAACACCTGAAAGATGCGCCCAAGGTCGGCCCCCTCTTGTTGCAGGCGCTGAAAATCCTTGATCAGCGCGTCAGCCTGGTTATCGCTTAGGTCGAGTTCTAGCTTTAGGCCCCTCTGAAGCTGGGATCTAGCGTCTGAAACTTTTTTGGTGAGGGTATCGAGTTCCGTTGTGGCCTTTTGTACTGCTGGGCCTACACCGCTAAAACTCTCGGCTGTTTTACGTCCTAGGGCTGACAGTCCCTCATCCTTGCCAATAAACTTGATGACTAGCGATCTTTCCACGCATCAGCCCTACGCAATACCTCAAGACTATGCAAAAGGACTGCTATTAGGGGCTTTCAGGGAAAAATAGGGGTCCATTTTGGGCAGCGTTAACCAAACCCTTTAGCTTGCTTAATGATAAACAGCACACCCACAGCCGTTTTAACCAGCTTCACCTGAGCCCCCTGCACCATGATCTGCTCAGTACCATTGCCCCGCGCTGTGGTGGCTTTAAGCCAAGTGGCAGCATCCCAGCCGGGTACGCAGCACTGGCCAAACTGAATTAGCAGGGCTGAGCCGATCTGCACCTGAGGCAGGTTGCCATGGGGGATAGTTACAGCAAGGGATAGCGACTTATCCCCCTGTTCAAGTAGGGCGTTGCCACCTTCAGATACCCAGCGATCGCCCTTCAACTCGAATGGGCAGATCTCCCGCAGCTTGGGCAATATCTTTTCAGCGTCAATGGTTATGGTTGCTGTTCCCATTGTCTATCCACTCCTGTTCTTCAGCGGTAGGACGCACAGTGCCTGCAACCCATGCTGCCACGATGATGGCGAAGATTGCTACCACTCCAATCTTGATCCACTTTTCAATGCCTGTGCCCATGGTTACTGCCAACGCTTACAGCCCTAAAGTAGCTCACCATGGGTCAACGGGGCGGTTTTGTTTTGGGGCTACAGCCTGACCACCGCCATATCCTCAGTGATGCCCAAATCCCTTAACCGCTGTTCTTCACCACGTTCCTCATAGTGCGTAGCCACACAGCGCTGCACATATTCGTCAAGACGTTCTTCAGGGTCTTGCCGTAGCTCATTCGTGACAAATATCAACCCGTCGAGGGTGTCGGCATCAAATTCGTCGAATAGGGTGACTCCGAGCTGTCCGAATCCGTGGATGAGGTTAGCAAGGGCGTCGGCGTCGGCGTTTCCGCTTGGGGTGAGGGGGACATCTCTGGGGGTAAGGGCTCGTTTCGGGATTTCTCCAGGCGAGATTTGCGGAATTGATCCGCCAGCATCAGCTTTTTTCTAGCATCCACCCTATGCAGTTCCCAGACCGCACATCCAGCAAAGGCAGGCAAATCAAACTCAGACAGCTTGCCATCATAGGCGCTGCGGGCATCCCCAAAGAACAGTCGCTCTAACTGCTCATAGTCAGAGGACAGTTCCTCAAGCTTCTCCCGGGTGTAATGGGCATCAGCGACCCCTGGCTTATAGGGCGTATCAGCAATGGGCAGTAGCTCCCAGATGCGGCCCATCAAATCCCAGACTTCATCACGGGCGATCGCGTCCCCTGTCGAAAACTCCTCAGCAATCCACAGGCTCTGCAGCTCAATCATCAACGCTTCGAGCGTAGGTAATTTGGACCGTGGCACTGGCCGAACGGTCGCTTTACCTTCAGGAAATTGAATCTCTAAGGTTTTCACTTAGCAGGCCCGTACCTGGTCGATGTACTTGTAATTGATCGGTGTACAGGTTGAGCCGTCATAGGTGACTCGGAACTGTAGCGAGATTTCACCCGCCCCCAATGGGATGGGGCCAGAGCCGCCCAAATCAATCGAACAACTGGGAATTTCTAACCGAAAAATCTTGAGGTCACGCATCACAACGGTGATATTCACCTCAAGGTCGTCAAGGCTTGCTTCACCAATTTCTAAGATGCTCAGGCTCGACTGAGGGAACTGGAAAAGAACATCAGAACCAATCAGATTGTCAGAGAATTTATAAGCCCCGTTAGCCCCTTGAGAGAAACTATCGTTAGTAACCGTTTCGTCAAAGCTGGCATGGGCCACACGGGTTAACGCGGTGGGGATACCCAGTCCAGACAGTACCCAAGCATAGGAGGTGGTTTGGTCTGCTGACATCCCAAAACCTTCCTGACCACTGGACGCACCGGCATAATTGTTATTGGTGGCAGTCAGGCGAATGCGCTTCTCAACGGCAGATGTAGCACTGGCATTGTTTTTAAGCTTCTTGCCAAGTCGCAGCGCCAAGGCCGTAGGCGTCAGCCCTGGCATAGTGGCAGAGATTATAGGACGTTGGGCGTCGATGATGGCCGACTCAATGACGATCTCACCCAAGTCTGAGCGAGTCTCACTAAGCACCTCCTCAATCCCTGGGTCCAGCTCTGCTGTCCCTGGGGTGTCAATGGGATAGGCAACCTTGGGGGAAACGCTCTTATCAAAGACCGCCATCCCGGTAATGCCCTTAGGCTTTCGATTCTGTAGTGTGGCCATTACTCGGCAGTCTCCTTAGCGGTCTTACGGGTTGTCTTGGGTTGGGTAACGGGCACCGGCTCAAGCTGGCCAGCCTCTACTAGAGCATTGGCAAACCTGGGCGCGGTTAGCACTGTGTCACCGGGTTGAACGGTTAGATCTGCGACGGCAGTCTTGACGGGCAGCGGTTGGTCGGTGATGTTTCGGTATTGCATGTTTAAGCCCCAGCGACATCGCCAGCGGTGGTGTAAATAGCATCCATATTCACCCAAGGCGTATAGCCCACAAGCGTTACCTCATCCGCTTCAGCATCGGTGAAGGGCGTTGTGGTTTGCCCAGCGGTGAAGGTTTGATCTGCCGTGGAAGAAAAATCTAAATGCTCAAGCTTGAAACGCTGATCTTTGCCGCTAACCTCACGGGTTCGCTTAATCCGCATCAACAGCCGCAGATTGCTTTCAATCGTTGCAGTGTCGTCAATGTAAGTAACGTTAGTGCCCGATTCATGGATGGCGGCGCTCTGAGAGCTAACCTCATTAGCTGTCACAGTGGGCAGGGGCCGTACAATTGTTGCGTTTTGAGCCATGGGGCTACCAACAGGTTTCCTCTACATCGTATTTGTAGAGTCCCGAATATCAATCAAT
>JAAUQE010000109.1 GCA_012032425.1 Leptolyngbya sp. RL_3_1 | reverse complement strand
ACCCACGGCACCTTTCGCTCCGGTCACTCCCAATGACTCCTTCATTCTGCTGGGGGATGGCGATCGCATCACCCTGTTCGACCTCGATCAGTGGCAACTCCCCAATGCCTCACTGGTGGTCCTCAGCGCCTGCGAGACGGCGGTGAGTGGTCCGGAGTTGGGTACGGGGGAAGAGATTCTGGGGTTTGGCTATCAGATTCAGCGGACGGGGGCACGGGCGGCAATCGCCTCGCTGTGGGTGGTCAGCGATGGCGGTACTCAGGGGTTGATGGATGCGTTTTATCTGGCCTTGCAGAATGGCTATGGCAAGGCGGCAGCGTTGCGCGATCGCAGCAGGCGTTGATTGCGAATGATCTGCAATGGGTGGGGGCGAGGGCACGGTGCGGGCGGGGGCTCCACCCCGGTTACGGGAGGGGGCGACGATTGATCCAGAGCTTTTTCCCGCCTACAGCCACCCCTACTATTGGGCTCCGTTTATCTTGATTGGCAATGGGCTGTGATGGCCAGGGTGCTGAAGCACCTGGTCCCTGAGGAAGGCACCCATCGACATCTACCCGTCATCAACATCCACACCCCCTGAAAGCCGTGATCCAAAGAAAGCGAAAACTCCCGCCCCCTACCGATCCAACCTTATGGATTTGGATTCTAGTGATCGCCATCGGAGTCACCATCGACTGGTCAACTTTGCCCCGTCTGTTCACCTCCCTCCGCTCACCCGTCCAAACCCAAAGTCATGTAGCCGAGTCTGAACCGCAGACCCCCCGCTCGGATTATCGACGCCATGCTCAAACGGCCCAAACCCATACTGAAAACAAGGCGTACGATCGCGCGGTGCTGGCTTGGCAACAGGCCCTAGTAGCGGACGCCGATCGCCCTGAAGGGCATCTTTCCCTCGGCACCAGCCTGAGGCAACTGGGACGATTAGCTGAAGCAGAAACCGCTGTTCGAGAAGCCATTCGTCTAGACCCTGAGATTGCCGGTGCTTACAGTGTCCTGAGCGGTATTCTGGCCGAGCAGGACCGTTATGATGCAGCGATTGAGGCTGCCAACGTGGCGATCGCTCAAGATGCTAACAATGCTGATGCCTACGCCACCTTGAGTTTTGCCCTGGCCAGACAAGGTAAATTTGATGAGGCGATCGCAGCGGCCAAACAAGCGTTGTCTCTGGATGCCAATCTATCCACGGCTTACAATGCCTGGGGTATTGCCTTAGCCAACCAAGGTGAGCTGGTTGCAGCCCAACGCAAGTATGAGCAGGCCCTAGCCCTAGACCCTGAGGGGGCGGCCATTCACCACAACTTAGGGCTGCTATTGACCCAAACAAAAACTTATGAAAGCGCGATCGCCAGCTTCGAGAAGTCCCTGGAGCTTAATCCTTTCCCAGCGCGAACCCATAGCGCCCTAGCTTGGGCACTTTTGAAAATGGAGCGGTTTGAAGAAGCGATTTTGTCCTACCAGGAGGCAACCTATCTGGCTCCAGAGGATGCTCAAATCCACTTTGATTTTGGCGTTGCTTTGTATCAAATGAAACGCCATGGAGAAGCTTTAACAGTTCTGGAGACGGCACGGGATCTAGCGATCGCCCAAGATCAGCCAGAACTCTTAGCAAATATTGAAGCCACATTAGCCATCTTGGCAAACAACCCATAGCAGTCAATATTCGGAGCCGCCTGGGTGGAGTCGGAGCGAGATGCGGGCATTTTAAGAATGGCCTCTGCCCATCCCTGATTAGCTGCCCCCATGTCCCCTTTGATTTCGGCAATTATCTGCACCCATAACCGTGATATCTATTTGGGAGCGGCGATCGATAGCTTGCTGGCCCAAGACTATGAGCCCTATGAGGTGATCGTGATTGACAATGCCTCCACCGATACCACCAGGGCGGTAGTGGAGGCACGGCTCCCCCATCCGCGACTGCGCTACGTTTACGAAGCCACCCTGGGGCTCTCCGTGGCCCGTAATGCTGGGGCGATCGCAGCCAAAGGGGAAATCTTGGCCTACCTGGATGACGATGCTGAGGCCACGACAGGTTGGCTATCTGCCCTGGCGGAAATTTATCAGGCTAACGATAAGGTGGCGATCGCTGGGGGCAAGGTCACCCTACTATGGCCCCCCGACGCTCAGCCCCCGGCTTGGCTATCCGTCGGCATGTCCGGCAGCTTGGGCTTTTACGACCTCGGGGATGAGGTGCTCTCGATTACGGAGCCGGGACTCACCCCTCGGGGCCTGAACTACTCGATCCGCAAAACTTTCTTAGACCAAATCGGCGGCTTTGACCCCAATCTCGGGCGAGTGGGCAAGAATCTGCTCTCCAATGAAGAGCTGTATATGACCCAGCAGGCCCTGCAACGGGGTTGGCAGGTGATGTATCTGCCAGGGGCACTGGTGGCCCACAATGTCGCCCCGGAGCGGATGCTGCGGGGGTGGTTTCTGAAACGCAGTTGGTGGCACGGTATCAGCCAATGCTATCAAGAGCAAGTAGCGGGCAAAGCTGGCGTGCGGCAATTGAGCTGGGGGGGGGGAACGCTTGGTAAGAGGGGTGTATAAAAGCCTGAAATATTTTTCGGATCCAGCCCAGCGCTTTGAGAACTTTTTATATGCCTACGGCCAGATTGGGTACCTTTTAAGTGCTGTGCGCGGCTTACTGCAACCGGCCCGTTCTTGAGCAGCCCGACCACGGTTTCCTACTGTTGATACCGCTAAAATGAGCCCAAATTATTCTGCTTAGCTCCCGACCACCCTAGCCCTTGCGTCCCTGGCCCCAGCATCTCCTTGGCCTGCACCTTGTCCTATTCCCTATCCCCATAACTGCCGTGTCTTCCAAAATTCCAGTTTCGGTTCTGATTCCTGCCAAGAACGAAGAAGACAACCTGCCCGCTTGCTTAGAGAGTGTCGCCTGTGCCGATGAAATCTTCGTGGTCGATTCCCAAAGCAGCGATCGCTCCGTAGACATTTGCGAGCAGTATGGCGCTCAAGTGGTGCAGTTTCACTTCAACGGCAGTTGGCCCAAGAAAAAGAATTGGTCCTTAGAAAATCTGCCCTTCAAGAATGACTGGGTGCTGATTGTCGATTGCGATGAGCGCATCACCCCCGAACTGTGGGAGGACATCGCCCAAGGTATCCAAGCCTCAGACCATGGCGGCTACTACATCAACCGCCGCGTCTTTTTTCTCGGCAAGTGGATTCGCTACGGCGGTAAATATCCGGATTGGAACCTGCGGCTATTTCGCCATGCCCAGGGCCGCTACGAAAACCTCAAAACCGAAGGCATCCGCAATACCGGCGATAACGAAGTCCACGAACATGTGGTGATTAGCGAGGGCAAGGTGGGCTACCTCAAAAACGACATGCTCCATGAGGATTTCAAAGATCTGTTCCATTGGTTAGAGCGCCACAACCGCTATTCCAACTGGGAGGCGCGGGTCCATTACAACTTGCTGACGGGTATGGCCGACGACGGCACCATTGGGGCCAGTCTCTTTGGGGACGCGGTGCAGCGCAAGCGCTTTCTCAAGAAAATTTGGGTGCGCTTACCCTTTAAACCCTTTCTCCGGTTTGTGCTGTTCTACTTCATCCAACTGGGCTTTTTGGATGGCTACGCTGGCTATACCTACGGTCGCCTCTTGAGCCAGTACGAGTATCAGATTGGGGTCAAGCTCTATGAGTTGCGCCAATTTGGCGGTCGGTTGAATGTCAGCAAACCTGCGGCAGAGTCGATCAAGAGCGCTGCGCCTGAAGCAGCAGCCCCGGCCAAGGTCCAGGGCTAATGGGACAACCCATACCTCCTTCCCCCCGACCACCAGAGTCTCCCTCCGCCCTGGTTGATCTGCGGCGCTATGACCAATCTTGGTATGACGCGGGTCGCCCTAAATGGGTGATTTTGCTGTGGTGGTTGGTGCAGGCGGTGACCTTTCCGATCACGCTCCATGCTCACCATGCGCCACGGCGGTTTTTGCTGCGGTTATTTGGGGCGCACATTGGCAAGGAGGTGGTGATTCGCCCCAGTGCGCGGGTGCATTATCCCTGGAAGGTGGCGATCGGCGACTATAGCTGGATTGGCAGCGATGTGGTGCTGTATAGCTTGGATACGATCGCGATCGGCAGCCACTGCGTGATTTCGCAAAAGAGCTATCTCTGCACCGGTAGCCACGATGCCCGAGACCCAGCTTTTGGCCTCAAAACGGCCCCGATCGTGATTGAGAATGGGGTTTGGATTGCCACCGATTGTTTTGTGGGGCCAGGGGTACGGATCGGGGCCAATGCATTGGTGGGGGCGCGCAGCAACGTGTTGAGTGATTTACCGGCGCAGCAGATTTGTCTCGGCTCCCCCTGTCGGCCTCAAAAACCCAGAGAAATTCGCTAACCGCTGGAGCCAAACACTTGCGAAGGTCTGACTCCAGCGGTTAGTAGGGTGGTGACAGTCGGCTTACATCTAAGGAGACAACGGCCTCAGTTAAGCCGACTTGAGCCGACTTATGCCGACTTACGCCGACGGCTAGCGACCAAAGTGCCCGCCACC
Organism: Leptolyngbya sp. RL_3_1; assembly: GCA_012032425.1. Lineage (GTDB taxonomy): Bacteria > Cyanobacteriota > Cyanobacteriia > Phormidesmidales > Phormidesmidaceae > PCC-6406. The sequence goes on along the minus strand of JAAUQE010000109.1, from coordinate 7,961 downwards.
GCTACTAAGCCCAGGACAGTTGCTGGCTCAGGCACAGACGCACCTACAACTTTAAAGTCAGGACCATTGAAGTTCCTATTGGCAAACACTGTCACGGGGCCAGTGTACTGGCCGTTGATGCCAAACTCGGACAAGTTGATACCGTAGCTGCCTACCGGTTGTGCGCCACCAATTTCAGTGGTATCTAACCCAAAACTAGTCTTGCTCTTTGCAAAGTCAGCTTTGGTCAGGGTTTTGGTGAAACCATTAATCGTCACGCCCAGCGAGCTATTGATACCGCGCTCCCAAAACAAGAGGGTGTTGAAGCCCTTGTCAAAGGTCAAGTCCATTGAGAAGACACCGCTGTCTTCAGTATCAATAATGCTGCTGAGATAACGATTACCGAGGGAGGCTTCGACACTTGCGTTGGTGGCGTCTTCCAGCTTGACTCCCACGGTGGCATTATCACCGAGATCAGAGCTCGCTGCGCCACTATTTCCGCCCGTGTAAGGCGTGTTAGTGAGATTGACACCATTCACCAAGGCAAAATCGGACACGATGGCGTTGCCAATTTTTTACGGTTCAAGATAGATGTCGCCTTTAGGAGCTGTTCCTGCCCAGTTCGTCTGAAAGGTAAATGCACCGGCTTGTCCCGCAGTGGCCATCAGGCATCCTGTAACCGTACCCAAGGTCATTACTGCTTTGGAGATTGAAGAAGACATGTATTTCATTTCCACTCAATAAACCGATATCCGCAGTATCACCCGTAGCCCAGCAAACAGACATGGACACCCCCGTAAGTTCACTGTATCTTCAAATACTCGTAAAGATTGTGTGGTGCATCAGCAACGGCCCGCCCTCCGTGTCATGGCTAATCTCAATCGAGCGGTCTTTCGGGCCATGGGTGAGGGTGACTTCATAATCGCTTGGCGACCCTGAGGCGAATTATTCCCAACCAGCAAAGTGGGCGATGGGGGCCAGCACCATACCCATAATTCCAAAGGCCCAGGCTGGCATGAATAGGATGCCAATCCTAATTTTTCGATATTTAGACAACCATAGATTCCACAGCATCGCTCCAGTGCAAGCGACAAAAATATACAGCGGCGTAATCTCCAGAAATCCCTGAAAGAAAAGATGACGAGCCCCAAATAACGTGGCTACTGCTGCCGTCATCAACGTCAGCACAGTCGGAGGCCCAAAGGCGACCAAAGTGATCACCAGGAATCCACCAATGCCAGGAATATTCCATAGGTCACGGATTACTTCGTTGTCGGTGCGTAAAGAAATGGGAATGGCCACGGGTTAACTCGTCGTCGCGGTGCATCATTCAATTCAACTGGATGCAGCCGACTTTCGGAAAATTCTGCGATCGCCCTAAAACTATCCCCCCATCGCTACAGCAATAGGGGGATGAAGTTGAGTCGTTGTGGCCCAGTAGTGCTTAGACGGCAGCCAATTCAGGTACAGGCCGCTTGCTGTTGCGGACACCCTCGATCGCCTCAGCATAGTCAGGGGCATTAAACACCGCCGACCCGGCCACGATGGCATTGGCCCCAGCTTCGAGCACCTGCCAAGTGTTGTTGGGTTTCAGCCCTCCATCCACTTCAATCCAGGGATCAAGGCCGCGCTCATCGCACATGCGGCGCAACTGCTGAATCTTGGGCACCACCGTCGGAATGAAAGACTGCCCGCCAAAGCCAGGGTTAACGCTCATAATCAGGACCAGATCACAGAGATCGAGCACATGCTCAATCAGTGACAGAGGCGTAGAGGGGTTGAGCACCACCCCAGCTTGCTTACCCAATTCCCGAATCTGCCCAAGGGTACGGTGCAGGTGAGGAGAGGCATTGTGCTCAGCATGGACAGAGATGATGTCAGCCCCCGCCTTGGCAAAGTCTTCGACGTACTTCTCGGGCTCAACGATCATCAGATGAACATCTAGGGGCTTCTTCGTCACGGGGCGCAGCGCTTTGACAATCAGGGGACCGATGGTGATGTTGGGGACGAATCGACCATCCATGACATCAATGTGAATCCAATCCGCTCCCGCTGCATCCACAGCCCTGACATCCTCGCCGAGACGGCTAAAGTCAGCAGACAAAATAGACGGCGAAACAACCACGGACTTTTTGGATGGGTTTTGCAGCATCACAGATCAGATCTCCTAAGCAGGTCTATCTATGTATTTTATAAAGATTACACCGCCTAGCACAAGTCAACAGGTTCGCAATGCTTGGCCGCTATCAAGGATTAGATGGTGCCATATCAATCCCTGGGGATCAGGGTTCAAACCGCTGCTATCAAGGGATTCAATCGATTAATTACACCAGAACTCTGAGGGTTATTTATCTTAGAAAAGAGGCTTGTTTTTGGGATGCCTTGGTATGAGCAAATTGAGTCAAAAATAGTATGGCAATGCGTTGGCTAAGACTGATCTGGGCTTTGGTCCTGCTGTTGCTGGTGTTAGTCGGCAAAGTGAGTCCAGCGGAGGCGAATCTGCATACCTATCAGGAGCGCCCCGGTCAGGTCACTTATCGTGCCCAGCAGAGTTTGCGGGACAGCCGCGATCGCGCTTGGCAAGCCGTGGCCTTTAAGCGCCTACAGCAGGGGCAATTACAAGGGGTTTATCTGCGGCTGGTGGGCTTTCCGGGGACGATGCGATCGCGTCCCAAGCACCCCTCGGCGTCCTCGCGGCGACGGGGCAACAGTGGCAAGCGTTGCCTGCCCTTGATCCCCAAACCATTGCCCTGCCGGACACCGTGGGCCAGTATGCCGTCGGGGCACTCTTGGCAGACTTACGGGATCCCCAACCCCTGGAACTGCAAATTCCGCTGCAAGATGCGGCCCCCGCTCAAATTCAGGTGGCTCCCTTCGTGGTGAAGGAATGGCTGCAAGTCATGGCATGGCAGACAGAGCGCCCTTGAGAAGACGGGTTTCAGCCCTGAAGGAACGGGGGATTTCGGTTAGCGTATAGGTGTTGTTGTTCCAGCATTTGACCTATGTTTCCCTTTCCTTTTTGCTGCGGCCCCAAGTCTTTCTCCTATGCGGATATGCAAAAACACAAACTGAATATGCTGAAGGCGGTGCGGAATTCCTTGGAAACGCGTCTTGCCGCCACCAATGCCGCGATCGCTACCCTAGAGCGTCAAGTGGCCGATAGCGACGGTGGGGTGGAGGGTACTTCTGAAGCCGCCTAAACAGCGATCTCGATAACTGGTGCGGTGGCGCGCAGCGGCTGGTTTCAAGTAAGAAATTGCCTCTAGCGATGCAACCGTCGCCAGCCCCCCCCAGGCAGAACGAGATGGGTTGCCGCTCCGAGCCAATTTTGGCAGCCATTAAATCGCCGTTGCGTCCGCCTGCTGCTGACGACTCTGTTCGTGCGGCAAAATAGTCACACCCCTTTGCTGCCCAGTAAGCGTAATCAGCAGCTCCCATTCATCGTGCAATTAAGTATCTCAGGACTTACGCAACCACGATTGCTGGCACTACCGATAGCGTGGGGATCCCCCCTGCCCCCCTTATCAAGGAGGTGGCGACAGCTGAGGGAATCTTGTCACCCGCTCAAGTCTGTTCCCGTGAGTAAGTTCTAATATCTGCAACTAAGGAAGCCGACCTGATGCCGACCGTCTACCGATTTGACTCTGATGCCACTGACCGCAAATCTTTTGAACTCCCTGGTGCTCGGCCCCACTACACGCCGGACCGACCGGGCCAAGTGGAGCACATTGCCTTAGATCTGGATTTAGACTTGGCGCACCAGCGCTACAGCGGCACCTGTCGGATTCGCCTCAAGCCAGTGCGGGATGGGATTGAGCAGCTCACCCTTGATGCGGTCAGTCTCATGATTGAGTCAGTGAGGGTCGGGACTGTGGATCAGGCCTTTGACCATGATGGTGAACAGCTCTATGTCACCCTCAGCCAGCCATTGGTGACGGGCCAAACCATTGAATTGGCCATTACTTACCGCAGCGAAACCCGCAGCGGGGGCTGTACTTTGTCTTACCCACGGAACATCAGCCCGACAAGCCGGTGCAGGTCTGGACCCAAGGGGAGGATGAGGATTCCCGCTATTGGTTCCCCTGCTTTGACTACCCCGGCCAGCTCTCCACCAGCGAAATCCGGGTGACGGTACCCCATCCCTACCAGGCGATTTCCAATGGGGAGCTGGTGGAAACCACTGCGGTAGAGCAGGGCAGCGGTCAGGATCAGGGACAGCGCAAAATTTTCCACTGGGTCCAAGCCCAAGTCCATCCCACGTATCTGATGACCCTGGCGGTGGGGGACTTTGACGAAATTCGGGACGAATGGGATGGCATTCCCGTCACCTATCACGTTCAAAAGGGGCGCAAGGCCGATGGCCAGCGCACCATGGGCAAGACACCCCAGATGCTTGGCTTTTTTAGCGATCGCTTTGGCTACCGCTACCCCTTTCCGAAATACGCCCAGGTGGCGATTACCGATTTCACCTTTGGCGGCATGGAAAATACCTCCTGCACCCTGCTCACCGATCGCTGCCTGCTGGATGAGCGGGCGGTGATCGACAACCGCACCTCAGAATCCCTAGTCGCCCATGAGCTGGCTCACCAGTGGTTTGGGGATTTGCTGGTGATTAGCCACTGGTCCCACGCCTGGGTCAAGGAGGGCATGGCCACCTACTCAGAAGTCCTCTGGACCGAGCATGAATACGGTGCTGAAGCCGCCGCCTATTATCGACTGGGGGAAATGCGCCGCTATCTCTCTGAAGACAAGGGGCGCTACCGTCGCCCCATGGTCACCCATGTCTACCGAGAGCCGATCGAACTCTACGACAGCCATATCTATGAGAAAGGGGCCTGTGTTTATCACATGATCCATGCCGAGCTGGGAGACCCCCTGTTCTGGCAAGCCATGCGGGCCTTTGTCAACACCTTTGCTCACAAAACCGTCGAAACCCTCGATCTAATTCGCACCATTGAAACCACCACGGGGCGGAATCTCCGCTTTTTGTTTGACCAGTACGTGTTCCGAGGCGGGCATCCCGACTTTAAGGTGGCCTACCGCTGGGATCCCGACAGTAAGCTGGCCCAGGTGACGGTCACCCAAACCCAGGCCAAGGCGGGCGATCGCAGCAGCAAGAGTGGCCTATTCGATCTGAAAATTCCGATCGGGTTTGGCTATGTGCAAGGGGAAGCGGTGACAATTACCCCGCTCACCATCCGCATCCATGACTATGAACAAACCCTATATTTCCCCTTGGCCCAAAAGCCGGACTTCGTGAGCTTTGATGTGGGCAACGCCTTTACGAAAACCGTCAAGCTGGAGTACCCCTTACCTGAACTCAAGGCTCAGCTCCAGCACGATCCTGACCCCATCGCCCGTATTTATGCGGCTGAGGCGATCGCGGCCAAGGGAAGCTTAGCCGCCGTGAAGATCCTGGCCGCAGCCCTGCAAACCGAAGCCTTCTGGGGAGTACGGGTGGAATTGGCCGAACAATTGGCCAATCTGAAGCTCGACCAGGCGGTCGAATCGTTGCTCGGGGGCCTACAAGATCCCCATGCTAAAGTGCGCTGTGCAGTGGTGGCGGCGCTCGGCGGGATCAAAACGCCTGCCAGCTATCAAGCCCTGGCCCAGATGTTGGCCAAAGGCGATCCCAGCTACGCCGTCGAAGCAGCAGCAGCCAGATCCCTCGGCAAAGTGGGGGCAGCCCGCTTGCCCGCGTTGCCAGAGGCTGAAGTGACCCTGGCCCAACTGGAAACCGTGCTCAAGGAGCGGGCGGGTTGGAATGAGGTGGTGCGTTCTGGGGCATTAGGCGGCATTAGCCAGTTTCAAACCTCTGCCGCCGCTCTAGAAATTGTCCTGCGCTATACCGAACCTGCCATCCCCAATCTGCTGCGATTGGGGGCTGTACGGGCCTTAGGGGCGATCTCGCGGGGGCAAGACAAGACCGATGTGACCCGGATCTTAGACCGACTAGAAGCGATTTCCCGCGAACCACAATTTCGCACCCAAGTCACCGTGATATCAGCTCTGGGAACCATGACAGATCCGGGGGCAGTGCGGATTCTCCAAGGCATTGCTGAGCACATTGATGATGGGCGGGTGCGTCGTCGCGCCGAAGAAGCCCTACAGCGCGTCAGGGCAGCGATCGGCAAGGATGCAGCGGTGCAGACGCTACAACAAGAGGTCGATACCCTCAAGCAATCGAACCAGGATTTAGTCAGTCGATTGGCGGCGCTAGAAGCCCAGAACCACCGCTCAGCAGTGACTGATAGCGCCGCCCCGATTTGATTGAGCCCCTTAGCAGTGCTTTGTAAGGCTGGCCACTTTGCTTGAATAATAGTCTGTCCAACGGAAAAATAGGGGTAGCAATCACTCTATTACCTGATGCCTCTGGCATCGCTACAGGTGTGAAGCGTGGTCAATCGGGTTTCCCACTCCAGGCAGGATTTGGCAACTTGGCTCAACCAATACTGGACCTTAAAGCCCCAAGGCTAGAGGCCCTGGCCTCTAGCCTCTGTCATCAACAGACTGCCCCTCTAGAGACCAATCGGTGCAGCCGGACCGGTGTCACTGGCCATGACCCAGCCCAACTGATCTATCCAAGGTGTGATTAAAAGCGGCCAGCACTACGGACATGGGGGGTAAAGCAACCTGAGGCAACATTCTGCCAATGATCTTGAATGGCCTCTGCCACCAATTTTGGGTAATCGTAGTGGAAAAAGTGACGCCCCTCTGGGCAAACCCAACGGCGATCGCCCCGCTTGAGCCACTGCGCCCACTGGGCCTGATCGTTAGCATCCGCAATCACATCGTTAGCGCCATTGCAAACCAGTAGCGGTGCAGCCACAGGAGCGGTGCTCCAGCACGGCCCCTGGACTAGCGCAGGCAAAGCATGCAGCGTCAGACCATGATCTAAATCCCGCTTCAGTCGCTCCACTAAAGCGGCTGTCATCGATGGCGGTTGCACCCCAAACAGCAGCCGAGCCATCTGGGCCAAAATCAGGTCTCGCCCGCAGGGCAGCAGTCGTCGCAAAGCATAGTAATGGGCATGCCAAGTCACCATCGGGTTAGCCCCCACCGATAACAACGTCAACGAGCGAACCCGCTCAGGATGCTGGCAGGCATAAGCCCACGCCACGATGCCACTAATGCCGTGGCTCACCAAGTGGACTGGCTGCTCTCTAGGTTTCAGGAAATCATGGAGCAGGACAACGACCGGGTCGAGGCAACAAGGGGCATCCAAAGGCTGGGTGTACTCCCAAAATCCCACCCGATATCCTTTCGCAAGATGTTGCAGTAACCGTTGGTCAAAACGGGCTAAATTTGGGCTGACAGATAGCCAGAGGGCTTCTAGTTTCATCAGACTTCAATCCACAAACAACATTAGAACAACCAGCAACGGCAACCACCTATCCTTGTCATCACTGGTAGATGAATCCTCGCTAACTGCTAAAGCTGGCAACCCAACCCAGAGGTCATCAGCGAGGTAAATGCTCAGGCACGATGTCTATGGCCAACACTGATACGGGCCGACAAGCAGGCATATTTTGGCGGCACTCAGGGCAAAACCAAAACAACCGCCCACGCTGTATTTGTCGCAGCAGCTCACCCCGACAACAGGGACACGGCACCATGACAGCCTCAACCTCTCAAATAATTTGCCACACCCTTTATTGAGAATTAGACTCAATAAACTTCACTATGAGTATAGACTTTATTGATTCATTAATGCAAATCATTTCTAACAAACCCTAAGAAACACTCATTTCCTAAGGAATCCAGAGGTTTAGACAAAGCTATTGAGGAGAAATAGATCGATCTTGATGAGAGTAAATCTCATCAAGATCGCAGAGTACTGATGCTGGTTGACTGACCAAAGTTGTTCTCCCTCATCCCCAACCTTCTTCGACAAGCTCAGGACATCACCTCTCCCTGTGGCAGAGGGCTAGGGTGAAGGCTTTGGGGGGGCTCTGGGTATAGGTTTGATCAGTCAATCAGGT
>JAAUQE010000108.1 GCA_012032425.1 Leptolyngbya sp. RL_3_1 | reverse complement strand
AACTGCACCATATCGCCTGAGAATTTGCCAACTCTATTCGGGCTTCTATCTTCTACTGCTGGGGAGAGCGTTCTTAGAGCTATTGAAGCAACACAAGCAAATTGTGGATTTTATAACTATGAGATCGCTCAATTAAAGCTGGAAGCTGTCAGTGGGCAATCATTATCGAGTAGGGGGTCAACATTCCATTTCCATGAACCAGTTGGCATCGTGAACACTGGCTCAGTCACGATTCATGGTGATCAAAAAGGAATCAACTGATTCTCAGTTTTTGAGAGCAGTATGATTGAGACATCTCCCGATCGCTGATTCCGTCCTTCACTGGAGAGCACCCATGGAGCCATCAACCGACTACCGCCAAATGGTGTTCGACACCCTGGCCCATGCCCTCACCCGTGACCCCAACGCCGAAGTCCGCGCCAAAGCCGCAGAATCCCTCGGCAAACTCGGCGAGGCCACCGCAACCCCCCTCTTGCTAGAAGCACTCACCGACGCCGACCCAAGCGTTCAACACAGCGCCATCCAAGCTCTTGGCCAACTCCAAGACGCAACCGCCGTTCCCCAACTCCTCCAAACCCTGAAGAACGGCACCGCCGACCTTCGCCAAACCGCTGCCATAGCCTTAGGTCATATTGGCTCAGAAGCCACCATTCCAGGCTTGCTCCAAGCCCTGCAAGATGAAGATCCCGCTGTACGTGGCAAAGTTGCCCAAGTGTTAGGGGCACTCAACGCCGAAGCGGCTATCCCTGCCTTGCTCAACTTACTCACCGACCCCGACCCCGCCGTCGAGGCTCACGCCATTGAAGCCATTGGCACGATTGGCTCACAACTCGCTATCAACACCCTGATAGAATTGGTGACCGATCCCAATCCACACCTACGCCAAAACGCCGCGATCGCCCTCAGCAAACTCGGCCATTCAGACACCATCCCTATTTTGGTGCGCCTCTTGCAAGATTCCGATGCCGCCGTCCGCGAAACCGCTGTAGAAGCCCTAGGCACCGCTGCTCAAGATTATTCCGTGGCTTAAGGAGTCATCCGTGGCCATTACGCCTGAGCAACAAGCTGACATTGTTAAACTCCTCTGCCAACTATTGCTGGAATCAGACAACTCCCGGATTCGAGCACGAGCAGCCAAATCATTAGGACGACTGGGTATTACCGATGCAATTCCTGCCTTATGCCGAGCCGTTACCAACGATAGTGAAGTGCCAGTGCGCCTGAACGCAATGGACGCCTTAGTCTTAGTCGCTCAATCTAACTCTCCTGCTGCCATGGCTGAACAACCCAAAAACCAACCCACTTTCAATATCGGCAGTGTCGGTAACCTCAACACAGGTGATGTCACGATTCAAGGTGACCAAATTGGCATTCAGCAAAATTACAGCACCAGTCCAGAACTGCAAACGGCGATCGCAGACCTTCAAACGATTTTGAATGATCTCAACGCCCAACACCCTACCGTTGCCAATGAGACTCAAGCCCTTGCCATCATTGATGCCGAGTTCACCGAGATCCAGCGGAGCGATCGTTCCAAATTAACTGTATTAAGGCAACAGCTTCTCAATCCAGAGCGACACTTTCAAGCCAGCAAAGCCACTGTGGTTGAAGTTGTGAAGCATTTTCTGGAAGAAAGCGTTTGGGCAAAAGCCTTGATTACCTATCTAGACACAATGAGTTCAAAACCTAAAGAAGGGCTGTAGACATACGGGAGCGCGATTGGGGCATAGCAGAGATCGCTTTGCCGCTTGATTGACCTTATCGATAAGAGAAAACACGACAAATGAGCGATGCCATCGTTACCAAAGTCATTGAAGAGATGAACAAATTGCCTGATAACTTGCAACAGCAGGTCTTGCACTTTGTTGAAACTCTGCGATGGCAACCTCTGCAAACTGCTAACAATGCCTGGGATGTTCTTGAATCCCTCACCGGCACCGTTGAAGCCCCAGCCGATTGGTCAGATGAGCACGACCACTACCTCTGCGGCACCCCCAAACGTTAGGACACTGACCTATGAAGCGATATCAACTGCCCCCAGGCGGCGCTATAACCCGTGCGATGCGCTCTGCAATCCCCTAGCGCTCTAGGCATAGCGTTACCGGCCCATCATTCACCAGCCCAACCGCCATATCTGCCCCAAACCGCCCCGTCGCCACCACCAAGCCGCTGGCCTTGAGGCGCTGCACAAAATCGTCATAGCGCGGTTCTGCCAAAACCGGTGCCGCTGCTTGATCAAACGAGGGTCGTCGTCCCTTGCGGCAGTCGCCGTAGAGGGTAAATTGGCTCACGACTAATAGCGCCCCCTGAATGTCTTGGACCGAGGCATCCCAGAGATCGCACTCAGGCCGCTCCGGGCTAGGAAACAAACGGAGGCTCAGACACTTGCGGGCCATCCAATCCAGCTCAGCCTCAGTATCGGTGGCCGTAATCCCCACCAAAAGCAGTAGACCAGTCCCGATTTGACCGATCACCTGACCTTGCACCGTCACCTGGGCCGACTGGACCCGTTGCACCACCACCCGCATCCCTACACCGACCGAGAAGCAGCCATGTCAGCAAGGCAGGCGCGGATTTTATCGGCGATCGCCCCGGCCTCATTTGCTTTAGGTTTGGGTTGCAGGGAGCGATAAACCTGTAGCTCTAATCCCTGGAGCCCTAATTCCGCTTTGTCTTGATCAAGATAGCGAGGCTGCAAGACAAAATGCACATGGTAAGGTGGCTGATCGACCCAAGAATTGATGTAAATGCGTTCTGCTCCCAGAGCCACCTGCATCGCCTGGGTGATTTTTTTGAGAAAGCCCCCCAGGGTCGCGGCCTCCTGGGGCGTAAGATCCCAAAAGTTTTCACGATGGGCACGGGACTTGACCACGATCGCCCCCAGCCCATGTTTACCAATGCAGTGATCGGCAATCCAGTCGGGGGTTTCGGCGATGGTGCCCCCTGGCACCGCCATCTGACCGGTGAGGATTTGGCAGGCCAGACAGTCTGGCGGTCGATCGCCAGCAGGGGCATCGTTAACCACGGTTTTCGGGGAGGGAGAGGGTGCGGACAAACTGCTCAGGCTCCTCTGGGGACAGCACGATTTTGCGATCGGGGAAGGTGAGCACAACGGTGCGGGTTAGGTCCGTGGCATAGGCTTGGTAAGGGCCGAGGGTGGCATTGCGAAACCGGCCCGTAAAGCCGAACAGCCCGCCATTGCCCCAGATCTTGATCGATCCTTCATGGCGGCTGGCACCTGCTCTACCGACTCTAATTGCTCTAGGGCGATCGCCGTTTCCCAGCCCAACCGCTGAACATAGAGGGTTTGGCCCTGAAGGCGATAGCCCCACACCCCGAAGCAAGCGGTAACGACCAAAATCCCAATGGGCAACACCACCATGGAGATGATCCAAACCGGATTGCTGCGGGGACCGGCCAACAGCCCGAATAGCACCATGCCAACGAGCAGAATCCCCAGGAGGGAGGTAATCGCAATCAGCGTATTTCCCCAGGGGGCCTTGAAGACAGTGTCGGCAACCATAGTGTCCTTCTTTGCAACAGTACCGGCTAGGGGTGTCAGGCTATGGCCCCTGAGGTACTATGTCCGGTGCGGGCGAATTTACTTACTTGCCAAAACCCTTGCCGCGAGTGGCCTTTGAGGGTGCTATGCAGGCATTGAGCTGGGCACGCAGCTGGTCGTGATCCAACTCCTGGCCGATGAGCACAATCTGGTTCTTGGGCTCCCCTTTCCACTCATCGTCATCCAGCGAGAAGCGTTTGCCGCTGAGGTGGAAAATATGGCGCTTGGGGCTTTCATCAAACCAGAGAATCCCCTTGGCGCGAAAAATATTGGGGGTGAGTTGGTTGTCGAGGAAATTCTGGAACTTACGAATGGCAAAGGGGCGATCGCTCTGAAAGGACAGAGACGTAAACCCATCCATCGCTAGGTGATCGGAATGGTGGTGGTCGTTCTCATGCTCGTGTTCGTGGTCATGCTCGCAATGGCCATGATCGTGGTCGCAGTTGGTGTGATCTGCCTGCTCGTCATGACCATGAGCCCCATGGCCGTGGTGCCCGTGGTCATGATCGTCGGGGCTATCCGCTTGATCCACATACTTGTCCGACTCAAACAAGCCCACGCTCAGAATCAGCGGCAAGGGGACTTGGGACTTGGTGGTGCGGAGGATGCGCGCCCCCTCTTTAACATCCCGAATTTTGACTTCCAGGCTATCCAGATCCCCTTCATCCACCAGGTCTGTCTTATTCAGCAAAATGATGTCGCCGTAGGCAATCTGGTTATGGGCGGCCTCGCTGGTAAACAGGTCCAGGCTGTAGTTCTCAGCATCCACCACCGTGACGATGGAGTCGAGGCGAGTCATGTCTCGCAGTTCTGTACCCAAGAAGGTGAGGGCAATGGGGAGGGGATCGGCGAGGCCGGTGGTTTCCACCACCAGGTAATCCACCTTGTCTTCCCGCTCCAGCACCTTATACACCGCTTCCATCAAGTCGTTGTTGATGGTGCAGCAAATGCAGCCGTTGCTCAGCTCCACCATGGTGTCGTCGCTGCCTGGGGTGGTAATCAGCAGGTCATTATCAATGCCGATTTCGCCAAACTCATTCACCAATACTGCCGTTTTCAGCCCCTCCTGGTTAGAGAGGATGTGGTTGAGCAGGGTGGTTTTGCCGCTACCGAGAAAGCCGGTGATAATCGTGACCGGTAGCCCATGCTTGGCAGCTTCTACGGTTGGGGTCGAGACAGGGGCAGCAGAAGTCATAGCGGATTTAAGCGATCGCGGGACATTCTCCATACTAAACCCTGGCCACATCCAAACCCGGAGTTTGCCCTACAGTAAAAACTCAAGTTTTCAAGTTGGATGTGGTTTAGCGATCGAACTCGGTTCTCAGGCCAATGCCGCATAAAAATTGTAGGTTTGGGGAATAGGAAATAGGGAATGGGGAATAGGGATGAGTCGGGGCGTGGTCTCTGCGTCCAAGGCAGAAGCTCCCATTGATCCAGAGGCGGTTTAAGTGTTCCATGATTGGGTGTCTGGTTTTTGCCCCCGTCTTCATTCCCATACCCCATGTCCCTGAGTCTCTACAACACCCTCACCCGTCGCAAAGAACCCTTTGCCCCCATCGAGCCGGGGATGGCCAAGCTCTACTGCTGCGGCGTGACCGTGTATGACTACTGCCATCTGGGCCATGCCCGCTCTTACATTGCCTGGGACACGGTGCGCCGCTACCTGCTGTGGCGGGGGTATCAGGTGCAGTACGTGCAAAACTTCACTGACATCGACGACAAAATTCTGAATCGGGCTCGCAAAGAACAGTGCTCAATGGAGACCATCTCCCAGCGCTATACCCAAGCTTACTTTGAAGACATGGCGCGGCTGAATATCCTGGAAGCTGACGCCTACACCTATGCCACCCAGACCCTGGACGGCATTAAGCGGCTGATTGCGGAGCTGGAGCAAAAGGGGTTTGCCTATGCCACCGGCGGCGATGTGTACTATGCGGTGCGTAAGTTTGACGGCTACGGCAAGCTGTCGGGCCGTAAATTAGACGATATGCAGGCGGGGGCAAGCGGTCGGGTTTCGACCCCGGACCCAGCAGCCAACGGGCCGCAAAAGCAAGACCCCTTTGACTTTGCCCTGTGGAAAGGGGCCAAACCCGAGGAGCCTGCTTGGGAGTCCCCTTGGGGGCCGGGGCGACCGGGTTGGCATATTGAATGCTCGGCCATGGTGCAGGAGCAGTTTGGCCCCACCATTGACATTCACATGGGCGGGGCGGATTTGGTCTTTCCCCACCATGAGAATGAAATCGCCCAGTCGGAGGCCGCCACTGGGCACCCCCTGGCCCGCTACTGGCTCCATAACGGCATGGTGAATGTGGGGGGGGAGAAAATGTCGAAATCCCTGGGCAATTTCACCACGATTCGGGCACTGCTGGATGAGGCCCCTGAGGCTCCCTCTCCGATGGCGCTGCGGCTGTTTGTGTTGCAGGCCCAGTACCGTAAGCCCATCGACTTTACCGATGGGGCGATCGCCTCCGCCAAAAACGGCTGGGCCACCCTCCAGGAGGGGCTGCGCTTTGGCCTTGAGTACGGCACGAACTTGGGCTGGGCGGATGCCGCTCCGGAGGCCCGCACCCTGGACCGCAACAGCCCCGCCGTTCAGCAGTTTGAAGCGGCGATGGATGACGACTTCAACACCTCGGGAGCCCTGGCAGTGTTGTTTGAGCTGGCCAAGGAGTTGCGTCGGGTGGGGAATGTGATTACCCACCAGGGCCAAGTGGACGGTGACGCCGCCGAGTTATACCAGCAATGGCAAACCTTGGTGGTGCTGGCGCAGGTGCTGGGGCTAGAGGCGGAGGAGTTAGAAGCGGCCCAGGGCGATACGCTGGCGGACAGTGAAATTGAAGCGCTCTTGGCCCAGCGTCAAGCCGCGCGTCAGGCCAAGGATTTTGCCGAGGGCGATCGCCTCCGGGATTTGCTCCAAGCCCAAGGCATCACCCTGATTGACAAAACTGGTGGCCTGACTGACTGGCACCGTTGAGGTCCACCAAACCGGACTGGGGCATCAGCACTGCTCAATTATTAGCTTGTACCGCTTGGCGATCGCGCCATCATTGCCAGCCGTTCGTTGGGTACATCTCGGGGCGGCTCTGCAATGGGTTTTACCGCCGCCATTGCCGTAGCCGCCAGCAAATTCGTGGGGGCACTCTACGTATATTCAACAGGGCTGGGTGGGCAGATATAAAAGCAGCATGAATCCCCGTCGAGCTTCATGAAATACAGTCTACAGCCCTTTTCAGGAAAGGCTTTCAGTGATCCTGTGGGATTGCTGTTTCCTAGCCCATGTCGTCATTGATACCGTTAGAAGCGTGGGTGATGTGCAAGGGCTCTGCAACGGCTTCGATACCACACATCATGCAGGTGCAGTTTACTACTGAGCGCTTCAATACCTCGATTGAGGGAGTAATAATGATGATGAACATTTCGCAAAAAACTTTTCTCGCTTTAGCAGGCTGTGTCCTGTCTGTGACCGCTGCTGGTGTCGCCCCCGCCCATTCCCAGGAGTCGAGTGGCTGGAAGTACACCATCGACTCGTTTAACGATGGTTCCGAAGCTGGCCGTCGGGGCACCAATAGTAGCTATGAGTTTTACGGCTTAGCCATTAAAGAAACTGCCGATCGAGTGTATGTTGCCCTGAGTTCCAACCTGGGATTAGGGGGTGAATTTGACAGCGGTGCTGATGACGGCCAGATTCACTATGGCGACCTGTTCTTCAACTTCACCGGCGAAGACTTGAATGACGCCCAAGGTAGTCTGTTTGCGGTTAAGTTCGACGCAGGCAATGACTCTGGGGTCAGTGCGGTGGGCGTTTACGGCAATGTTGTGGGGCAAAACGTCGCCAAACAAAATTCAGGGTTCAAATCCATGAATCAGCACCGCAACTGGGCCAATCAAGCGGGGGCAGGAAGTGCCTCTATGGGTGGGCTTGATCACCGCGAAAAGATGGATGACGGTGACTTCTATTTCCAGCAGGCCAACTACAGCGTCACGAACTCCATTGCCACCGGCACCTTTCTCGGCGGTATTGAGCAACTAGACGGGAATGCATTAGCCACCCTGGGTCTCAACTTCCAGTCGGTTAATGCGGGTGTTCAAGGGAGAAACACCTTTGGCTTCAGCTTTGCCCGTGACTTAATGGCCGATGGGGAATATGTGGCTCACTTGTTTGCAGAATGCATCAACGACGGCCTCGCGATTACCGGGGTTTTGCCCCGCATCGAAATCCCTGAAACCTCTGAGACTGTTCCAGAACCGGCTGTAGCCACTGCCTTACTCGTAGTCGGGGGCGTGGGTTTACTCAAAAGTCGTCAGCGCGAGGCCAACGCATAGGTCGGCTATTCAGGGTAGGTCGGCGGGGGGAAGACCCGCCAGCCTACGGCCTAAATCCGACGGCGAGAGATCGCCAGGGAGCCTGCCACCGCCACCAATCCCCAGAGCGCAAAGGGTTCTGGCACAGGCTTGGTGGCATTCTGGGTGGCATAGAGAATACCAATCGGGCGCTGGAGTTGGGGGCTGCTATCGGTGAGCAAAACCCGCTCTTTTGTGGCCGCGTCGTACTTGAGAATGGAGCCGATATTGCTAGCGATGTTAAACCCGACGGTAAACAGATCCCCCTCAGGAGAAAATGCCAAGCTACCGATGAAGCTGCTGCTGGGGACGCTGCTGGTGTAATTGGTCGAGAGTTCGTCCAGGAGGGTGCCGGTCAGAAAATCGTAGCGGCGAATGCCGTTGGCAAAGTCGCTGACAAATAGATCGCCGCTGATGGGATCGGTCACGAGTCCCAAAAAGCTGACGAAGCCAAAGCTGTCGGGTGAAGGGGTGGGTTGCTCTGCAAAGACGGCACCCACTTGGGTGGCAATGTCGTAGCGCAGAATGATGCTGGGCAGCCCAAAACTAAAATCGGCTGCACCATTCACCGCGACGCTGCCCTGGGTGGTGACATAGAGGTGACCATCGGGGCCAAAGAGCAGGCCGTTGGGGCCGTTCAGCCCATCAGCGACTTCCCCCTGCCGTTCGGCAAACACATCGATAAATGCGCCGGTGGTGCCGTCGTAGCGCAAAATCTGGTCGGACAAAAAGCTACTGACATAGAGGTTGCCGTCGGGACCAAAGGCAATGCCATAGGGACGAAAGAGGCCATTGCCGGAGGCAAAGACATCGATAAATTTACCCTCGGGGGTGAAGCGCAAAATCGCTGAGTTTTCGGGAGTGGTGCCGCTACTGATATAGAGGTTACCGTCAGGGCCATAGACAAAGGTGTCAGGGCTATCGAGCAACCCATTATCAGGGATCAAATCCCCTAAAAAGTCGCCGCTAATCTCATCAAAGAGAACGACATTGTTGCCACGGGTGTTGCCCACCAGTAGCGCGGCGTCGGCCAGGGTTGGCACCGCCATCAACCCAAAAGCCGCCCAGCCCGCCCAGCCGAGTCGAGTCAAAAACTTCATATAGGCTCCACAATATTTCAGTGTAAATACTGAGATTACTTAGAGGATCTTCGGTCACCTGTCATCCAGGAAGTGTATTGAGGGCAACATTTTTTCAGCCCTTGATCAAGGCTTCATGCAATCTTCATCGACAGTTTTGGTCAAAGCTCAGGGCGGCAGTAGGGCGATCTCCCACTGCTGACCCCTTGACTTAAAGCATCTGGGATCACCCTAATTTTTAACGCCCAACCGGCTGGGGCCATTGCTGAGCCCATTGCGTCCAGAGCAGTTATCCCAGAGAATTGCTTTTAAATTCGTTTAGGGCTAGTACCAATGCCGTTGAGTTGGAATCAAGTGATGCGTTGGCGCAACCTGCGGTGGCTGAGCCTACTCCTCGTTGGCGTCTTTGCCACTCTGGGGCTCTCTCTGGGGCCGGTCAATGCCCAGCAGGTTAAAGCCGAGGACGCCTTCTGTACCGTCAGTTCTGGGCCGCTGGCCGATCCGATCCAAGGTCGGAGCTACGGCGATCCCCACATCCAGACCTACGACGGTTTGTCCTATGCCTTCCACCTGGTCGGGGAGTTTGACCTCACCCAAAATCAATCCGGCAATTTTAAGGTCCAGGCCCGCCAAAAACGCTTAGCCAGCAACAATAACCTCTCCCTCAATAGTGCTGTCGCCATGCAGGTGTGTGGCCATCGGGTTGCCATCTACGCCCAAGACATTCCCGATCGCGGCAATACCGTCACTTGGATCGATGGCGTCCCCACCTCGGTCTCCGAGGCCACGGCCTTACCGGGCGGCGGCGAAATCCAGCGGGTTCACAATGACGAATATGCGGTGATTTGGCCCAGCGGCGACCAGGTGATCGTTCGGTTTATTACGGTGGGGGGCGATCGCTTTGTCAACATCATGCCCACCCTCAGTCGTGCCCATCGTGGCACCCTGATCGGCTTGCTCGGCGACTACAATGGCAACCCCAACAACGACCTCAGGGGCCGGGATGGCACCACCGTTCCCCCCCGAATCCTCCTATAGTTTGGCCACCAACGCCCTAGACCGGGTTTTGCCCTCAGTGATTCCGGTGCGGCAGGTCGAAGATGCCTATTTCGATCGCCTCTACCGTCAGTTTGGCGATAGCTGGCGGATTACCCAGGCCGACTCCTTATTTGACTACCGCTCTGGGGAATCCACCGTTACCTTCACCGATCGCAATTTCCCCAGCACCTTTGTCACCCTCAACCGGGTCGCCCCCGCGCGGTGCGGTCCGCCCTCGACACCTGTCGCAATGCCGGGGTGGCGGAGGTGCTGCTGGATGGCTGCGTCTTTGATGTGGCTACTACCGGCGACTCGGGCTTTGCGGCGGCAGCCAGTCAGGCGATCGCTGATGCGGTCGTCCGGGCGCTGACCGATCGAGCGATCGATGCGGTGATTGACGCCCTCCCGATTCCTCGCTTCCCTTTTTAGCGCGGTGAGAGATCACCAGGGTCCCCGCCAATGCAACCGACCCTCAGACAGCAAAGGGTTTTGGCAGCGGCTTGGCGGCATTCTGGGCGGCCTATAGCAGTCGCCAGTCTGATTAAGACAAGACTGCGAGCCACTTTGCTGGTGGGCTATAGAACTTGTGGGCTATAGAACAGAACGATCCGAGGTGTCTTAGAGGCTGTTTGAAAAGTTTGCGGGGTTAGCTTTAGTCCCCTGCAACCCCCAGCGAGAGCCGCGCATAAATCAAGGTTGTAGCTCCCACCCCGAGGGCATCAGGTATCCTTTCAAACTCGGGTCACCCCTTTTCAAACAGCCTCTTAAGCAAAGTGGCCAGCGCTATAAAAAGCCGTCCATCAAGGTGTTGATCTTCGCCTATAGTTGACTGCATCATGCTGACCCGTGGCATCAGGATGCTGATGCCACGGGCTATCCATATACGACGTATGGCGTCGTCAAAAATCGTGCTGGGAGACCCTATGATCACGCGAGATTTTTTCGCTTTTCTTGAAAAGATGGGGTGCGAGAGCTGTTATACCAATTTGAAAATGAATTTACGGCGCTCCAATACGCCTTCCCCCACGAGGTAACGGCCCAGACTTTAAACAAAGGTGATGTGGCTCTCGACTGGGGCTGTGGAAATGGTCATTTTTCATGTTATTTAAACTACCTCGGCATGGAAACGGTGGGCTACTCATTTGATGGCTTCCCTGAATGCATGACTGGCAAGGAACATTACGCCTATAAAATGAGTGACGAAAAGGAACCAATCACGATTGACTTCCCCGACAATCAGTTTGATGCCGTCTTTAGCATCGGCGTGCTTGAGCATGTCCATGAGATGGGAGGCAGTCAAGTTGCGTCAATGGCACAAATTCGGAGAATATTAAAGCAAGGCGGTAAGTTTTATTGTTTTCACTTGCCGAACAAATACAGCTTGAGTGAAGCCTTAATTGCCTTGATTTATCAGTTTAAGCCGGTCCAGTTTACGGTACCCCACTCCAAAAAATTCACCCAAAAAGCGGTTGAATCACTGGCTGCTGAAGCCGGTCTAAAAGTCGTGGCTTATCAGCGCTACAATTTGTTGCCAAGGAATTTGACTCGGCGATTATTGCCCTGGGTGGCCACGTCGAACTGGCTATGTCTGGCATTGGATCGCTTGGATGTCTTTTTGGTAGGACTTACGCAAAGCTAATCGGGCAGTTATCCCCAAGATGGAATAAACCCCTCTAGAGCCGACGTATGAAAGACTCTGTGAGCCGTCTGGACTATTGCCAATATCTGTTGGTGAGCCAAATTAACTATACGCTGACCAACTTCGCCGACCACTGTGAGCGCTTCTCCCATGACCAGATCAATCGATACTTGGCTGGGGAGAAAATCACCCCTCGATTAATCTGGCAGAACGTGGCGGGACAAGTCATTGAAACGCCTCAGGGTTATCTGGTGTTTGATGACACGGTGCTTGATAAGCAACATTCCTTTGCCATTGAGCTGGTGCGTCGCCAGTACAGCGGGAACGCCCATGGTGTTATTAAAGGCATTGGTGTGGTGACCTGTGTCTACGTCAATCCTGAGCTAGACCAGTTTTGGCTGATTGATTACCGCATCTACGATCCCGATGGAGATGGCAAAAGTAAGTTGGCGCATGTCCAAGACATGCTGAACCATACGGTTTACCAGAAAGCATTGCCGTTTTACGCCGTGCTGATGGATACCTGGTATGCCACCAAGAGCTTAATGCGCTTCATTGAAGCCTTGCAGAAGGTCTACTACTGTCCGCTCAAGACCAATCGCCAAGTCGATGATTCGGATGGACAACAGACTTATCAGCGCATCGATAGTTTGGAGTGGAGTGAAGCCGAACTCACCTCAGGCAAACGATTGAAAATCAAAGGCTTTCCCAAAGACCATAAAGTGCAGTGTTTCCGGGTTGTGGTGTCCACCCGCCGCACGGACTTCGTTGTTACTAACGAAATGGCTGCAACGACCACTGAGGCGACACAACAGGCGTGTGG
>JAAUQE010000308.1 GCA_012032425.1 Leptolyngbya sp. RL_3_1 | reverse complement strand
CAGCAGTCCTCGCGCCCGGTGTGAGTGAGCACGGCTTGCCACTCGCGGCGCTCGAGCGCGAGCTGGCCCCGCTCCTGGATGCCGTCGCAGCTTGGGTCGGTCGACGAGTTCTCTTCGTGGCTAGCCGGCGGGCCCGCGAGCTTCGGTCCGCGCGGCGTGGCCTGCTTGATCTCGCGCATCGTCGGTATGGGAAGGGGCTTGGGTGTCGGCTCGGGTGCCAGCGTGACCTGGTGGTGGGGCGCGTCTGGTTCGGACCCGATCGCGGCGGGATCGATCGCTTCAGGCTCGAGTTGCGGAAAATCACCCGGCCAGTAAGAAATTCTCCGATACCAGTCAGGTCGGAGTCGCGTCGACTTACTGAGGATGACGGGTGACTCGCATCAGCTTCGTCAGCAGGCGATCCAGCTGATTAGCGAACTGCTGTTTATTCTTTGCCGAATACGGTGCGGGCCGCCGGTTTCCAGTCCCGTTCCGCGCAGTTCATCCATCAGGTTGCGTGCGGCGCGCTCCTCGAGACGATGACTCTCGATCAGCCGTTTCAGTGCCTGCTCCCTCGGTACGGACAAAAGCCCGCGGGTCAGTGCGCCCACCGCGCGGCCGAATTCCAGCGGGCGACCCGGCCCGTCGCCGCGCCAGAAAGGCATACGGCCCGGTTCGCCGGGAGCGGGGATGGTCCAGAACCGCCACACTTCTTTTCCCGTGCTTTGATCGTAGGCGGCGAGAAAGCCGCGGACGCCTTGTTCGCCACCGGCGGTGCCGGCGCGTTGCGGCGAGTAGCAGACTTTTACCAGCGCACCAGCCAGGTGCAGGCGGCGAGCCGTTGCTGGCTGCAGGCACTGGAAATTGACCCGGATGCCCTGCCGATTTGCCTGAGTGGACCGAGGCTGATTACCAAACCATTCTTCCCGAAGCCATTTCCATCGAAGCTGCTGCTGGTCGGCAGATGGAAGGCTTTTTAGACGTTGCACATTTTTCCTGGGTCCATGCCGATTCCTTTGGCGATCCGGACAATCCCGTCGTTCCCCAATATGCGGTTACGCCTACCGATCGCGGTTTTCAAGCGGATTACATCAGCACTGTTAGCAATCTCCCCAAAGGCTTTCAGCATCTTGCCCCTGCTGGCTTTGAATGGCTCAGGGCCTTCACGGTCTTTTTACCCTTTACGGCAATTTTGAGAGTTCATTTCCCAGGGGAGGGGCGTCTTTGCATTCTCAATGCAGCCTCGCCGGTTTCAGCTCGAAAGACTCGGTTATTTAGCCCGCTGTGTCGCAACTTTGATCAAGACCAGCCTTTGGAGCCGGTCTATGAATTCAACTATCAAGTTTTTAGCGAAGATCAAGAAGTGGTTGAAGCTCAGTATCCCGAAGATCTGCCCTTAGATCTCAGCATTGAATCCCATATTCAAGCGGATCAATCTTCGATCATGTATCGGAAAGGTTTGGCTAAGTTGGGATTAAGTAAAATCTATACTGCGTAAGGGAGTTCTAGGAATTTAATCATCCAGACTGAGCCGAGCTAGGAGCTTCGCAGGGCGTTCGGCTGAACGCCCCTACGGTTGTAATAATGCTGACGGCTAGGTTGTAAACCGATGGGTCAGGGCCGGGATTTCTGTTCTTGCTCCAATCCTGGTTTCCCAAATCCTCAAGGGAACCGACCCCTTCTGAAAGCAGTTGCTCTTTTAGAGTTTTTTAACCATGGCTAATGCTGCGTTTTGGCATTGATGAATGAGTCTGGATAAATCAATTTGAGTGAACTGACCGCGATCAATGACCCGTTGGCCATTGATAAAACTGTAGTCCACCTGGGGAGGTTGACAGAAAATTAGCGAGGCAACTGGGTCTTGACCACTACCTGCCAGGGCCGGTTGGTCCAGATCAAAGGCGATGAAATCAGCGGCCATGCTGGGGGCGAGGGCACCAATGTCGTCCCGACCGAGCACCTTGGCTCCGCCTAGCGTTGCCATTTCCAGGGCTTGGCGAGCGGTCAGGGCAGCGGCATTGCCCTCACGCACCCGCGCTAGCAGAAACGCCATCCGGGCTTCACCCAGCAGATGGGTGGCATCATTGGAGGCTGCGCCGTCAACGCCTAGTCCCACGGACAGGCCCTGATCGAGCATTTTGCGAATGGGAGCGATTCCGCTGGCGAGGCGGCAATTGCTACAGGGACAATGGGCTACGCCGGTACCCGTGCGGGCAAATTTCTCAAGGCTGCGATCGCTCAATTGCACACAATGGGCATGCCAAACATCCTCTCCCAGCCAACCAACGGATTCGGCATAGTCCCCCGGCGAGAGGCCAAATTTTTCTTGACTGTAGGTCACATCTGACAAGTTCTCCGCAAGATGTGTATGCAATCGAACGCCGTCATAGCTGCGAGCCAGGGCGGCGGACTCACGCATTAGGTCTGGAGAAACCGAGAACGGTGAGCAGGGGGCCAGGACCATGCGCAACATAGCGTAACGGGAGTTGTCATGGTATCGCTCAATGAGGCGCTGGCTATCCCGAAGGATATCGGGCTCTTGTTCGACGAGGGAATCTGGCGGCAGTCCGCCTTGGCTTTGGCCCAGGCTCATGCTGCCTCGGCTGGCGTGGAAGCGTAGCCCCATCGCTTGAATGGCCTCGATTTCATCATCCAGGGTGCAATCATTGGGAAACAAATAGAGATGATCGCTGGCGGTTGTACAGCCACTCAGCATCAGCTCCGCAGCGCACATCTGGGCGCTCACCTTCACCCCAGAGGCCGTGAGGTTTGACCAAATGGGATAGAGACCCTGGAGCCAGTGGAACAGGTCGCAGTCCTGGACGGCGGGAATGGCTCGGGTGAGGGTTTGATAAAAATGGTGGTGTGTATTGACCAGGCCGGGTAAGACAATGTGGCGATCGCCCAGGTCCAGTACCTCATCGGCTTCGATGGGCAAGGCATCGGTTTGGCCCACCTGTTCAATGATGTTATCTCGCACAAAGAGTGCACCCCGGCGAATCTCCTCGCGATCGCCGTTCATCGTGACCAGGGTATGGATATTTTTAACGAGGAGAGTTGCCAAAATGTCGAACCATAGTGAGGTTTTAAACGTTTGCGAGTTAGCTTATTAATTTTGATGGGGACGAGGCTTTGGAGGCGCTTATCTATTCAATCAGAGCCTCTAACCGCAGTCGAGCAATTTCTGCAATCTCCGCCAGTGCAGCGGCTCGCTCTTGGTCTAGATCATTTTTGAGGCGCTGTTGAAAGGCTGCGAGAATGCTGGCTTTGTCATGGTGCTTGACAGCCACAATAAAGGGAAATTCAAATTTGGCCTCTATAGGCCTGGTTGAGC
The DNA here is from genome assembly GCA_012032425.1 of Leptolyngbya sp. RL_3_1. Classification (GTDB taxonomy): domain Bacteria; phylum Cyanobacteriota; class Cyanobacteriia; order Phormidesmidales; family Phormidesmidaceae; genus PCC-6406. Next base: position 780 of record JAAUQE010000308.1, on the reverse strand, counting down.
TGTTGGAACAGTGCAAATTCTCTGGAATTGAGCTGGTTCAGGCCCACCGCAGATTGCTCCTGGACCGAGGCATCCGCCATTTTGGCCTTAGTTCCCAGGTCGGGGTGAGCTCGAATCAGCTCTAACTGCTGGCCGGGGGAGAGCGATCCCAGGACTCTCATCATGGCTTGCATAAGGGCTGCTTTGTTGATGAAGGGCCGCTGCTCCCAAGCGGTCTGGGCGATCGCGGGGGTCTCCTCAAACACAGGACCCAGGAGCGCAACAAACTCGTCGCGCTCCAACTGGTTTACAAACGCCAATGAGTGGGGCATTGGATTAACTGAGTCATCCAGGACAGCAGTGGGAGAAGGGCGGATTACTGGCGAGGGCCAGGCAAAATGATATTGAGCAGCAGCGCCGTCAATCCGCCGGTGCTAATTCCCGAAGCAAAGATGCTTTTCACGAGGCCCGGCATCTGATCCAAGATATCAGGTACCACGCTAACCCCGAGACCCAAACCCAGGGAAACGGCCAAAATAATTGAGGCTCGTTTGGTGAGATTGACGCAGGAAATAATCTTAATCCCGGCCACAGCCACGGTACCAAACATGATGATGGTGGCTCCCCCCAAAACCGGCTGGGGAATGGTCTGAAACACCCCTGCAACGATGGGAACTAATCCCAGAATGACAAAGATTCCAGCAATGAAATACCCCACATAGCGACTGCCAATGCCCGTGAGCTGGATGACGCCATTGTTTTGGCTGAAGGTGGTGTTGGGAAAAGTATTGAATATTGCAG
>JAAUQE010000107.1 GCA_012032425.1 Leptolyngbya sp. RL_3_1 | reverse complement strand
CCGTTCAAAATATTCCGACAGGCGGTTTTGGATGATGCGTCGCCAGACCCCCCAACAACCGCCGTTGGGAATAGCGCACCCCCCACCCAAAAGGCTGGCGTTGCGGTCAAAAACAAAATTGCCGTGACGGCGGGGTTGAATTTCAGCAAAAGGGCCAACAGGCCGACCAAACCCACCACCTGCCCCACCAGCCGGGTGAGAATATCCAACACCCGCAATAAATAACTGCCGCCGCTCTGCTGGGCACGGCTGAGCAGATCGTGAAATTCGGGCTGTTCGTAATGGGCTAGATCGAGGGCGATCGCCTGCTCTAGCAAAATTTGATTGGCATCCAGGGAGAACCGATCGCGCATCACCTGGGACACAAAGGTCTGCCCTTGGGTGAGCAAGCTTTGCAGTAAGACCAGGCCAAACTCGATCGCCACCCATTGAATTAAAGGCCGCACCGCGCGATCTGCCACCCCTGCGTTTTGCACCACCCAGTCCACAATCAGCTTGCCCACATAGAGCTGAGCCACGGGAATCAAGGCATTGGCCAGGGTGATCACCAGACTGAGCAACAGCCAACGGGGGGTGGCCTGCCACACCAAGCGAAACAAACGGGGGGTATTTTTGAGGGTGGCCCAAAGCCGGTTAGGCTGGGTTGGCCGGGGCGATCGCGCAGTCAAAAAAGCACTCCTCTAACCGGGCAGAGCCCATCATTCAGTCGGCTCACAGCCCATTCCCCTAACGCTACACTGAAAACCACATCCCCTCGCCTGGGACACCGCGATGTTTGCCCTCGTCTCCCCTGAAAAAATTCAGTTGCCTGGCGGTGCCGTGGTGCGGTTACCGGCCAACTGGCAAGACTATCAGCGGCTCTGCCAACAGCGGGGCGATGGCTCAATCCCTCGGATTAAGTATCGGCCAGGAGAAGTGTTACTGATGGCTCCACTGCCCAAACATGGCCGAGACGCAAGCTTGATTGCCGATATCGTCAAGGTGCTCTTAGACCATGGTAGGCAGGAATACGATGCCTTTACCCCAGTCACCATGGAACTCCCCGAGCAGAGCGGGATTGAGCCCGACTAATGCTTTTATATCGACCATTGGCAGGCGGTCTCAGGTAAAGATCGGATTGACTGGCAGCAAGATCCTCCGCCAGATTTGATGTTAGAAATTGACATCATCAACTATTCCGACGTCAATGACTATCTGCCCTACAAGGTCCCCGAAATCTGGTTATTCAGAAAAGACCAACTACAGCTCTGTCAATTCCAGGGCAACCAATATCAGAGACACCAGCAAAGCCAATTTTTCCCAACGACTGATCTACCGCAAGTGATTTCCCGCTGTTTGCAAATTGCTTACGATCGCAATACCAGTGCCGCCATTCGGGATCTCAAGCAGCGCTTAGGTTAGTAGCGCTACGCGAAATTCAAAAGGCAGCATACCCTACCCTTCGGAAACCCTTTCAGGGAACGGGAAGGGCACTAGACGCGAAGCGGCTTCTCGAAGAGTAGCCCTACAAAAGACACAGCGGCCAGCGCCACATAACAGCATGTTCCATCTCAGGCGGCGGTGCGTCGAAACCTAGGAACCCACCGATAATAGGGAATAGCTGCTTCGATCGTTGCCATGGATGCTTTTTGCCCGTCCCGCCACCCTGGGCCAATGCGGCCCGTCACGCCCAAGGGTTTGTTTGTCCCGGCTGTGGGGCTACAGCTGCCCAGGCTAAAGCGGTGTGGATTAATCGGCGATCGCCGGTCTATACCCCAGAGCAGCAGCGTAAATGGCAAGAATTTTATCACTGTGGCGAATGCGATACGGCGTGGTGGGGCTGGAGCAGCGATCGCCCGACTGGCACAGAGGACGACTCGGCATAAGGTTTCAGCACTATTTTGGGGTTAGGGTAGCAAGGGGGCAGAAGGGGCAGGGGGCTAGAAGCCGGAATGCCCAGTGCAGTGCCGCCATTGAGGACTAGACCGTTTGCAGATATATCCATCATGGCGATTGTGGTGTTCGGTAGCCTGAATATGGATTTGGTGGTGCGATCGCCCCGGCTGCCGCAACCCGGTGAAACCCTTCTGGGCAACAGCTTTGAAACCGTGCCCGGTGGCAAAGGGGCCAACCAAGCCGTCGCCGCTGCCCGTTTGGGGGCCACCACCCATTTGGTGGGTCGGGTGGGAGCCGATGACTTTGGCGAGGTCCTGCGTCAGGGGATGGCGATCGCTGGGGTCGCATCGATGCCATCACCGTGGATCACCAGACTCACACCGGCATTGCCACCATCACCGTCGCCGCCAATGGGGAGAACCAAATTGTGGTGGTGTCAGGGGCTAATGGTCAGGTCAATCAGGAGGATATGGCTCGCCTCACCCCCTATTTAACAGCGGCCAATATTCTGTTGATGCAGTTAGAGATTCCTTTGGCAGCCGTCATCGCTGCGGCGCAACGGGCCAAAGCCGCAGGGACCAGGGTCGTGCTCGATCCGGCCCCCGCCCCCGACACATTACCGCCAGAGCTTTATCAACACACCGATATTCTGACCCCCAATCAAATCGAGGCCAGCCAACTGGTGGGCTTTCCGGTAGCCACCTTAGGGCAAGCGCGACAAGCGGCCCAAGTCCTGCGGCAGCGCGGTGTGGCCACGGTAATCATTACTTTGGGTGCCCAAGGGGTAATCTGTGCCACTGCGACAGAGACCTTCCATCAACCTGCTTTTACGGTGGATGTGGTGGATACCGTAGCGGCGGGGGATGCCTTTAATGGGGGTCTGGCCGTAGCTTTGAGCGCAGGCAAATCCTGGCGAGACGCCGTAATCTGGGCCAGCGCTACCGCTGCGTTAACGGTAACCCAGCCCGGTGCTCAATCTGCCTTGCCGGAGCGATCGCAGGTGGAAACATTGCTCAGCACGCGCCTCTAGCGCCTCACCGATCCCCACGGACTGAAAAACCGACCGGCTGAGGTTTTGAATTTTGAATTCCGCCTAGCAACCCTAGTCGCCCCCCACGCTGATCGGTGTATTAACGATCTCGGCTTGGGTCAAAATCACCCCTTCCAAAGAGGCCCCCGCCACTTCTACAAAGTAAAGCTTGGCCTGGGTCAGATTTGCTCCATCCAGGACCGCATCGGTCAGGTTTGCGTTTGTCAAAAACGCCTGGGTCAGATTGGCCCCCGTGAGGTTAGCGCCCGCTAGATCTGCACCCTCAAGGTTGACTTCAGTCAGATTGGCTCCGGTCAAATCGGCTTGTCGTAAGTCGGCACCAATCAGATGACGCTGACTCAGATCAGCACCGGTCAAATCACAGCCAAAACAGTGGCCGGTAATCGCTAAGCGCTGCACATCTAAAGGGTTTTCTGCCTGGGCTGGCATAGCGCCTGCCAAAGGCATCGCTAGGGCCAAAATTGCAGTCATTAAACGTTTCATAAATTAACCTCCGTCACTCAAATTTAGAGAGGGTGGATGGTTAAATACCGTCGCTGGAAGCTATTTTCCTGTGATTTTTTCGCATCCACGGTCCAATCTGCTGAACAGATCGACGTAGGGTCAACTCAAGACAGGTGAATTAAGCTTGGTGCCCCTAAACGGGCTACAAACCTCTGGAGAAAAAATCTCCGCTTAACGATAGTCAAAACCGTCAAGATAGATGTCTTAAAACCAGCTAAACCTTAGCCCCATCCAAACCTGTAGTTCGCCCTACGGTAAAAACTCATGTTTTTAAGTTGGATGCGGATGAGAAGTCCAAAAATGTGTAGATTTAACTGGACTTCAAACCAGTATTCCTAGGGCATCGAAAAGGGCTTATTTTGCAAGCCCGACATCCATCTCAACCCTCACAACCCCATGATGTCATAGATTAGCGATAGGGTGGATCGGGTAACCGTAAATTGTAAAATTTAGCGCCACCGCCTCACCATGGGCAGACTGAGCCTAGGTCAGGGTTTTCCCTGATGACCCAAGTGTTTTAAGACGCTAGGTCAGGTGCCTCGCCACCCTACAATCAATCTGTGTTGCCCAAACCCGTTTCCCAAACCAACTATGGTTGAGAGTACCGCCTTGATTCCTGATCCATCGCGACTCACCTATCCGAGTCGCTTTGACAGTGCGCGCGATCGCATCCTCGCCGCCATTGATGTGGGCACCAACTCCATCCACATGGTGGTGGTCAAAATTCAGCCCCATTTACCTGCTTTCACCATCATTGATCGCGAAAAAGAAACGGTCCGGCTCGGCAACTTTTCTGAGGAGACCGGGGGGTTATCAGCCGGGGCGATCGAGCGGGGGGTGCAGTCTTTGAAACGCTGTCGGGCGATCGCCGATAGTTTCCAGGCCGAAGAGATTCTGGCGGTGGCCACCAGCGCCGTGCGGGAGGCCAGTAACGGCAATGATTTTCTTGAACGGGTCGAGCAAGAGGTGGGGCTGTCGGTCAACCTAATCTCCGGCACCGAAGAAGCCCGCCGCATTTACCTGGGGGTACTCTCGGGGATGGAGTTCCATAGCCGCCCCCACGCCATCATTGACATTGGCGGCGGCTCCACCGAACTAATTCTCGGCACTGGGGAACCCCATCGCTTTTTGAGCAGTACCAAAGTGGGGGCGGTGCGCCTCACCGGGCAGTTGGTTACCACCAACCCGATTAGCGATCAAGAATTTACCTACCTGAGCGCCTATGTGCGGGGCCGGATCGAACCCGCTGTCGAGGATCTGAAGCGACACCTGCAGCCGGAAGAGCGGTTGCGACTGGTGGGCACCTCCGGCACCATCGAATGTTTGGCTGCCCTCGTGGCCCATGAACGGCTGGGGTTTGTCCCCGATCCCCTGAATGGCTTTCAGATCAGCCTGTCAGAGCTACAGGATTGGGTGGAGCGACTGCGGCACATGACCTATTCAGAGCGGCTGGCCCTACCCGAAATGTCGGCCCGACGGGCTGAGATCATTGTGGCGGGGGCGGTGATCTTGCAAAACGTCATGGAGATGCTGGGGGTCGAAACCCTGACGGTCTGTGAGCGCGCTCTGCGAGAGGGGGTGGTGGTGGACTGGATGATCACCCGAGGGCTGATCGAAAACCGGATGCAGTTCCAAAGCTCTGTCCGGGAACGTAATGTCATCAATACCGCCCAGAAATATCAGGTGTCCGGGGAGCATAGCGATCGCGTTGCTCAATATGCCTTAGCCTTGTTTGACGTCACCCAAGGCACGCTGCACCAATGGGGCGATCCGGAGCGGCAGCTCCTCTGGGCAGCGGCGATCCTGCATAACTGCGGTCATTTCATCAGCCACTCCAGTCACCATAAACATTCCTACTATTTAATTCGCAATGGCGAGCTGCTGGGCTACACCGAAGTGGAAATCGAGGTGATCGCCAATATTGCCCGCTACCACCGCAAGAGCACCCCCAAAAAGAAGCACGAAAATTACCGCAACTTGCCCACCAAGTATCACCGCCAGGTGGTCAGTCACCTCAGCGCTTTGCTGCGGGTGGCAGTGGCCCTAGATCGGCGTGGGATTGGCGCGATCGCCCAGATCGATTATGGGTTTGACCCCGACAGCCGCGTGCTGTCGCTACGGCTCACCCCGGCCCTAGCCGATGACGATTGCGCCTCGGAGTTTTGGAATTTAAACGATAAAAAGCTGTGGCTAGAAGAACTCTTCGAAATCAAAGTGGTGGCTGAACTGGCCTCTGAACTGGCCTCTGAGGTGTCCTCTGGAGGGGCGCTCACCCGGTGAGATCCCGGTAATCTTGCCAGAATTTACATCCGCCTTGGCGCTATTGAGGGGCGGCAATGGGTAATCCTAGGCTGAGGGCCTGTAGGAATAGCTGTGGCGGCTATCTTGCTTCAGTCCCCGTCAATTGCTGCTTTTTCTCCGTGGAGTAGAGTTATGGGTTTTCGCCCCATTCCACTGTTGTCCTTATGCCTCGGCTTGCCCCTCCTGATGGGTCACCGCCCTGCCCTAGCCCAGAGCTGTGCCTATGCCATCCTGCGTCTCGACACCCAACAGTATGTTGATACCGACGCCGTTTGCGAAGCGGCTCGGCCTTGGTCAGAGGCGGGCTATCAGGTTTTGGTGTACCTCACCGATGCCCGTCCCGCCAGTGAAAACGACTGGTTTGGCCAGCTCGATGCGGTCGAGAGCGAGGCCGGATTACGGGACCTGACCCAAGGGGATAGTTTTGAGAAAGCGGCGATCGCCCTCGCCGCCACCACCACCGATCTGCCCTACGGCGTTTCCCTCACCTATGGGGAAGCCCTGTACGATAGCCCCCTCGATACCGAAGCCGCTCGTGTCGAAGCGCTCAAACGCACCGTCCGCGATCGCCTAGCGGCCCAAGACGCGACCTGGGCGCTGACCACCGGTCTCCAAGAAAGTTTTACCCTGGCGGACCTTGCTTCTGCCCCCAATGCCTCCCCTCAGTCATTGACTACAGCACCCGAGCGCGTTGATTCAGGGGGCGGCAACCGAATCTTGGCGGGCGGCGGGTTAGTGGCAGGAGGTGGCGGTACGGTTGGGATCCTGGTCTTAAGGCGGCAGCGGCGCAAGCAGTTGCAGGCCCAACTGGTCACCCTGCAAAGCCACGTCGCCAACTTACTGATGGGGACAGAGCAGCTCCTGACCGGCGGTGAACCCGAAAATACGGTCTCCTATCAACTCTTTACAGAGGCAGATGGCGAACGCTACCCCGACCTCACCCACGAAGTCGTCGGTCAACTGGGGCAGGCCCGCCAGGTTCTGGACCAAGCCTTTCAGGTTCATAGCCAACTCCAGGACCCCCCGGTCCAAGAGCAGCAATCCCTCGTTCAAAAGGTCGAAGCGTGGGAGCGGCTGTATTTAACCATTGTGGGCACCCGCGATCGCATCCAGCAGATGTCTGACGAGGACCTGCAAACCTTGCTCAACCCAGCTCTGATTTTAGGAACGACCGCCGTGAGTGCGGGGTTAACCACCCAGCTTCAAACTATCCAGCAGCACATTCAAAATACCCCCCTCAAGGTCAAACTGATGCGGGTCCAACCTGAGGACACCGATAAAGAGGGAATTTTGGGATTAATTGAGCGGGTGGATGCCACCATTAGCCGCCTCCGTCAGGCGGTGAAGGACGCCCCCCAGCAATTAGCGCAACCCAAGCCCGTCGCCAGCAATTGCCCTCCCAACTCCCGGCCAGCCTAGGGTTGAGCGAATCCCAGGTGTTTGCCCCAGTGGATGAGACCCTAGCCGCAGCAGAGGTCGCGCTGAACCGCGATCGCCTTTACCTGAAGGTGCTCGATCACTGTGCCAGCGCGAGCCAAGCCTTTGACCATTTAGAGCAGCTGATCGACACCTTTCAGACCTACGATAGCCAGCAGCAAAACATTCAAACCCTCACAGGGGCGGGCTATCGTCCCCCTGAACTCCCCCCCCCAACAGGGCCAAGTCAAATCCCTGCTCACTGCCCTACGGGAGCAACTCTGTGCCGGTCAGTATGGTCAAAGCATTGAGACCTTAGCCCAACTGGCTGCCGCCACCCATAGGGCTCAGATCATCGCTACCGATTGGCAGTCCCTGCACCAGCGCAACCAAGACATTGTCCAAGCCCTAGAGCAAGAAACTCAGCGGCTGATCACCCTCGCCCAAGGCAAAACTACCGCAGATTGGGATAGCCTCCAAGCCTATCCCCCCAGTAACTGGCAAGACTTAGACGGCCAGCTCGACCAAGCCCAAGCCACCCTAGCCAAGCTCACAGCCACGGCGCTGCCTGAGCTACATCAGCACAATAGCTTGGCAGAGCAACAATTTGAGGCCGTCGGGCGCGAGTCTGAAGCGGTTAGGCACCAGTTAGAAACGGTGACCACCACCTTACAGGGCTTAGCCGATCGCGCTCAGCAAGTCCGTCATGCCGAGGCCCACCTGCGGGAAGAACTCTCCGAAATCGAAGGGTATGTCACGGCGGTGCAGCGGTTTACGACCAAAAAGCTGTTGGGCTGATCGCTACCGCGCCGCCCGACGAGCGTTTACGGCAAGCCACCAATCACGTGACCAACGCTTACAGCCTAGCCAGCCAGCGGGAATATCACCTGGCCTGCGCCCAGCAAGACCAGGCATTACGCACGTTGCTCTATCTCTATCTCGGTAAGCTGCGCGATCGCGCCGCCGAGGTGCGATCGCTGGTCAATGACACCGACGCTCGTGGACAAGGGCGTAATGACTTTCAGGCGGCCCAAGCGCTGATGGCTGCGGATGCCGACATTCGCAATGCCACGGGCAAAGCCCTGTTCACCCAATATGAAAATGCCAATCAGGCCCGCCAGGAATTGGCCACCGCTGAGCGCATGGCCCGCCAAGGGATTCGACGCAGCGAGGCAGCTCGTCGCAACCGCTCTTCAGGATCCTCCTTTTCCTCTAGTTCGAGTCGGTCCGCTTCTAGCTCGCACCGCTCCGCTTCTAGCTCGCGTCGCTCATCTAGCTCGCGCAGTTCGTCACGGCGCTCCTCTAGCTCACGCGGCAGTAGTCGTCGCCGTTAGCCGATCCCACAGAAGCGACAGAAAACCCCCGCCATCGATCAAGACAGCGGGGGTGAGCATGGCAAAGAGGAGAGGGCATCGCGACGCATTGCCGCCTTTAGGCATTGACGGTGGCAAACAGCCCTGGCGCATAGGCTTCGATCACCCGACCCGTGTCATGACAGGTGATCATCAAATAATCGCATTCGGGGCATTGGGTGCGGACCACCGTACTTTCAGGCAAGTAATGACGCTCGGCATTTCGTCCGCAGTTGGGGCAATTAACAGTGTGTGAAAGGCGCTTCATGACGAGTCTCCGTAGCTAGGGGAAAAAGCGACAGAAAGCGATCCCTGGGACCAGCACCAGCACCCACTCAATGAGAGCGGCGTCCTAATGATGACGGGATCGCAATACTGCGACGTTTTTATAAACAAGCGGCAATATATAAAAATGGTATTTCAAAAACCGGGGATCGCAACCCGAGGGAGAGCATTTTTACCTGCAAATCAGAGTTGAAGCGCCTGATCCCCATCGCAAGCTTATGGGGAAAAGCGTCGCCACAGCAAGGCTCTCAACCCTTCAGCCCAAGTGACAAAAAGAAAATGTTAAGCAATTATTTAAGTTTAAAACTCATCCATGATTCGTTACAGAAAATCTGTCGGCAAAGACTAAACTCGTGCCGATCAACTAGAGAGTGTATCAAGGATGACAAATTTACCCGGTCTCAGAAAAAACCGGGGTATATTCTGTTGGAATTATGAGAGAAATATGCTCCGGTCATGAGAGAAAAAAACTGGGTTAGCCCCTATTCTTCACCCAAGTCGGCGCTCGCGGCAGGGCGCTTGAGCTGACTAATCAGTTCAGCTCGCTTTTGGTTCAGCTCGCGTTCCACTAACAGCAGCGATCGCTGCGCCTCTCGCAGTTGAGGTCCTTCGGGCTGCGTCTCAAAGAGCCGGTTCAGCGCCCCCAGGTGAGCGGTCAGCAACGCCAGCTCTGCGGGGACCTTTACATCAGGAATAATGCCCGTTTCGCCCCAGTTACTGGCGGTGATCGGGTTGATGGCCTGACCGGTGGGGACAAACATCCAGAAATGATCCCCCAGACGGTAACCCCGCCCTGGATTAGCCGCCCCCGACGTGTGCTCCCCCAGGAGAGTGGCCCGCTTCAGCACTTGCAGGTTGTAAGCACATTCCTCAGCGGCAGAGAAAGTGTCTTCGCTAATCAGCACGTACACCGGCTTATCTAGGTAGCGGGGAGCCGGTAAATGAGGCACCGTCCACCACTGGCGGGTGGTGGCATCGGCACGCCAATACAGGTCATTCAGATGCACGGCAGGGTAGGGTGGGAGCAGGTAGCTGCACAGCAGCGCCACGGTGTCGGGAGAGCCCCCCCGGTTATGGCGCAAGTCTAGGATTAGGGCCTGAGTATGGGCCACCAAGGTCATGGCGGCGGCAAGGGCATCGCCCACAAATTCGGGGGGTTCAAAGCCATACAGCTCGATGTAGCCCACATTGCCCCGTAAGCGCTCGACGCGGTTGAGGTCAAAGTTGCGCAGCCGACTCCGCTCATACTCTGCGGTTAAATCAGCCGCCGTGGGGGGCGTTTCTGCCTCCAGCTCTGGCAGCACCTGTGGACTGAAATGGACCTGAAGCTGGCGATCGCCACTCAGCCCTTGGAGCTGCACCGTCAGGGCATCGGCCAACTGGGCTCCCTCCACGCTGTCGTCATAACGCCCGACTTGCAGGCCCTGCTGGAGATCCGCTTGCAGTTGTGCGGCGATCTCCACCGATATGTAGTGGTCAAGGGTGCGAACCACCGCCATCACTATGGCCTGACGCTGGGCATCATCTAGGCGGATCGAATCAGGCAGTTCAGCGGTCATGGCACAGCAATGCAAAGGGGAGCAGCAACAAAAAAGGTCAGGAAACCGACAAGATCGGCCCTAACCCAGGTTTTATGAACCACATAGCGCTAGCCACCCTGCTGGGGATGCCTGGGATTGCGCTGATCCTGAGCACCGCAGCAACGTGACTCGCAGACTTGTTCTAAGACGTAAAAGCTAGGAAGCAGGCACCAACTGCACAATTAATCCCTTCATGTCGAAGGTCTGGACCTTACCCACTTCCTTTAAATCAGCCACAATCCGATTGAGCAGCTCATGGGCGCGATCGCGGTGCTGGTGCTCTCGCCCCCGCAGCCGCACCTGAAACTTGACATGATCGCCCTTAGTCAACCATTTCGTGGCGCGCTCAATGCGAATGCCATAGTCAAACTCATCCACATTCGGGCGCAGCTTCACCTCTTTCATGGTGGGCTTGGCACTCTGGCGCTGGCGCTTCTTCTGCTGATACTGGTGCTTGCCGTAGTCCAGGATCTTAGCAACCGGCGTTTCCTTACCTTCCGAAACCACAACCAGATCCAGCCCGACCTCTTCAGCGAGGCAACCGCCTCTTGAGTGTCCGTTGGGCCACGATTATTGTTTTCGTGGTCAATGAGTAACACCTGCTGGGCTCGAATGTTGCGATTAATGTTGGGCTGTTCAGGACGAGCACGTCGGGTCTCAGGTCTGCGTCTAACGATAGTAGGGTCCTCCGAGAATTCAGTAAGGTATGGGGATTTTGATTTTACTAGGGTAGCTTAGCCTTGCCGCCCTTGCCTCTACCTTAAAGCGGAAATTCAAGGTCAATTAACATTCACGCCGTCCATTTATTCTGCGACGCCCATTCAGACACGGCTTCGGCTGGGTTGCGGCAATTCTGCGGCTCTGAACAGGCATTTTAAGGTTTTTGTCTAGCCATGTTTTTTTGTAAAGCCTCGCGCTCCGGCATCGCCTGTTCAGCCCGGGTAAGCCTTGCCATTGGGCATGGTGACATCGACAAAGCAGGTGCCCTCAATCTGGGTACCCCAGAGGTTGGCATGGGTGAGATCGGCCCCCCGTAGGTCCGCCCCTCGCAAGTCGGCTTCGGCCATGTTGGCCATGCGCAGATTGGCATAGCGCAAGTTGGCCTGCCGCAAGTCCGCCCGCCGCAGGATCCCTTCGCGGATATCGGCACTCTCAAGGTTGGCGTGGGCTAAATGGGCACAGTGCAGATTTGCGCCAATGAGATTAGCCCCAATTAAGGTAGTGCCGCGCAAGTAAGCTTGGCTGAGGTTAGCCATACAAAGGTTGGCCAAGCTGAGATTGGCGATATCTAAAGTGGCCCTGTGAAAACTGGCCCCAATCATGTTGGTGGCGCTGCCCATGGCCGCCGTCAGATCGGCCTCGTGGAGCACGGCATCTTGCAATACCGCCATGGCCAGGTTAGCCTCGCGCAGATCGGCTTGATTCAGCGTCGTGCCTTTGAGCAGGGCACGGCTCAAATCACTGGTGTATAAGACGGCCCCATTCAAGTCTGCCCCGGACAGATCCGCCCCCTGAAACTGGGCCATGCAGGCATCGGTTTGGTTGAGGCTGGCTTGCCGCAGATCGGCTTGACAGAGGCTGGCTTCTCGCAAAACCGCACGGGTGAGATCGGCGTTGGTTAGGACTGCGGCATTCAGCGTAGCGCCCTCCAAATTCGAGTCATGGAGCAGGGTTTCCCTGAGGTCGGCACCCGTCAAAATCGCGCTCTCTAACTGGGCATAGCTGAGGTCAGCCGTGTAGAGCAAGGCTTCCCTGAGGTCAGCATGGCGGAGGTCAGCATGGCGCAGATCGGCCATGCAGCAATCGACTAATGAGAAGTTGACTTGGGGAAGCTGCGCTTGCCGCAGGCGGGCTTCTCGCAAGTTAATGCGATCGCCCTGATCCCTACGGGCCTCCGGCGGCGTGAGGCGTTGTCGCCATTGATTCCATTCGTAAACACCCCGCTCTAGTAAAGCCAGAGGATTAAAAGCCAGAGGATCAACACTTGCCATAGTCTGGCTTGGCCTCATTGCCAAAAGGGTTAGATGCTTGTGTTAAAACAGGTGGTCTTACTGTACCCGAACGGTCCCTTGGTACATGGGGAGGCTGACTGTCACCACCTGTACCGATAGTGAGGCTCCTCCTAAGACTGGCCCTTAAACTGAATAGGACACCTGCCTTAACATCAAAGATGCCCGTCGCACCTAGTGCGATCGCCATCCCATTCCTCCCATTTCAATCTTGCCATGACTGCCATTGCCACC
>JAAUQE010000307.1 GCA_012032425.1 Leptolyngbya sp. RL_3_1 | reverse complement strand
ACATTGCCCGACCGGTTAATTTCAAGCAGACGAATTGATCTACCGCTGAGGGGCGAACTGGGGGGAGCTGATCGTTAGCTTTAACGACATGGCCGAGCGCCTCGAACGCTATGAGGAGCAAAATATTGAGGAACTCACCGCCGAAAAGGCCAAACTCGAAACTCTGGTCTCGACCATTGCCGACGGAGCCATCTTGATGGATGCCGATATGCAGATGGTGTTAGTTAACCCCACTGCTCGACGGCTATTTGGTTGGGATGCCAAGGATCTATCAGGGGCCAGTGCCCTACAGCAGTTTCCCGATGCCATGCGCAGTAAGCTGGCGCACCCGCTGTGTATGGCCGTGTCTGGGGCCGCAGAGAACACTGAGTTTCGCGTCAATATTTCAGAGCCGATCCCACGGACGCTGCGAGTCTTGCTGAATACGGTGCTGGACCAGGCCAAGGAAAATGTGAAAGGCATTGCGATGACGGTGCAAGACATCACCCGAGAAGTAGCCCTAAACGAGGCCAAGAGTCACTTTATTAGCAATGTCTCCCATGAGCTGCGGACCCCGCTGTTTAACATCAAGTCTTTTATTGAGACCCTCCATGAATATGGGGAAGAACTCAGTGACGGGGAGCGGCGAGAATTTTTGGAAACGGCCAATCACGAAACCGATCGCCTCACCCGGCTCGTGAATGACGTGCTGGATTTATCCCGTCTGGAGTCAAGCCGTCGCTATCGATTTGACTCAGTCGATGTTTCTCAGCCGATCGAACAAACCCTGCGCACCTATCAGCTCAATGCTCGCGATCAGCAGATTACCCTTGAGCATCACATTGAGCCGAATCTACCCGGTCTGCGGGGCAACTATGACCTCTTGCTCCAGGTGTTTGGCAATCTGGTGGGCAACGCGCTGAAATTCACCCAGGCTGAGGGGCGCGTCGCCATCCGGGCCTACCGCTCCCCCCTGAAATCCTCAGAAACCATCGGAGAATATATCCGCATTGAGGTGGCCGATACCGGTGTGGGCATTGCCCATGAAGATCAGGAAGCGATTTTTGATCGCTTCTTCCGGGTCGAAAATCGGGTTCACACCCTCGAAGGGACAGGGCTGGGTCTCTCGATTGTGAAGAACATTATTGAGAAACACAGCAGCCAGGTCCATCTGATCAGTGAGGTCGGCATTGGCACCACCTTCTGGTTCGATCTGGCTGTATATAAACCAGAGGAAGCGGAAGTGGCTGACACGCCAGCAACCATTCCGGCGGCAACGGAAGCGCTGACGACTGTGGGCACTGAGAGCTAAGGTCCCCCCATGTCTACCCGTCGCGATCTGCTGCGATCGCTGCTCAGCCTAGGGATCACCAGCACCCTCAGTAATGCATGGGCTGGCTCGGCCCATGCTACCCAGACCAAGGGTGACCAGGGCCATGTGGTGGTGATCGGGGCCGGTTTGGCGGGGCTGGTGGCGGCCTATGAGTTGCAGCAGTGGGGCTGGCGGGTGACGGTACTCGAAGCCCGCGATCGCCTCGGCGGACGCGTCGTCACCCTACGGCAGCCTTTTGCCCAGGGGCAACATGCTGAGGGGGGCGGTGAGTATATTGATGATGTGCAGGTGCATCCCCAAATGCACCATTACGTGCAGCGGTTTAGCCTGGGGTTGGAGCCGGTGAATCGGCGGCCAGAGCAGGGGGTGTATTACCTCAAAGGGCAGCGGTTGCCCCTGAGTCATCAAGCCCTAGCCGAAACCTTTGGTGCCCAAACCTGGCGGGAAGATGACCGCTTTTGGGCTGAGCTCGAAACCCTTGCCCAGGGTCTGGAGGATCTCGACCATCCTGAAGCCATGACCAATGCCGCCGCCTTAGACCAGGTGGTGCTCTCCCGCTGGATCGATACCCTGGCGCAGGATCCCCTAGCGCGGGTGCTGACCGAGCAATATTTACGGGGGGAGTACGATGACCCAGAATGGCTCTCGCTCTTGTTTTTGATTCAGCAGGCGGCCCTTTACGATCAGGTGCCCGATCAGCGGGTCGAGATGTATCGCATTCAGGGGGGTAATGATCGCCTCCCGGCAGCGATCGCTGCCGCTTTGGTCAACCCGGTGCAGTTGAACACACCCGTCACCGCCATTCGCCAGACCCCGTTAGGGGTCGTGGTGTCCCATGAACAGGGGGTCGTCACCGCTGACTATGCCGTGGTTGCGACGCCCCTGCCCCCCCTACGCAGCGTCCAGTTTGAGCCCGCCCTGAGCCCGGTCTTGCAGCGGGCGATCGCCGAGCTGAACTATGGCTCCCATGTCAAAGTGATCAGCCAGTTTAACCAGCGGCTTTGGCAGACCAAGCAGGGGCTGTCAGGACTGACCATTACCGACCTGCCAATTGGGTTTGTCAGCGAGGCCACCAGCAGCCAACCGGGCCGCGCCGGCATTTTGACCGCCTATGTGTCGGGGCAGTACGGGCGACAATTGGCCGCCATGCCCCCCACCGACCGAGCCGAAACCGTGTTGGCCCAGCTAGAGCAGGTCTACCCCGGCCTGCAAGCCCAGGTCAGCACGGTCACCGATATGGTCTGGCCCCAGGATCCCTGGGTGGGGGGGTCCTACTCAGCCTATGGGCCGGGGCAGTTGACGGAATTTTGGCCCGCCTTTCAGCAGCCCTATGGGCGACTGCTGTTTGCGGGGGAACATACCGATCGCTACATCGGTTATATGGAAGGCGCAGTGCGAAGTGGCCAACGGGTGGCCAGTTGGCTCGGGTCACGTACACACGCTCTCTAGCCGCCCCCTATCTCCCCAACCCTTAGGGACAAGTGGGTAAATAGCGTACCGCTTCACCAGGGCGCAAGCCTTGCGCCCCTACCTCAGCAACTTTTGTGCCTGGTATGTTTTTTTAATTGCGGATCCCTTACGGCGTAGAGGACTCCTGGGTAGACAAGCGTGGCGGCATCAGACTGCGGAAATAAGCGCCGCCCACCACGGCTAAAAACAGTCCGTAGGCCAGCAGTTGACCGGCATACATGCGATCGCGGTAGCCCAGCAGGGTCTTGAGCAGCACCCCCGGAAAGCCTTTGTCGGGGAGAACCCCATGGGCATCCCACAGCAGGGGACCCAGCAGGCAAGATTGCTGGGAGATACACAGATCCCCCATGGCCGGAACCAGGGTACTGACCACAGCAAACGCCTCGTCCAAATGGTGGCAGAAGGAAATCACCAGCCCGCCAATAATCAGCAGCAGCAGCACGCCCATCACCTGAAAAAGCGCCGCAGGTTGATACGGATTCCCCATTTAAACAAGGCCAAGCCGATCAGCGTCGCCCCAGTCAGCCCCCCCAGGGCTCCGACCAAGGCTGCGCCGCTCTGCTGCACTGAGGTAAAAATAAACAGCACCGTCTCGATGCCTTCCCGCAGAACGGCGATGCACACCAGGCTAAACAGGGTCCATTCCGCCCCCACCGCATCGGTCAGGGCGGCAGACAGGGTGCCTTCTAGGTTGCTCTTGAGAGAGCTGGCTTGGCGCGTCATCCACACCAGCATCCAGCTCAGCATGATAATGGCGATCGCCCCAAACAAGCTGTCAAACAGGGGCTCAATCAGGGTTTCTAAACCGGGTAGCCCCTGCTGCACCTCGGTCACGGCCATGTTCAAAATAATGCCGATCAGGGCGCTGCCCACCAGCCCCGCCCCGATGCCGCCGTAGACCCAGCGATTCAGGTAGGACTGCTGGGCCTTGTCGAGGCAGGCTAAGACAATGCCCACCACTAGAGCCGCCTCAACGCCCTCCCGGAGGGTCACAAAAAAGGCAGGGAGTCCAGCGGAAAGCATCATACGCTTGACCTGTGAAAAAATCGGCTGATGAATTTTATTCTACCGAGGTTATTGGCCGAGATGGCCCTCTCCCCCATTCGGCCTTCCGGTTAAGCTTTGCTCAGCCCAATTTCCCGCAGCCGCTGGGCCAGATAAGCCCCGGCGGTCAAGCTCGGGTAGCTGGGGGTGCCGCCAGTCCGCGCCACACATTGGGGTAAAGGGGTGAGGTTTACCTCCGAGCGAGGATGGACAAAAAACGGTAGCGAAAAGCGCCGTTCTCGATCTGATCAGGATTCACGACGCGATGGGTGGTGCTGGGAAACAAGCCGTTCG
>JAAUQE010000306.1 GCA_012032425.1 Leptolyngbya sp. RL_3_1 | reverse complement strand
ACTGCGATCAACCGTTGGTCGGGGGCGTCGGCGTGATCTAGCCAGGAGGCCCAATCCAGGGGCGCTAATAGGGGCGGCACCCCTGGGTTGTTCGCACTGCTCCGCTGCCTCTGCCGCAATCCGCCGCCACCGTTCGATTTTGCTGGCACTGGGTTTGAGGAGAGTGCGATCGCTCAGAATCGGTACAATCCGATGCACCCCCAGTTCTGTCACCTGTCGCACCACCTGGTCAAATCCCTGTTTGGGCAGGGCAGCAGCCAGGGTAATCTCAACCGGAGCGGCGGCGGCGATGATCGGCATCATTAAGGTGGCGAGCGGCTCCGTCATAGTCAGGGTCGCCTGCCACTGCTGTCCGGCCCCATCTAAGGCAATGAACGGTGCCCCTGCCGTCAGCCGCAAAACGCGCCGCAGATAATGCCATTGCTCAGCCGTTAAGGTCAGGCAATTGCCTTGGATTTGGCTGGGGTTTACCACCAGTCGCTGCACCGTCACCCGTTGCCGTCCTCACTACGATTTTTCGCACTGCATCGGACGCGAAAACCGCGCCCCTACCCACTTAGGGACAAGCGGTAAATAGCGTACCGCTTCACTAGTACTCAAGGGCGGAATTAACCCAACCATTAACAAACCCAAGGCAAGGGGCTTAAGCCCCTTGTTCAATGCTAAGGATATTTAAGCCGCCGATTACTAGGGCGCAACGCCACAGCCTTACGGCATGGCTCCGCTAGTGCGCCCCTACCTCAGCAACTTTTGTGCCTGGTATGTTTTTTGATTGCGGCTCCCTTCCTTACCCATCCACCCATCCACCCATCAGAAAGGCCACGTACGGGCTTTATAGCAGATTTAATTGGCTAGATTTACCGCTTTAAAGCCGCCGCTGCCTGTTTCAAGGGGGGCAGTAAGTCCAGGGACACCTGTAGCCCATTCAGATTGACATTGCCTTTGCTCGGTTCCTTGGTAGGGCCATGGTAGTCGCTACCCCCGGTGATTAAAAGCCCGTATGCCTGACAGTAGGCTTCTAAATGCCGAATGTCGCTGGGGCTATGGTGAGGATGGTAGACCTCAATGCCCATCAGACCCGCTGCTACCAACTCTGGCAACACGGTGGCGACGGTGCCGCCTCGAAACAGGTAGGGGTGAGCCCACACCGGCACTGCCCCGCAGCGCCGCAGCAGTTGAATCCCTTCTGGGGCCGAGAGGGGCTCGTAGGGTACATAGGCTGGACCGCGCTCCCCCAGCCATTGGTCAAAGGCAGCTTGGGGAGTTTTGACATAGCCTGCGGCGACCAAGGCTGCTGCAATGTGGGGCCGCCCCGGAGCCGTATCCTCAGGCAACTCCGATAAGTTGATCGGGTATCCCAAGGCCGCTAGCTTAGCCACCATCGCCTCTGCCCGACGATGACGACCGGCGATGCGTTCCTGTAGTGGCCCCTCTAGCTGGGCACGGTTGGGGTAAAACCCGAGAATATGCAGGGAGCGATCGCGATGAACTGTACTCAGCTCCAGGCCCGGTACGATCTCTAGATCGTTCGCAGCAGCGGCGATCGCCCGGTCCCAACCGGCGATGGTGTCATGGTCAGTAATGGCCAGGGCTTTGACCCCCCGCGCTCGGGCCAGCGCCACCAATGCTTCTGGTGTGAGGGTGCCATCCGAACAAGTGGTATGGCAGTGGAGTTCTAACATGGCGCTTCTAGGTCGGCAAAAATCTTCTGGACGCGTAGCTTAGCCTTTTCATCCAGCGCCACCCAATTCACATCCCCGAGATCGCTATCCCACAGGGTCATATCCACGGTGACCGCTTGCTCACCCACCGGAAACTGCTGGAAGCAAATTTGGTAACAGAGATCCCATAAATCAACCGTCCGCTTTTGTGCTCCTTGGGTCAGGTGCAGCTCATAGACCGGAAACGGCTGGGGCAGTTGCGCCAGTTCAGCCTCAAGGGTCGCGATTTGCTCAGGCTGAGCACGAGCCAGTTGGGCATTCAAGGCTTTAACCTGATGGATATCGGCTTCTGTGGCCCCTTCGGGCCAGATATGGGCCTCTTGATAGGCCCCTGTCCAAGCGGAGACTTCCAAGCATTTGCGAATGTTATCAATCACGCGAATCAGCACCGGCTGCATCAGTTGATCAGCCTGATGACGGGCTTGGGGGCTTTTGAATCTCAGCATGGAATAATCTCAGCGTGTAACTGGAGCATGGCGCTGGGGAGGCGGGTCTTCCTAAGCTTACTGAGTATCTTGGCCTACTTCTTGGCCTACAGTTTAAGTCTGTTTGGATGGCTTCCTGGGGCTGAGTTTCTAGCATAGAGACTCAGCCCCGCTTTGCACGGTACTGGCCATGGCCCCACTGCACCGGCACAATTCACCCAGTCGGCCCAGTTCAGCCGCCCACCTCCCCGCCCGCTTGGGGATTGCGATCGCCCTAACCCTGACTGGCACAGCACTCTTACTGCTGCTGCAAGTGCTCTTGCCTTGGTTGCTGATGGGGGTTGGCGCTTTGGTGGGGTTAGGGCTGTGGCATCGCCAGCGCCAGCACCAACGGCGGCTCTACAGCATTTTTTACGACCAGCTACGCCATCATCAAGGTCGCCTCAGCGTGCTGGAATTTGCCATGGCGGCCCAGATTCCCGGTCCCCAAGCCCGCCGCTTTCTAGACGCCAGAGCCCAAGACTTTTTTGCCCAGTTTGAACCCACCGATCATGGAGATGTGATTTACACCTTTGTGCTGCCTCAGGGATGGTAAGGGAGCGACAAGTTGGTAAAGCGTCTTTATTAGGACACGGAAGGGGTGGAGGGGTGGAGGGGTGAAAGGGTAGAGGGGGGGTGGCGATGCTAAAAGCCGAGCCTTCAGGGAAAATTTGGGACGGTTGGTGGGGGGTAGCGATCGCCTCATGGACTGGTCTCGGTCCGTCGCTCGATCAATCTTCGCAAAAAGCTTTACAAAAAGGACTCGGTTCCTGAGCATAGAGAACGTCATCCGTACGCTGGGAGTCTGTATCTGTGGAACGCAGTTTTATCATGATCAAGCCCGATGGGGTCCAACGGGGCCTGATTGGTGAAGTGGTGCAACGGTTTGAGACCAAGGGATTTACCCTAGTCGGCATGAAATTTATGGCGGTGCCTCGCGACCTCGCCGAACAGCACTACGACGTTCACCGCGATAAGCCTTTTTTTGGGGGTTTGGTCGATTTCATTACCTCTAGCCCAGTGGTGGCCATGGTTTGGGAAGGCGATGGGGTGGTGGCCTCAGCCCGAAAGCTGATCGGCGCGACCAATCCTTTGACCGCTGAACCCGGCACCATTCGCGGTGATTTTGGCATCACCATTGGCCGCAACCTCATCCATGGCTCTGATGCTGTCGAAACCGCCCAGCGAGAAATCGCCCTGTGGTTCAAGGATGATGAACTTGCCGGTTGGGAACCGTCTCTCAAGGGCTGGCTATACGAGTAAGGGATCCGCAATCAAAAATACCCCAGGCACAAAAGTTTCTGGGGTAGGGGCGCAAGGCGTTGCGCCCTACTGAAACGGTACGCTATTTACCAACTTGTCCCTAACCGTTTGGGTGACAGGCCCGCCTCAACCAGAGGCAAATCGACCTTCAGAGCTGACCCATTCCGGGGTAAGGGCGGGTCTTGTGCCCGCCCTCCAACCGATCGCTGTTTTGAAACTGGACCCTTGCCCCCGTGAGCCCCCAAGAGTTTGGCCTGCTTCTGATTGCCGTAATTACCAGTTCCTGTGGCCAGATTTTGCTAAAAACTGGGGCTTTGCAGTTGGGAGAAGTCACCCCCGGCAACGCCGTATCGCACATCCTGAGCATTGCCACCACCCCAGCTTTACTGGGAGGGCTATGTGCCTATGGGGTGGGGGCGATCGCCTATATCCTGGCCTTGACCCGCATCAACCTCAGCATTGCTGCCCCTTCCGCCTCACTGATTTATGTCTTCTCAGTGATGGCTGGGTACTTTTTCTTTCAAGAGCCCATTTCTATTGGGCGGGCGGTGGGCATGGGGCTAATTATTTGTGGCGTCATCTTAGTCACGGTTCGTTAGGGTTTGCAGTCAGGGCCTAGCCATTACCCTCAGGCGATCCCAGCCACTGAAAAACTGTCCTCCTGAGGCGATCGCCCCGCTGTAGGCA
>JAAUQE010000106.1 GCA_012032425.1 Leptolyngbya sp. RL_3_1 | reverse complement strand
CATACTCACTTCCCTGTGTGCATAGATGGTAGAGTTGTGGGGTCTGTTGATCCGGTCACCTGCAAGGCGATTGCTGCGTATCTCCGAGCATTGAAAGTTGAAAGTCCGTCCAAGATCCCAAAGACTTTGGAAGTTGCTCTGGTCCCAGCTAGCTCAGCTGGTTCTCCTTTTCCTGGTCTGTACCTCTTTTCGGGTGCTGCGAGGATGGTGCGACCGGTCCTACATCGAGCTAGCGGCAGGACGGAGTATATTGGACCATTGGAACAAGCCTTCATGGATATTGCTTGTCTCGAAGAAGACATAAGAGAGGGTATTACTACACATCAAGAACTTGATCCAACGAATATGCTGAGTCTAATCGCGAACCTGACACCCTTTTCCGATCAGAATCAATCCCCGCGGAACATGTATCAGTGCCAGATGGGAAAACAAACAATGGGTACTCCGGCACATTCGTTACCATACCGGGTTGACAACAAACTGTACCGTCTGCAGACCCCGCAAGCACCTGTTGTCCAAACAGGTATCCACGGAAACTACAAAATGGACGAATATCCTAATGGAACTAATGCGATTGTTGCTGTTTTGAGTTACACTGGATTCGATATGGAAGATGCCATGATTCTGAACAAAAGCGCTTACGAGCGTGGATTTGCACACGCATCAGTGTACAAAACAATTGAAGTCGACTTGAAGGAAGAAGCCAACGAGGAGGAGGTCGGTGATGGGATTGATGATCGTTTTGAGTTCCTTGGTCCGGGGGTGCCAGCCGATCATGACACCGATGAAGAGTGCGCCGAGATCGGCCTTGAGACCGACGAGGTTGAAGCCCTCGGCACCGTCCATGGCCTGGGTGACGATCGTCGCGACTTCTTCCACATCGGTAAGGGCATCCATTTGATAGAGACCACTACCGCCAATAATGCCAATCTTTGCCTGAGCTGCCATGGTTCAAAGAGGGGATAACGGGACTCACGCATAATAGCGAAGCCAGTTGGGTTGGGGGAGTGGGTGTGAGGGTATGGGAGTGTGAGAGTATCCCATTCACCTTTCTACCCATCCACCCATTCACCCCTCTACCCATCCATCCTCACACCCTCCTAGGGCATAACCGGGGCCGTGCCGTTCGCAGCAGCCAGGGCTTCGAGTTGGGATTGTAAGCGCAGATAGCTGATGGCCAAAGGCGAGGCGGGGGGAGTGGCGGGTACGTTGACGGTCAACGGTTGGGAAATCTGCTGCACCTCGCTCAGGGCCAAGGCTAACTGGGTCTGCTGCTCCAGCAGTTGACTGCTCGACAACAGATCGCTGAGGCCGTTGATCAAATTGCGGAGATTGTTCCGCAGGGCCGGGTCGCCGGTCAGCTCATCTACATCTGAGAGCACCTTCTGAGCCCCCTGAAACACATCCCGAGCCGACTCTAGGGTCTGCTGGATCAGCAATAGGTTTTCGCGGGTATTGAGAGACCCTGTAATGTCGCGCACATCCGCAGAGGCAGCGCTCAGGTTGGCTGCGGCTGTGGCTGCATTGGCCGATAGGGCCTCTAGGTTGGCAATCAACTCCCCATCATTCACCACGGTCTCGACGGTGTTTAAAATGCCGAGGAGGCGATCGCTGCTGCGATTAATATTCACCAACGTGCCGTTAATACTGGCTCGATTCGCCGTAATCAAACTGCGTACATCCGTCGCCGTGAGCTGAATCTCTCGGGCCGCCTCAGCGGCATTGTCCGTTGCCCGCCGAGCTGAAGTGGCCAACGGCTTTAACTCCCCCTGGGCATCACTGGTCAAGGTGGTCAACTCATCGGTCAGGGTGATCACCTGATCCGTGACCACCTCGACATTCCGGAGACTGGCCTTAAGACTGTCGATAATTTCAGGGTCCGTAAAGATGGCGGCAATATCCTCCGCCGATCGCAGCAGCGCCTCATAGCTGACCCCGACTTCCCCTGCCAGGGTATCGCCATCACAGAGGATAGCTGTGACGGAGGTTTGGCAATCGGCGGCGGTGGGACTCAGGGCTTGTTCCGCTTCGGTGAGCAGGCCCAGGGGCGTAATATCGACGGTGGTTTCGCCAATAAATCCCGACTGGTTAGCCTCAACCAAGACCTGGCGGGGAATCCGTAGACCCGGTTGGGTAATGTCAACCCGAATCTGCACCTGGTTACTACTGGGTTGAATGGCCGCAACTCGACCCACGGCAACGCCTCGGTAGCGCACCGCCGTGCCCACCTGCATCCCGGCAGTATTCTCAAACTCGACGATCAGCTGGTAGGTCTGGCCCCCCGGATTCAATCCCCGTAACCACAACACCAAGCCCCCCAAACAAGCCAACCCCAATTAGGATTAGCAACCCGACAGATCCCTCTCGAATTGCGCGTGCCCGCATCCCATCCCCTCGTCGTTAGCCAATTTGCATCGTCGCTGGTTGCCCGTTGCCTCTGTCTACTCCGCTAGCGCCTGCTCCGCTAGGGCCTACTCCGCTAGGGGATAACGACCACAATCGTAGGTGATCGTATCAGCGGTCGGGTCGGCAACCCCGTACAACACCATGAATGCATCAATTGAAATCAATATCAATGCACCAATTGAATCGGCCCCTCGGTACTGCCACTAAAGAACTGACGCACAAAGGGATTGTCGGTTGAGTCACTCCTGGACATGACCATTCCACTGGATTTGGCCCCGATGCAAGAATATTACCCGATCCGCTGTCCGCCGAATGGTGCTGTCTTGGTGGGTAACGATGATATAAGAGCTACAGCCCCGGTCTTTTTGAATATTGCGAATTAAATCTTCAATCACCGTGGAGGCGATCGGATCAAGCCCTGCCGTGGGCTCGTCATAGAGCAGCAGCGCCGGACGATCCTTAGGATTATTGGGATTTGAGATAATGGCCCGAGCAAAGCTGACCCGCTTCCGCATGCCCCCTGAGAGTTCGGCGGGGTAGCTGTCCCCAATTCCCGGTAGCCCCACCATCTCTAAGACCTCCGCCACCAAATGGCCAATCTCTTGATGGGACAAGCGGGAATGTTGATAGAGCAAAAATCCGACATTTTCTTCTACGGTTAGGGAATCAAATAGGGCCGCTTGCTGAAACACCATGCCAATCCCAACCGGATCGGGGGAATCTTCAATTAACCCTTGACGGCGCTTGCCAGCCACTTTGATTTCACCGGCATCAATGGCTAACAATCCAGCAATAATCCGCAGGATCGTCGATTTGCCCGTGCCCGAGGGGCCAATGACCGCTAAGCATTCTCCGGGGTCCATCACCAAATCCAGACCATCCAAAACCCGATGTTGACCAAAGGTTTTAGTAATGCCGCTTAGCTCTAGTAGCCGTTCACCATTACCGCAGTCGGCGGTTAAGTCAGAGGAGTCAACCATGGGCGGTAAGCTCGATCCCGTAGCGCATTGGAGTGGAATGGATTAACTTTACCCATGCTAAGAAGAAATGGTTGAACTGCCTAGGGTTTTGGCGGGGTGCTCAGGCCCGCTGCCTGATCCCGCCTGGATCCCTGCGGTGACGGTAAGGCCTTAGTTCGAACCTCGGGCATCTTTTTATATGGATAACCCATCTCCAACTTGAAAACTTGAGTTTTTACCGTGGGGTGAACTACGGGTTTGGATGTGGCCAAGGTTTAGTGATCTGGAAAAGGTCCGATGGGCAGAGGTGTCCTAGAGGTGTCCTAAATGTTATTGATGTGGACCATGTTTGCCAAACTCCCTTTCAAGTGGGCATCGCGATTTGTCCGCTGGGTGCGCCACGATACCCTCTGGTTGATGCCGATCGCGCCCCGCCGTTTCCACAGCATTATGAAGTGGCTCGCACCGGGGCTGTTGGTTAAGCGCTGGATCTTTTTGAGTGTCGGTGGGGTTTTGCTGATTAGCTTTGGCTTAATGGTGGCGCTGAAGCTAACGCCAGTGTTCTACACGGTGCAGTTTGTGGGGGCAACCCTGCGATTTATCACCACGGTTATCCCGAGCTATATCAGTGGCCCCTTAGTGATCTTGGTGGGCTTGCTGTTTATCCTCTGGGGCCAAACCCGCACCCTGGGAGCGATCACAGAGGTGCTGATGCCCGATGGGGACGAAGATTTGGTGGATGTCCTGATTAACCAACGGCGGTTATCCCGAGGCCCTAAAGTGGTGGTTCTCGGCGGCGGGACTGGCCTATCCACGCTGCTCCGGGGGTTGAAGCAGTTTAGCGCCAACATTACAGCGATTGTCACGGTGGCTGATGATGGCGGCTCCTCGGGACGCATCCGGCGAGAAATCGGCATGTTGCCGCCGGGGGACATTCGCAATTGCCTCACCGCTTTGGCCGATGAGGAGCGCCTGCTCACGGAGCTTTTCCATTACCGCTTTCAAGCGGGGAGCGGCTTGGTGGGCCACAGTTTTGGCAACCTATTTTTGACGGCAATGAATGAGGTGACCGGGGATGTCGAGCAGCGATCGCCGCCAGTTCTAAGGTATTGGCAATCCGGGGCCAGGTGTTGCCCTCGACCCTGAGTGATGTGCGTCTCTGGGCCGAACTCAAGGATGGCCGCCGCATCGAAGGAGAGTCGAATATCGCCAAGGCGAGAGGCCAGATTGTCGCAATCGGCTGTACCCCCGCCAATCCCCCCGCCCTACCGAGAGCCCTCCAGGCCATTCAAGAGGCGGACTACATCATTATGGGTCCTGGCAGTCTATATACCAGCATTGTTCCCAATCTACTGATTCCGGAGATTGTGAGCGCGATCGCCCAAAAAAGGTGCCGCGCATCTACGTCTGCAACATCATGACTGAGCCCGGTGAAACCGACCATTTTCAGGTGTCTGACCATATTCGAGCCTTGGATGCTGCCTGTGGCCAAGCCCTCTTAATGCGGTGTTGGTGCAGCGTCGCCCCCCCTCCCCAGTGGCCCTACAGCGCTATGCCCAAGTAGGCGCTGAGCCCGTGCTCCTCGATCGCGACACCGTGATCGCCTCCGGTCGTCGTATTGTCATCGCCAATGTCATGGAAGAGGCCGCCAATGGTGCCGTGCGTCACAACTCAACGCGACTGGCTCGGGTGCTGATGCGGTGGTACTCACGCACTGAGGGGCTGCAGTAGGGGGTGATGGTGATGGGTGAGGGTTTTGAATTTTGAATGCTGAATTTTGAATTGGGGCTGAATTTTGAATTGGGAGAGAGAGGACATAGCCTCATTGCTCTCGGAGGCCAGTGAGTTTATTCGTCACCCAACGGAGTAGGCCGACCGCGATCGCCCCCGCCATCAAGATGCCAATCGCAGGCTGGAACACAGGTGTCCACAGGCTGTACCAAAGCTTTAATCCCAAGTCCAGGTTGAAACTTCGTCCCACTACAGATGCGGCAAACCAGCCAAAACTGAGCAGCACGAAAAAGATATTGAGCATTAAAAACAGATTCAAAGCATTGATAGCGCGATCCCACATGATTGGTTGTGAACCCTTTGGACTAACGGCTCTAGCTTAGGGGGCAAAATCGAGCAAAGCAACGCGCCAGCAACAATCCCAAACGATAGCTGTCCTACTGCACCGATTTATCCATTGATAATCTGCCCGGAGCTGCCATTAGCAGGCAATTCATAACGTAATGCCCTAAGGCAGGCGTTTGCTGATAGGATGAGAACCCATGCCAAGCAGGCACCGATATTTTTAATCGCCACATCATTTCTGATTGGGCTGTTCATTCGGATAGCTAAAACGTTTGCTGACCCTGTTCCATGGCATGAATCCAGGTTGCAACAGCGCAAATGGTTTATTCAGGCAAGCAGGGGTTACTATTTGTAATATTTTGTGATATAGTGAGATTTGGCTGGCACATTCCGGTCTGTGGCGAGCCAACGCCAGGGATATTCCCCTGAGGCAATTTGATAACTACACATTCCATGCTCTTAGACTGGGCCCAAGCAACTGCTTTGGGATAGGGGCACTTCTAGGAGCTACGGCTTAATGAATTTCGATGATCTCGGTCTCTCCGCAGACCTGCTTCGCGCTGTAAATGACCAGGGATATAGTGAACCCACTCCCGTTCAGCAGCAAGCGATTCCGCTAATTCTTCAAGGTAAAGACGTCATGGCCAGTGCCCAAACGGGTACCGGTAAGACCGCTGGTTTCGTGTTGCCGATGCTGCATCGTTTGAGCACAGAGCGGCTTAAGGGTCGTCGTCCAGTTCGAGCTTTAGTTTTGACCCCGACCCGTGAGCTAGCGGCTCAGGTCTCTGATAGCGTCAGTACCTACGGTAAGTACATGTTGCTTCGGCAAGCCGCTGTTTTTGGTGGGGTGCGCATCCAACCCCAAATTCAGAAGCTGCGCCGGGGGGTCGATATTCTCGTGGCCACGCCAGGGCGACTGCTCGATCACGTCAACCAGAAAACCGTCGATCTCTCGACGGTGGATATGGTGGTGCTGGATGAAGCCGATCGCATGTTAGACATGGGCTTTATCCATGACATCCGTAAGATTTTGGCCTTAATGCCTGACACCCGGCAAACGGTGATGTTTTCGGCAACCTTTTCTACCTCCATTCGGCGCTTAGCCGATGAGCTGCTTGATCAGCCCACTTTGGTCGAAGTGGCGGCCCGCAATACTGCCGCTGAGAATGTGAATCAACTGGTTCACCCGGTGGATCAGCACCGCAAGCGCGATCTGCTCTCCTTTATTATTGGCGATGGCAACTGGCAGCAGGTGCTGGTCTTTACTCGCACCAAGCATGGTGCCGATCGCCTCGCTCGACAACTCGCCCAAGATGGCTTAAAAACGACAGCCATTCACGGCAACAAGAGCCAAGCCGCTCGAACCCGCGCCCTATCTGACTTTAAACGCGGGTCGGTGCGGGTTTTGGTGGCGACCGATGTGGCGGCACGGGGCCTCGATATCGACACCCTGCCCCATGTGGTCAACTTTGAGTTGCCCAATGTCCCTGAGGATTACGTTCACCGCATTGGCCGTACGGGCCGCGCCGGGAACGAGGGGGATGCGATCTCGCTGGTCTCTGCCGACGAATACTACATGCTGAAAAATATTGAGCGGTTGCTCAATCGGGACATCACTAAAAATGTGATCCCTGGCTACGAGCCCGAAACCCCGATGCCCACGCGCTCATCTCGGCCTCGACGAGGCGGTGGCGGTCGGCGCAGCGGCGGCGGTGGCGGCCAAGGTCGCTTTAAGTCTCGCAGCAATAACGCGGCAGCTCCGGTCCGTCGATCTTCTTCCCGCTCTGAAGGCACCGGCAGCCGCCGCCCCGCTTCAGTGGGACCCGCCAGACCTCAAAAGCGCTCCCAAACCGCTTAGGGCTCTGCATCCATATCTTTGAAGGGGGAGATCCTGTTCACCCCCTTAATATTGAAAGCCCCCCAGCGTTCGTTGGGGGCTTTTGCGTGATTATTGCCTAAACTATGGCTTTACCGCAGGTCATCATGGGGAAGGCAGAACAAGGGCGATTGGTGTGGAACCATTCCACCCACATTCCAGGGCTGATTCCCCTATTAGAAACCCTACTCAAACAAGAAAGTCAGATTCGCACCGTTACCCCAGGGGTGATCGCCACCGTCCGCAGCCATGCCCCCCAGTTTCGGCTCAAGGTTTCGGTGCCGATTCGGGGGGCTATAAGCTGATTGCCCGCAAAGGCAAGACCGCCCAAGAAGTTTTTGTCGTGACCGAACTCGAACAGGCTAGTCTAGAGGGTGCAATTTTGAGGGCGATCAAGTCCAGTCGCCGTCTATGACCCTGGAACCGGGCTGTTACCGAGAAGGCAAGGCGACATTCCATATCGAGGATGCCTTCTATCGTCCCCATAGTCAGGTGGGGCGGGACTTGGCGGTGCTGGCAGCAGCGGTCTATCGCCACCAACGGGGGCAACTGCGGGTGTTGGATGCCATGACCGGCTGTGGGGTGCGACCGCTGCGCTACCAACTGGAGGCCGAGGCCGATTGGGTCTGGGCCAATGAAGGAAACCCTGATCTCCAAGGGCTCTTGGCCCGAAATCTTGCTAGGGGAATGCGGCCACGCTCCTATCGCATCACCCATCAAGAGGCCACCCAAGTCTTACTCACCTGTTATCAACAGCGGGATTTTTACGACCTGGTGGATATCGATAGCTTTGGCAGCGGTACCCCGTTTCTGGCGGCGGGGCTGCTGGCCACCCGCGTTGGGGGGCTGCTGTATCTGACCAATACCGATACCCGCACCACTGGTGGGCGCAACCCTGAGCACAGCGTGCAAATGTATGGGGCTTATGCGCGATCGCACCCTGCTGTCCACGAGCAGGGGTTGCGGCTCTTGCTGGGCAGAGCCCTACAGCAGGCCGCCAGCCAAGGCATGGGCATCCAGCCGGTGTTTTCCCTGTTTAATGGCCAGGTCCATCGGGTGATGGTGCGATTGGTGATGGGGGAAGACTGGCCCGGTCATCTCTATGGGTTTGTGGGCTACTGCCACCACTGTGGCCATTATCAGGTCCTGTCTTGGCGAGATTTAGGTAAGGCCCGCTGCGACCATCCCGGCCAGACGGTGAGTGCCGATGTGCCACCGGCCCTGGCCATCAGTGGCCCCATGTGGCTGGGGCCGCTGCACGATCGCGCCATGCTGCACCCGATGGCGGCGTTAGCAATCAACTGGGGCTGGCGCAAGCGGGCTAAACTGATCCAGATTATGCAGGGCGAAGCAGCGATGCCCCCCTACTACTACCCCCTCGGGGAAGTGGGCCGTCGGGGTAAATGTGATATTCCCTCCCGCGATCGCCTGATTGCGGCGTTAAAAGAGCAGGGCTTTGAAGCCTGCGCTACCCACCTCGACGCCCAAGCCCTGAAGACCAATGCGCTCTTGGCCAACTGCATTCAAGTGGCGCGTAGTCAGATTTAACAGTTTCTTAGGCTTTATTTGGGATACTGACAATGTAGTCAGCGCCATCCATTGCTGCGATACAGGAGAACCATGACAGTTCAAACGGTTTCCACGCGACCTTTTGCCGATCAAAAACCCGGCACCTCTGGCCTCAGAAAGCAAGTCCCCACCTTTCAACAGCCCCACTATCTACAAAATTTTGTCCAGGCGATTTTCGACAGCCTGGAGGGCTATCAAGGGCAAACCCTCGTGGTCGGCGGCGATGGGCGCTACTACAACCGCGAAGCCATCCAGATCATCCTCAAAATGGCGTCAGCCAATGGCTTTGGCCGGGTGCTGGTGGGTCAGGGGGGCATCCTTTCTACCCCAGCGGTGTCTTGCATCATCCGCAAATATCAAGCTTTCGGGGGGATCATTCTCTCCGCCAGCCACAACCCCGGTGGCCCCGAGGGGGACTTTGGCATCAAGTACAACACGGGCAATGGTGGCCCCGCCCCCGAGAACGTTACCGATGCCATTTTTGCCCGCAGCAAGGTCATCGATCAGTACCGCATCCTCGACGCCAGCGATGTGGATCTCGATCGCATCGCCACCACTCACCTAAGCAATACCCGCATAGATGTGGTGGATTCGGTGACCGACTACGCGGCCTTAATGGAGTCTTTGTTTGACTTTGACCTGATTCAGCAGTTCATCACCGGGGGCAACTTCCGCCTTTGTATCGACTCCCTCCATGCGGTCACGGGTCCCTATGCCAAGGCCATTTTTGAGCGGCGGCTGAATGCCCCAGCGGGCACGGTGCAAAATGGCGAACCCCTAGAAGATTTTGGCGGTGGTCACCCGGACCCGAATTTGGTCTATGCCAAGGACTTGGTCAAGGTGCTGTTTGGGGAGAATGCCCCGGACTTTGGCGCGGCTTCCGATGGGGATGGCGATCGCAACATGATTTTGGGCCGTCACTTCTTTGTCACCCCCAGCGACAGTCTGGCGGTGTTGGCCGCCAATGCCACCTTGGTCCCTGGCTATCGCGAGGGCCTCGCCGGGATCGCCCGCTCCATGCCCACCAGCCAAGCCCCCGATCGCGTCGCCGCCAAGCTGGGCATCGACTGCTATGAAACCCCCACCGGCTGGAAGTTCTTTGGCAATCTTCTGGATGCGGGTAAGGCCACCCTCTGCGGCGAGGAGAGCTTCGGCACCGGCTCCAATCATGTGCGGGAAAAAGATGGCCTCTGGGCGGTGCTGTTTTGGCTGAACATCCTGGCGGTGCGGAAGCAGTCGGTGGAGGCCATCGTTCAGGAGCACTGGGCCACCTATGGCCGCAATATCTACTGCCGCCACGACTACGAAGGGGTGGATAGCGATCGCGCCAATACCCTGATGGCTAATCTACGCAATGCGGTCGGCACCATAGCGGGCCAGTCCTTCGGCAGCTACCAGGTGGACTATGCCGATGACTTTAGCTACACCGATCCCATCGATGGCAGCGTCAGCCAAAAGCAGGGCATTCGGATTGGCTTTAAGGATGGCTCTCGCATCGTCTTTCGGCTCTCGGGCACGGGCACCCAGGGGGCCACGCTGCGGGTCTACCTAGAGCGGTATGAGGCTGACCCGGCTCAGCATGACCAGGATACTCAGGTGGCGCTGGCAGATCTGATTGGGCTCGCAGAGGCGATCGCCCAGATCAAGGAATTCACGGGCGCGATCGGCCCACCGTGATCACCTAGCCTGAAGGCTGTTGCCCCTACCCGTTCAGCAGTTCCCCAGTCTCTTGCAGGGCATTTAACCGGTGGTACAGCCCGCCCTGAGCCAACAGCGAAGCATGGTCACCCATCTCAATGATGCAGCCCTGATCGAGCACCACGATCACATCGGCGTCTCGCACCGTACTCAAGCGGTGGGCAATGATCAATGTGGTCCGGGTGCCGGAGATCCGAGCCATGGCTAATTGAATCGCCCGCTCCGATTCATAGTCGAGACTAGAGGTGGCCTCATCAAACACCAGCACATCGGGGTTCACCAGCAGGGCACGGGCAATTCCTAGCCGCTGCCGTTGCCCCCCCGAGAGGCGCACCCCCCGCTCTCCCACTATGGTGAAATAGCCCTGGGGCATCTGCTGAATAAACTCATCCACCCGCGCAATCCGGCAGGCTTCATAGACCGCTTCCCGGCTGGCTTGGGGGTTGCCATAGGTGAGGTTATCCAGCAAGGTGCCATTAAAGACATCTACTTCTTGATGGACGATCGCCAATCGCTTACGGTATCCCGTCACATCCAACCGGCGGATATCCTCCCCATCGATCAGGATGCGCCCCTGCTGGGGTTCAAAATAGCGAAACAGTAGCTTCACCAGGGTGGATTTACCCGAGCCCGATCGCCCCACCAAGGCCACCGTCTGCCGGGGCTGAATCAGCAGATTAATCTCTTTGAGAATCGGCTGAGCCGGATCATAGCCAAAGCTAAGGCCGTCAAAATGCACCTTGCCCGTGAACTGGTAGTCCGGGTAAGGCTGTTCGGTCTGGGCCACGCTGGCCGCCTCAATGCCGGTGGGCAACTGCAAGAACTCATGGAAACGCAGCATCGACGCATAGCGACGGGCAAAGACTTCCGCCAGATTACTGATCGGCTCCAGTTCGGCATAGGCCATACTCGACACCGTCAGCGTGGTAATGAAATGCCCCAGGGAAATCTGGCCGCGCAGGGTCGCCATCAAGGTCAGCACCAACACGCCGAAAACGCAACTCTGAATCACCAGCTCTTGCCAGGTCATTAACGCCACATACCCCCGGTGAATCACCCGCTCCACCACGGTGAGTTCGCGGTGGAGTCGCTGTCGTTGCCGATGCAACTCTGATCGCTCCGCCGCAAACGCCTTAACGGTTTTGATATTGGTGACAATTTCGGACGTCCGGCTCTCAGTGGTTTCCATGTAGCGATCCAGGCTTTGCTCCTTGCGATTTAGGCGCACCAAGTTGCGGCAGCTATAGGCCAAAATCACGGCAAAGGAGACCAAAAACAACCCGGCAATGGGCCAATTAACCCACGCAATCACCAGGAAAATGCCCAACACCCGCACTAACTTGGGGATGAGCTGACCGGCAATTTCTGGGTAAGTCCAGGTGTGGTTAGAGAGCCCCCGAGCCACGCGACCCGCAATCCGCCCCGGATTGTGTTCGTCATAGAACCCCAAAGGCAAACTCAATAACTGACGAATTGCCTGCTCACCATGATCGCGGCGGCTGCGCAGGGCAATGCTCCAGTGAAACCACACCCCCAGCCAGGGCTCAATTGGTGCCCGCATGACGGTGACCGTAAAAATGGCCCCCAGGAGCACCGCCAAGGTCAGGGATGGCGTGGCCGCTATGCCAAACCAGGCCGCCAATTGATTTACGAGGCCCTGCACCCCGCCATCCACCGGTGCCTGAGAGACCAGGTTGAGCAACTGCCCAATGGCATAGGGCACGACCAAATCCAGTAATTCAAAGGCGCTGCTGGCCAAAATACTGACGAGGGCGATCGCGCGGTAGCCGCTGTAGTACTTAATCACATCTGAGAATTGGGCCATACCTCCTCCAAGGCAACGTTTTTCTAAAGGCTTATATTCACGGCGTATACTACAAATACTACATTTATCAAGATCTGGATAGTCCCCGCGCAGAATCAGTGGCTGGCAAAAATGAACTGCCCTCCACCGGTCTGAGTCGGTGAAGGGCAGTTTTAGGACTGTTGCTGTTATCAAGGCAAGCGGGCTGCCTGTGTCAATACCCTTAGGGTGAGGTGGGTTGTTCGGGGCTTTCCGAGTCGGTCGCCCTGTATCCGCTTCTAAAGCGGTCTGGAGCTG
>JAAUQE010000003.1 GCA_012032425.1 Leptolyngbya sp. RL_3_1 | reverse complement strand
TAGCCCCCTACATCCCCCTTTCTTGTAGCTTGCTTCTCGCAGAGTATGCCCTTGGGCTATATTCTGGGGGACTGTGAACTCCGGTCTCCCCCCAGAATTGGGGGGCCAAAGGGGGGCCAATGCAGTATTTTGAGCGAGTCCATGAGATGTGTATAAGCAGTAGCCTTGGTAAGGAGAGGTGCCGCAGGCGGTGAGGTTAAGCCGAGTACACAAACTCCAGTTCTGAATTTGGATGGGGTTTACCTACTTTTCAGGAAACCGACCTGATTGGCTAGAAGCCATCCCCTAAACCCTCTCCCCTAAACCCTGATCATGCTTGCCCGCTTCACCCCGATCGCCCTCGCCGCCCTTGCCCTCGGGTTGGCGGCCCCAGCCCTCGCCGCAAACCGGTTCCAGGCTGAAATCCCAGCGTTAAAATCAGCCTTCACGACCGATCTCGCCCAGGCTCCGGGAGACATCCTGCTGCAAACTAGCGGTCGCTTGGAACCTGGCGACCCCACCCTAAACGACGGTAGCCTTTACGATGTGCATCCCTTTGAGGGGGAAGCGGGGCAAACCGTCACCCTCCAGCTAGAGAGTCGCGACTTCGATACCTACCTGCTGCTGACCGACGCCGAGGGCCAGCCCCTGATTGAAAACGATGATATTTCCAGCAGTAACTTCAATTCAGCCCTGACCTACACCCTCCCCAGTAGCGGCACTTATCACGCGATCGCCAATTCCTACGACGCCACGGGTCGGGGCAGCTATCAAATCACCGTCACCGTCGGGGCTGGCGTTACGAGCACGGGCAATGCCAGCCAGCTCTATCAGCAGGGCGCACAGCTCTGGCAACAGGGGCAACTCCAGGCCGCCCTGGATCGCCTTGGGCAGGCCCTCTCCCTTTATGAAGCAGCGGGTGATGCGTTCAACACCGCCGATACCCAAATTGCCCTGGCCATTGTCGCCAATGCCATGGGGCAATACGATACTGCCGCCGCTTACCTGGAGCCTGCCCTAGCCACGGCTCGAACCTTGGATAATCGTAACCTGGAGGCCAAAGCCCTAAATGGGCTGGGGCTGGTCTATAGAAACCGCAGCCAGTACGACCCGGCCCTGACCTATTACCAGCAGGCCCTAGATTTGCATCGGGCGGGGGGCGATCGCGAGGGGGAGGCCATCGCCCTGAATAACATTGGCGATCTCTATCGCGCCCAGGGGAACTATCCCCAAGCCCTGGATTATCTGAATCGGGCTTTGAATCTCAGGCGACAACTGGGGGACCGGCGCGAGATTGCCATCACCCTCAACAATTTGGGGGCGGTGCGCTCGGCCCAAGGGAATTACCGAGCGGCGATTGTCTACTACGAAGAGGCTTTAGGGTTAATGGAGGCGGTGGGCGATCGCGCCTCCCAAGGGACGCTACTGGGCAATATTGGTATCATCTATGGCTCCCAAGGCCGCTACCCCGATGCCTTGGACTATCAGCAACGGGCTCTGGAGCTGGCGCGTCAAACCGGAAATTTAGACGGGGAAGCCAATGCCCTCAATAATTTGGGGCTGGTCTATAACCTGCTGGGTCAACAGGAGCGCTCACTGACCTACTTCGAGGAGGCCCTAGCCATTAGCCGCGAGATTGGTGATCGCCAGAGTGAGGCCGTCTCCCTGCAAAATATCGGCGGCGTCTATGACGAACAGGGGGATAAACTCCGATCCCTGGAGATCTTGACGGAATCCCTAGCGATTCGGCGAGAGATTGGCGATCGCGCCGGGGAAGGACAAGTCCTGAATAATCTGGGCACGGTCTATGACGATCTAGATCGCTATGGCGAAGCGCTAGCGGTTTACAACCAATCTCTGGCCATTAGCCAAGGGGTCGGCGATCGCTATACCGAAGGCCGTACCCTCGCCAACATCGGACTGGTCTATGCCAAACAAGGGCAATCAGCCCAAGCGCTGGAATTCTTTACCCAAGCCCTCGATATTTTTGACGAGACCCAAGACCAGGTGGCCCAGGCCAGCACCCTCAGACGGGTGGCCGATATGCAATTCAAATCGGGGCAACTCCCCCAAGCCCAGGCCAGCTTAGTCGATACAGTGACATTGCTGGAGAGCATTCGAGCCGAGGAACTGAGTGACACCGAACGGGTGGCCCCTCTTTGA
Organism: Leptolyngbya sp. RL_3_1; assembly: GCA_012032425.1. Lineage (GTDB taxonomy): Bacteria > Cyanobacteriota > Cyanobacteriia > Phormidesmidales > Phormidesmidaceae > PCC-6406. Next base: position 36,806 of record JAAUQE010000003.1, on the reverse strand, counting down.
GACCCAGCGAGATGTATTTATGCTCTATCAGCAGGTGCTGATTGGCCAAGGGCAAATCGGAGCGGCCCTAGAAGTGGCCGAGCAGGGGCGCGCTAGGGCCTTTGCTGAACTGCTGGTCACGAAGCTAGCGGGGGGCGAGAGCCTGGACCGCAATGCTAAGCCCCCGACCCTGGCGGAAATTCAAGCGATCGCCCGCCAGCAAAACACCACCCTGGTGGAATATTCCATTATTGAGGATCTGATTGAAGAAACGGCCCAGCTCTACATTTGGGTGGTTTCGCCCACGGGGGAACTGGACTTTAGAGCAGTCCCCCTCGCCGATACCAGAGCTGGGGAGTCAGCCCTAGCCACGTTGGTCAATCAAACGCGGGGCAGCGTGGCATGGTAATCGGGGGCTGGGGGTGATCACCGCAGCCCAAGGGCGCAACTATTATCGAGATCTCCATCAACTGGTGATTACCCCGATCGCCGCCCTGCTGCCCAGTGATCCAGAAGCCAAGGTGGTGTTTATTCCCCAGGGTGAATTATTTCAGGTGCCGTTTCCGGCCCTCCGTAACGGTGAGGGTCAGGCGCTGATCGAAGCCCATACGATCTTGACCGCCCCCTCCATCCAAGTGCTGGGCTTGACCCAGGACTTGGCAACCCCAACGGACGCCTTCAATGAGCAGGATATTTTGGTGGTCGGCAATCCCACGATGCCGACGATTTGGTCACCTCAACAGGGCGGGACTTATCAGACGCTGCCGCCCTTACCCGGTGCCCAACGAGAGGCCACGGCGATCGCCGCCCTGCTGAATATCGACCCATTAGTGGGCAGCGCCGCTACGGAAAGTACTGTTAAGCAAGCGATGACCCAGGCAGAAGTCATCCACCTAGCCACCCATGGCTTGCTGGAATATGGCGATGTGCAGGATTCCGGCATTCGGGATGTGCCAGGGGCGATCGCCCTCGCTCCTGGGAATGGTGAAGACGGGCTACTCACCGCAGGAGAGATTTTGGACCTGCCCCTCAATGCCGACCTGGTGGTGTTGAGCGCTTGCGATACGGGGCTGGGGCGGATCACCGGAGATGGGGTGATTGGGTTGTCGCGATCGCTGATCACCGCTGGTACTCCCAGTGTGGTGGTCTCCCTCTGGGCCATCCCCGATGCCCCCACCGCTGAGCTAATGACCGTTTTTTATGCGCAACTGATCGCCGGTCGAGACAAAGCCCAAGCGCTACGGCAAGCCATGCTGATCACCCGCCAACGGTATCCCGACCCGCGTAACTGGGCGGCTTTTACCCTCATCGGCAGTGCCGAGTGACGGTAAAAGCAGACTTGAGGTTAACTGGCATAAATTTTCCTTGTTGCTTCGCGCGAACGTATTTACAAAGTCAATACGTTCTACATATGCTATTAAAATGGATGCATATTTTGTACTTAACGGCATTGCGTTTGTCTGGAATGCTGAAAAAGCGCAAATTAATCCTCAAAAACATGATGGTGTAACCTTTCAGCAAGCTGCTGAAGCTTTCTTTGATCCGCTTCTGGTGGTTGTCGATGCTGGTCGCAATGATGAAGCGCGAGACGCCGTTATTGGTCTTGATAAGCGTTGGAACCTTTTGTATGTCGTTTTCATTGAGCGCGAAGACGACATGATTCGCATCATTTCAGCGCGTAAGGCCACACGAAAGGAACGTGAATACTATGAAAACTGAAGCACTCAAAGCGCGGCTCAATCGAAATCGCCCGATGACAACCATCACTATTCGGATGCCCGAGGATGTGATTGAAGACCTGAAAAGAGTTGCCCCACTGCTGGGTTTTTCGGGATATCAACCGTTGGCCCGTGCCTATATTGGGCAAGGTCTGCGGACTGATTTAGAGCGCTTAGAGGGAGATACGGTTTCTGCATTAATCGCAAGCCTAAAGCGTCACGGTGTCAGTGATGCAATTCTGCAAGAAGCGCTTGGTGAAGTCACTCAAAAATAGTCTCGGTTACTGCAGTCTTCATGGTTTGGCGGGTCGGTGTGAATGAGAAATACCACAACCGGACTTCGGAATTGGGGGCTGGCCCCCAAACCCCCTTGTCATGGGGGCCTAACTCCCCCAAACCCCCCGAAAGGGAATACGGATTAGGTCGTGAATGCGCACGGTAAGAGGTCAGGGGCAAGGACAAAGGAAAATTACTCGCTTTAAATTAACAGCTAAATTGATGATTCAGATTGACCAAAGCTGGTACGACTTTCAGCCCGGACTGCCGGTTGAGGTTTCCGCAGGGGGCGTAGTGGTCCGGCAGGCAGCGGGCCAGACCTATATTGCCGCAGTACGCGAAGGGCCAGAGAAATTTGCGGTGCTCCCCAAAGGCCAAGTGGAAGCGGGAGAAACCCTGGAGGAAACGGCCCATCGTGAAATTGCCGAGGAAGCTGGGCTTACGGACCTAGTGCTGCTGGAAAAGCTGGCTGTTAAAGAGCGCTGCTCGTTTAAGAAAACGTGCTGGAAAGTGGTGCACTATTTTCTATTCACCACCAACCAGGTAGATGGGAACCCCACCGATACCAGTTTTGACTATCAGCTGCTCTGGCTACCCATTACGCCCTTGCCGCAGTTGTTTTGGCCGGAGCAAGCGGATGTGGTGCGGCTGGCCCGCGATCGCCTCAACCTTATCCGCTAAATACCTGTAGACGCTTCAACCTCTGCGTCAATAACCGATGCCAATGCTCCGGGTTGGCACTGATATCAAGTCCGGTTAATTGCCCTGCATTCTGCACCGGGCGCAGACACCTGCGCCCCTACGTTCTCCCGATTTTTTTCGTGGGTACTCAACCGGACTGCATATGACGTCAAGGCTCTGCTCCTCAATTCAGCGGCAGAGCCGTACAGCCAGTTACCCAGGCAGAGCCTGTGAACAAGGGCAGCGTAAATTAACGCCCAACACCAGACTCCCCTGCGCCCTTAGCCCGCGATTCATCTGCGGGCGGGGGATAAATTTGACGAAATCACCTCGTCGTATTGACGTTTACTTAATCCGACCCAATCAAAAAGTCGCCAGAGCCGAAGCAGCCCTGGCGACTTTGGCGAGTCTGATGATTTGGAGCGGCCCCCTAAAGCTCACCCCGAATTTCTTCAACCACCCCGTCCCGCAAGAGCACTTCCACCTGCATCTTCTTAATCAGGTTGTCCCCCTGGGCCACGGTGAAGAAACTCTCCATTTGCCCCTGACTGACTTCCGTATTCAGCTCTAGGGTTTGGACTTGCTGGAGCTGTTGCAGGATTTGATTTTTCTGCTGTAAAAGCTTGCTCTTGTCCTGATTCACCTTATTTTGTACAGCGGTGACCTGTTGCGTGATCGATTCACTCTCTCCCTGCTTTTGCAGTTCCGTCACCGTGCGCTGGCCCTGCATCTCAAGCTGCTGCAGTTGGCTGTCGAGCTTGTTGATTTGACCTTGTAGCTGTTTCTGAGCTTCCTCTTTCCACAAGGGGGTAACGATCGCTTTAATATTGATTGCCCGCTTGAGCGTGAGTTGAGAAACGTCCATAAATCTTGGCTTAGAGGGGTAACTGTAATGGGCTACGGCGAAACATGTGATCCATGCAACTGCCGCCAGAGAGATTTCCTAAAAAACCTCAAACTTTGATTAGGATGCCCTAACAACTAGGCAAACATCCCGTCGATCATATCGCGATAGCGTTCCCGTACTACCGGGCGACGGACTTTCAGGGTTTGGGTGAGGGTGCCATTCTCAATGGAGAAGGGTTCCAAAATCAAGCGGAAGGGACCAATGCGATCATCGGGGCGGTAGCCGGGACGATCCTTCACCTGGAGGTTCAGCTCGGCACGGAACAGTTTCTGAATTGCCTCATTCTCCAAGGTGATCGCGGTAGCCCCTGCCGGAGCGGAACTGTCTTCACCGGGAATGGCTAAATGCAGATTTTGGCTGGCGGCCCACTGCTGGAGGGCGTCGATGGTCGGCACAATCAAGGCCCCTAGGGAGCGTTGGTCCTGACCCACCACCATGATTTGGTCAATGTAGGCACTGCGGACACAGGCATCTTCAATCGGTTGAGGTTCAATATTTTCGCCATTGGTCAGGACGATGGTGTCTTTAGCTCGACCGGTCAAGACCACATTGGCATCCTGGGTGAGCCAGCCCAGATCCCCCGTATCAAACCAGCCTTCACTATCCAGGACTTTCGCGGTCGCCTCGGGATTTTTGTAATAGCCCACCATCACCTGGGGACCTCGGGCCATCACCAACCCTTTTTGTCCTAGGGGCAAAGCTTGGCGAGTTTCGGGATCGACAATTTTGAGATCGGTCTGGGGGATCGGTTGACCCGCAGCGCCCCGCAAGTTGCGCCAGTGGCGGCGAGCCGTGAGCACCGGTGAGGTTTCGGTGAGGCCATACCCCACTAACACCGGCACCTGGATCATTTCAAAAAACAGGTCGATGTGACGAGCCAGGGAACCGCCGCCGCTGATCAACTGCTTGACACAGCCCCCGGTGGCTTCTCGAACTTTGCCGTACACGAGTTTTTCGGCCAAGGCATGACCGGGCCAGAAGACAAAAGACAAAAGGCGGGAGCCCAAGCGGCGTAAGGCACTAGTGTCGGGGTGATCGAGGCTCAGACCGTTGGCCGTGCGGCGGTTCTGCACGTATTTGCGACTTAGCAACATCAGGGTGTTGATCAACCGCTGCTTACTGGCGGGCTGCTCCCGAAATTGCTTTTGCACCCCTTCATAAATCGACTCCCAGACGCGGGGCACGCCCACCATGTAGTGGGGCTTGACTTGTTTAAAGTCGGCCTTGATGTGACGGATGCTGGTGTAGGTCTGGGTACAGCCCTGGGAATAAAGCAAATACTCAGCGGTACGGCCAAAGGTGTGCCAGGTGGGCAAGAGGCCCAGTACGCGATCGCCCACCGCCGGTTGCACCACCGCCCCTAAGGTCTGGATTTGATGCAGCAGGTTGGCGTGGGTAATGATCACCCCCTTGGGTTTGCCCGTGGTCCCAGAGGTATAGATGAGCGTGGCCAAATCGTCTGCTTTTTGCGCGACCGGCTGTAGCGTGACCGTTTTCCCAGTTCAAGCAGTTGCGAAAAATTGAGCATCTTGACGGGGGCGTCTCCAGGCACTGCCTCATCCGAGAGCAAGACGACCAATGTAATCGGCAGGTGAGTCACGGCCTCCTGCAACCGCTGCCACAGCTTCAGATCGTGGGCCACTAACACGGAGCTGTCGCTGTGCTCGGCAATGTAGCGCAGTTCTTCGGGGTCGGCTTGGGAACTGCGCACGGCGTTGGCGCAGCCAGCGGTCATGATCCCTTGGTCGGCAATCAACCAGCGGTGGCTATTGTCGGCAAATAACGCCACGGTACTTCGGGGGGCAACCCCAAGGGCCTGTAGCCCTGCCGCAAACCCCTGAATCCTTTGCCAGAGCTGACGGTAAGTCAGGGTGGCGGTGGGCGGGGTGTGGGTATCGACCATGGCGGGGCGATCACCGTAGCGCCGTCCGCTCAGGCCCAAGGGCCAGAGTAGCTTCGGGTAAAGGCTTTGGAAATTTGGGAATAGCTCCGCAACGTCGCGATCGCGCCAGATCGCGTTGGGTCAGGGTTTTAATAGCAGAGGGGGCAAACTGGCTCATGGCAGGTCTTTTCCACAACGACCACTGCGGTCAATCCTACCGCAGCTTGCCCTCACCCTAGCCCTTCACCATTGATCGTCATCCGACCACAGGACACAATGGAAACTGCCCTGCTGGGGCAAACAATCAACTGCCCCTCACCGTTAGGAGAAAATCATGGCTAAGGCAACCTGGAATGGCGTGGTGATTGCTGAAAGCGATCGCTGCGAAGTCGTTGAAGGCAATCAATATTTCCCCCCCGATGCAATCAAAACCGAATACTTCAAAGCCAGCAGCAAACAAACCGGCTGCCCCTGGAAGGCACTGCCAGCTATTACACCCTAGAGGTGAATGGCGAGACCAATCCCGATGCGGCTTGGTATTATGCCGACCCTAAACCTGCGGCCAGCAACATCAAAGGCTACATTGCCTTCTGGCGCGGTGTCACCGTGGAGGCTTAACTAACGCCCTGGTAATTGCACCACGGCTAGCCGCGAGGACATCAGCCGATCCATCCAATCGGCCAAAAAGGCTTGATTAGCGGCTTGCTCCTCCGGCACTAACGTATTTGGGCTATGGGGGAGTAACCCTTGTAAGGCTGCCGAGGTGACACAAAACATCGACTTTTGAAAGCTCTGGCAAATCTGCACCCGAATATCATCTTCTCCCCGCAGGCCCTGGCGATAATAGTCCCGGAGATAAGGGGGCAAGTAGTGGCGCATGTCCTGCATCAGCAGGGTGGGCGGAATGCCGCTACCGCCGATCGGCACCGGATCAGCATAAAGCGCCCCATAGGCAAACAAGCCTTGCTCCACCGGGATTTGCTGGGCCTGGGCATTGTAGGAGACCGTGCCTAAAAACGGCGTACCCCGGAAGAACACCGCTTCTACATAGGGAATGGCCGTATCAGCCAAGAAGGTCAGTCCGGCTGATTCGGGAATCAAGTCGTACTGGTCGTCATTAATAGTGACGGCAAAGGTGATCGGCACATTCGCCGCTGCCACTAAACCCGCCTTCACATGGTCCACCACCGCTGGGATCGAGGAGATGTCACCCGCATCATAGCGATCCGACAGGGTCAGAAACATCTCGCTCATAATCGTCCAAAACTGCCCCAGGCCCCTGATGTAAGCCGATTGGCGCACCTGCTCAGGCAAGAAATCGGGGAACAGACGGTGCAGCCCTTGCAGGATGGGGTTGCGTCGGATTTTCGCCTGAATTGCGGCCTCACAAACCCGCAAAATTCTGGACTATCCAAGTAGGTATCTAAGCCCCGCCCCCATGCCACAGCATCGCTCGCATACAGTACTCGGCATATTCGTAATTGATGCGATCGTGCCACCAGTGGCGCAGCAGTTTCGCTGGGGTAATCTCCCCGTTGAAATATTTGAAAAACGGGAACAGGACGAGAAATTGATCCGTAGCCATGTACTTGAGATTGACCGCGTAGGCATCCAACACCACCCCATAGCTCTTCAGGATGCCAACCACCTCTAGTAAATTAATCTCTGAGTCTGGCAGCAGCGCTTCCCCCTGCAACAAGCGATCGATATGGTCTTGGAGAGGGTGGGCGGCGGCAGGCTTCAATAAGGTATTAGTCATGGGGCAGGTCAACAACGCTTTACAGAGAAGGAGACGAGACGAGAGGAGAAACTGATCTGACTGGCGTGACCTGAGCCACCGTCGCAACCGGCGATCGCCAAGCCAAGGAGGCCGTTTCACTCCAGCGACTGAGCCAATGGGGTTGAACCCCTAGAGCGACAATCACCACCGCCAACACTATGGGGGGCCACCGCTCAGCCCAAGTCACGGGGGGCAAAATAATATCTAGGGTGACCGCATCGGTCGGGGGACAGATAGCCAAGCGCCCAAAGAAAACGCGATTCACCAGCAAGAGGAAGTAAACCGCTGTTAACGCCGTACCGATTAAAGACAGCAGGGTTTGCACCGGGAAGACCACAATGCTGCCCCGGAACAGGACAAACTCCGAGATAAAGCCCACCATGCCGGGGAGGCCACCGCTGGCCATCACCCCCAAAATCATCAGGGCACCCACAATCGGCAGCCCCCGCTCTGGGTTCAGTAGCCCCCGCAGCACCGTCAGATCACGGGTCCCGGTTTTGTTATAAACCAACCCCACCAGCAGAAAGAGCAGACCAGAGATCAAACCGTGGCTGACCATCTGCATCACCGTCCCTAAGACGCTGAGGGGCGTCGCCGCAGCGGCAGCCAACAGAATGTAGCCCATGTGGCCAATGGAGCTGTAGGCCACCATTTTTTTCATGTCGGTTTGGGCGATCGCGCCAATGACCCGTACAGCACGCTGACCACGGCCCATCCCGCCAGCCAGGGGCTGAGTACCGTCCAGGCATCTGGGAACAGTTGCAGGCCAAACCGCACTAAGCCGTAGGTGCCCAGCTTCAAGAGCACCCCCGCCAACAGCACCGATACCGGCGTCGAAGCTTCCACGTGGGCATCCGGCAACCAAGTATGGAAGGGGAAGAGGGGAATTTTGATCCCAAATCCCACCAACATCGCCCCAAGCAAAAACAACTGGGGCACCATCCCAATCGATGCGGCCAAGGTCGGATCATAGTCAAAGGAGCTGCCGCCCCCCAGCCAAACCACCCCTAGAAATCCCCCCAGGATCAAAATCCCAGAGACCGCTGTGTAAATCAGAAACTTGGTCGCCGCATAGGCCCGTCGTGCCCCGCCCCAAATCGCAATCAGCAGGTAAAGGGGAATCAGCTCTAGCTCATAGAAAATGAAGAACAGCAGCAGGTTCTGAGCCACAAAGGCTCCCGCTACCGCGCTACCGATAATCAGCAACAGTGAAAAATAGAGGCGCGGTCGCTGCATCGTAGCGGGGCTGGCCCAGACTGCAATCAGGCCCAGCAGACTATTGATAAAGATCAGCGGCAGCGCTAAGCCATCAACCCCCAGTTGGTAGGTTAACCCCAGCGATTCGACCCAAGCCAAGGATTCCACAAACTGCATCCCTGGCATCTGGATGTCAAATTGACACCCTAAAACCACGACCCAGGCCAGTGATATCCCCTGGATCACAGCAGCAAACTGTCGCATTTGTACCGCTTGCTGACTTTCTGGCCCACGCTCTGGCCAAAGACTGAGAATTAGGGCACCCAATAACGGAATGAAAATCAGCGCACTCAGCATGTCCTACCACATTGTCCATGTCATCAACAGGCCCAACAGACTTACCCCCGCCACAATGGTGAACAGGTAGCCCTGGGATTGTCCCGAAATGCTGTACTTCAGGCTCTCGCCCCCCAGCAGGGAGGCAAATCCGACCGAGTTCACTAGACCATCGACGATGTAGCGATCGCACCAGTCGCTGGCGATCGCGAGGGCTCGCACCAGCCCCACCACCGTGACCCGATACAAGCGTTCGGTGTAGAAGTCATAGGCCAATAAATCTTGCAACAGCCGGACCGGGCGACTCATCGACCGAATCAACACTTTGCTTAGAGGCACGGTGGCACCGATACCAACCCCGAGCCCCCCAGACAAGATCAACATCACCAAGGCCGGTTGATTGACGTAAGCCCAAGGGGGCAATAAATAAAGCTTCTGCATGACCAAGGGCACCAGCAGTGTAAAGACCGTCAGGGTCACCATCGGTAACGCCATGGGCCAAGCCACTTCGGGGGCACGGCGGGTTTTGGGCTGAGCCTCACCCAAAAAGACTAGCCGGAAAACCCGCGTCAAATTCAGCGCCGTCAGCAGATTGACCAGCAGGAAAATCGCCACCAATTCAGGATGCTCGCTCCAGAGAAAATCAATCCCCAGCCGATATCCCCAGAAACATCCCAGAGGCAACAGGCCCACCATGCCCAGGGCTCCGACCCCATAGGCCAGGGTGGTGGCAGGCATCTTCCGCCCTAAGCCCCCTAGCTCGGTCACATTTTGGCAGCTCGTCGTCAAAATAATCGCCCCCACCCCCATAAAGAGCAGGGCTTTGGTGACGGCATGGGTGAGCAAAATCATCAGCGCTACCCCCGGCCACTCTGTCCCTACGGCAATAAACACCAGCCCTAAGTAAGCACTGGTGGAATAGGAGAGGGTTCGCTTCAGATCAATCTGGGCTAAGGCAACCAGAGAGGCTCCCACCGCCGTAATACTGCCCACCACCACGAGAGTACCAAGGGCGATCGGGGACAAGACCACAATCGGCTGCAAGCGAATCAGTACATAGGCCCCGCAGGTCACCACCACCGAATTCCTGAGAATTGAAGCGGGGTTGGGGCCTTCCATGGCTTCATCTAGCCAGAGATGCAGGGGAAACTGAGCGCATTTACCAATCGGGCCAGCAATCAAAGCCAGCCCGAGTAAGGTTGCGAGCCAAGGGGATAGATCTTCCGTCTTGACCCATTCATATAGGTCGTTAAAGTTCAAACTGCCGGCTAAAGCCGATAAGGCCACGACCCCCATCAGCAGCAGGGCATCGCCAATGCGCTTCGTCAAAAAAGCGTCCCGAGCCGCAGTCACCACCAAAGGCTGGGCATACCAAAAGCCCACCAACAGGTAGGTAGACAGCGTTAACATTTCCAGCAGGGCGTAGGTGAAGAACAGAGAACTGCTCATAATCACGCCACTCATGGCCGCTTCGAAGAAGCCCATCATCGAGAAAAAGCGAGCCAAGGACCAATCCTTTTCCAGATAGCCCAAGGCAAACAATTGAGCCAGAAGGCTGAGGCCAGCAATCAGCTCCACTGCGCCGAGATTGATGACCGACAAATCAAAGGTCAGGATTAGCTTTAAGTCAGCGGCTTGAAACCAGGTGATCGCAATTTCATGGCCGCCTTGGTTCCAAATCCCTCGAAAAATCAGCCCGCCATGGACCAAAGCCACGAGGGTCATAAAAATATTGATGTATACCGCTGGACGCGGTCCAGTACGGCGAATTAACCCGACTGACCAAGGCAATGAAGCGATCGCCCCCAACAGTCCGTAAACGGGTATCAGCCAGCATGTTTCCAGCCACAACTGCGTCATCACCAACCATTTAGAGAGATCCATTCAACCAATGGTCACCTATGCCCCTAAACTTGCATTCAGGTAACCGCCAAACCGCAGTGTTCAAGTCATCAGCAATACCGGCATCGCAGAAACAGGGAGCACACCTCAACGGTGACAATTTCCCTGACCTCTTCACTGCAACCACAAGGCAAATTAAATAAGGGTTTAAGTGCCTTAACGCGTTCACAGATCTTACCTGATTGCTCCGCCATACCTAGACAATCCGCGCCAACTCGCCCCCCAACGCCATCCTGCTGCTCAATGAAGCGCCGACAACTGACTTCCTTAGCGGCTTCAACCCCTGCCAATCATGGACCCCAAAGCTTCTCGATACAATTAATAATTTTTTTACATTAGTTTTAATAATATTTAATATTAGAGACAATCATTGAAGCTTATATTGCCAAGGCGTCACCGCCCTCCTATTGTTAAATGACATAGGAGTTTTGGTCTGATTACCCCCTGCCATTGCTAATAGAAATTCCAAGCACCCTAGCGGGTCTTCTTTTGTTGAGAGGACCTGACAAGTCTTGGCGCTTCTGTGCAGGGAATGAGTGCCGTTGTTATTAGAGGGAGATTACGACAATGCCAATCGCGGTTGGAATGATTGAGACCAAGGGGTTTCCGGCGGTGGTAGAGGCAGCTGATGCGATGGTTAAAGCTGCTCGCGTCACTCTGGTGGGCTATGAGAAAATTGGTAGTGGCCGGGTGACGGTCATTGTTCGAGGAGACGTGTCTGAGGTTCAAGCCTCTGTGTCGGCAGGCGTTGAATGCGCCAAGCGCGTAAATGGGGGTGAAGTGCTTTCCACTCACATCATTGCTCGCCCCCATGAAAACTTAGAATTTGTCCTCCCCATTCGCTACACCGAGGCAGTTGAGCAGTTTCGCACCTAGGTCAACCCTTACAGCGGTTAATCGGCTGAGAGCCTAAGGTTGTGTACCAGTTGCTCAACCCGCCCTCTTGCTCAATCCGGCATTGATGGCCAAGGTTATTCAAGGGGCTGGTCGCTCAGGCAGGGTAGTGATCTGGAGTGCGTGGCTGCTTGCGCTTCTAAACTGTGCCAGACGCTGAAAGTTAGAAATATTGAGTCGTTACAGAAAGGATTGAATCATCATGTCCATTGCGGTTGGAATGATTGAAACGTTGGGTTTTCCAGCAGTGGTTGAGGCGGCTGACGCGATGGTCAAAGCGGCCCGAGTCACCCTTGTAGGCTATGAAAAAATTGGTAGTGGTCGGGTCACAGTCATTGTTCGCGGTGACGTGTCCGAGGTTCAGGCTTCAGTCTCGGCAGGGGTTGAGAACGTCAAGCGGGTCAACGGGGGTCAAGTCCTCTCGACCCATATCATTGCCCGTCCCCACGAGAACTTGGAATTTGTGCTGCCGATTCGCTACACCGAAGCCGTCGAACAGTTCCGTGAAAGCGTATCTGGTATCCGGCCCTATGGCCGGTAAGCCCTGCTGATGCTACTTGCCAAAGTTCGTGGCACGGTTGTGAGTACTTGCAAGGAACCCAGTCTAAGGGGGGTGAAATTTCTCCTAGTGCAGCTCTTAAGCGACACTGGAGAACCCCTCCCTGACTATGAAGTCGCCGCCGACGTAGTGGGCGCTGGGGTAAATGAGTGGGTGCTCATCAGCCGGGGTAGTGGTGCCCGCCAGCATGAGGGATACGTCAATCGCCCCGTGGATGCCACGGTGGTCGCCATTGTCGATACAGTTTCTCTTGCCTCTGGAGCCCTTTACAGCAAACGCGAAGACTTTAGCTAAATTGCTTCTGGCACGTCTTCAGCGGTCTGGGTGGCTGGCAACTGCTTTCATTGATAATTTTGCGGAGGTGTTGGGTAAATGGGGATCCGCAGAGAAGCGGCTCCGCCTACGCCCTGGTCTCAGGACTTGGCAGAGCCCACGATTGACCCATCAGCTTACGTGCATACCTTTTCTCAACTGATTGGGGATGTCCGGATTGGTGAGAACGTGCTCGTGGCTCCTGGGGTATCTATGCGGGCCGATGAAGGTACGCCCTTTCGGGTCGGTAAGGATACCAACGTGCAAGACGGAGTCGTTTTGCATGGCTTGGAACATGGGCGCGTATTGGGGGATGACCAGCAGCCCTACTCAGTTTGGGTGGGTGAGCGGGTTTGTTTAACCCACAAGTCGCTCATCCATGGACCGGCCTATGTGGGCAATGACTGCTTTATCGGTTTCCGCTCCACGATTTTCAACGCCCGCTTAGGCGCAGGGGTGGTGGTGATGATGCATGCCCTGGTTCAAGATGTGGAAATCCCACCGGGTAAGTTTGTGCCGTCCGGAGCCGTGATTACCCATCAGAAACAGGCTGATTCCCTGTCAGATGTTGAACCTGATGATGTGGCCTTTGTGCAGGATGTGATCAATGCCAATGAAGCCCTGCGCGTTGGCTACGTCTGTGCAGGGGATACCGCTTGTATTACCCCGATTCGAAATGCTGGCGATCGCACCACGACCCCAGTCTCTTATGGCGATTACGCGACCTCGGCCTTGAATAGTGATGACAACGGACTAAAGACCATGCAACCTCAACGATTAAGCCCAGATATTGTGCAACAGGTACGGCAACTCCTGAGTCAGGGATACCGCATCGGCACCGAGCACACTGATCCCCGCCACTATCGCGTTAACATCTGGCAATCCTGCGCCCCGATTCAGTCTACCCGTGAGGGTGACATCTTCTCTGCCTTGGAAAACTGCCTAGCGGAGCACGCCGGGGAATATGTGCGGATGTTTGGGATTAATTCAGCTAAGCAGCGGTTGGCGACGCTCACCATCCAGCGCCCTGATGGTAAGCCGGTGTCGGTCTCAAAAACTGCCGCTGCTGCCAGTCCTAGCAGCTACAGTTCTCATCAGCCTAGCAACGGGGCACTGTCTGGCAATCTGGTCCAGCAGATTCGGCAGTTGCTCAATCAGGGTTATCGGATTGGGACTGAATACGCCGATCCCCGTCGCTTCCGCATCAATATCTGGCAAACCTGCTCCCCAGTCCAATCGACTCGCGAATCTGAGGTGCTGGCTGCTGTACAGGCTTGCATGGCCGAGCATGGTAACGACTACGTCAGGATGATTGGGATTGACCCAGTCGCAAAACGTCGCGTTACAGAAGTCACCATCCAGCGTCCAGATGGACGACCAGTTGAAGGGAATGGCCATGGCGGTGCTGCCACGGCGAGCTACAGCCCAAATGGGACCTCTGGCGCTGCGAGTGGGGCAGCATCAGCATCGGTCAGCCAGCAAGTCCGCCAATTACTGGCTCAGGGCTACCGCATCGGCATGGAACATGCCGATACCCGTCGCTTCAAGAGTAATGTCTGGCAAACCATTCCCGTCGAAGCCACCCATGAAGCTGGGGTGATAGCGGCGGTGGAAAACAGCTTGCGATCCTATGGGGATGAGTATATTCGTATTTTTGGGATTGACACCAAGGCCAAGAAGCGGCTAGCTCCGATCATGGTTCAGCGCCCCGGCCAAAGTCCTGCCGTCAGCGGCCATAGCGCTGCCTCTCCGGCACCCATCAACAATGGTCATAGTGCCCACCACAACGGAACTGCTAGCCCAGGACCTTTAGCCAATGATCTCGTCCAGCAGGTCCGACAATTGGTCAATCAGGGGTATCGCCTGAGCCTAGAACATGCCGATGTTCGTCGCTATCGCAGTGGAGCTTGGCAAAATGGCGGCATTTGGAGGGTCGAGGCGCTGCTGAGGTGCTCTCTGCCTTAGAAGCGAGTCTGCATGGTCACAGCGGCGAGTATGTCCGATTAATTGGTGTTGACCCCAAGGCAAAGCGGCGGGTGCTGGAGACGACCATTCAGAAACCGTAGGATGTATCTTCGACTCTGCTGCTGTTTTATCTCAATCCCGAGGGCATGTCTCAAGCGGTTACAGCGCTAGATGCGGCGGCGTTTTATGTCGCAGGAGCGGTAACCATCGCCCCTGATGTGGCGATCGCCCCCGGCGTTGTTCTTAAGGCCCTCCCCGGTAGTTGTTTGGTGATTAGCGCACGCACCTGCCTTGGCGCTGGCGTGATTGTCCAAGCCCAACAGGGGACTTTAACCCTGAGAGGAGGGAGTTAGCCTGGGGGGCTGGGGTTTTAGTGATCGGTCGTGGGGTGATTGGCGCATACACCTGTGTCGGTGCTGAAAGTACCTGGTGAATCCGGCGATGGGTGCCTCTGAGGTTTTACCCCCGCGATCGCTGCTCGGCGATCAGAGTCGGGCCTCAACTGCTTCCCCAGACCCTGGCCCTAAAGTGAATAGCCCAGCAGCACAGAACGGCTCCACCGCCAGTCAATCTCAACCGCCTGTCGCTGGCCCCGAGACCAATGGTGCGAAGCCCCCCCAGACTCAAATTCGCTCTCGGGAGCAGGTACCGTTTACGGTCGAGAACAGATTACTGGATTAATTCAAACGCTATTTCCCCATCGTCAACCGTTATCGACCGCTAATTCCGAGAATAGTTCATAGAATGGAGGGACCTTGGTTGTCCCAATAGAGGCCCGTCATGGCGGCAAACCTGAATCTCTCCCCAAATCCAGAAAACGCGTCCCCCCATGCTTCCCGTTGGGCTGCCAAGCTACAGGGGGCCGCTCTCGGGCTCGTCTCAACCGAGAGCTTCCCGGCAGTCGTCGGTACCGCTGACGCCATGATTAAGTCCGCTGATGTCATGCTGATTGGCTATGAGAAAACCGGCTCTGGCCAATGTACGGCTATCGTCCGGGGCGGCATCGCTGATGTCAGAATGGCCGTAGAAGCGGGGGTTCAAACCGCCAAACAATTTGGGCAATACATTACCTCAACGCTGATTTCTCGCCCCTTGCCCAACCTAGAAGCGGTGCTCCCCATTTGCCTGCATTTAGACGAGCTAGAGAAAATGGGCCGGGGTCACATGGGGAACCAAGCCATTGGTCTGCTGGAAACCCGAGGCTTTCCAGCCATGGTCGGGGCCGCCGATGCCATGACCAAATCCGCCGATATTCAGGTGGTGGCCCATCAAACCATTGGCTCGGGGCTCTGTACGGTGATTATTCGGGGCTCTTTGCCCAATGTGGCGATCGCCATCGACTCTGGTATGCATGAGGCGGAGCGCATCGGTGAACTCCATGCCGTCATGATCATTCCTCGGCCTTTAGATGATTTAGAGCGGTCTCTGCCCATGGTCGAAATGACCACGGATCAACCAGTCCGGTTACCCCTGAAGCTGGAAGAGAAGGAAAAGGAGCTGGTGTCTTTACCAGAAGCTGCTGTAGCAGAAGTCGCCCAAGCGTTGCCCATGGCTGAGCTACAGCCTCACCCAGAAGCAGTCAGGCCCACCCAAGCAGCGGCACCGCTGATCGCCGCCCCCCTCACGGAAGCTGACTTTGACTAACGGGTAGCGGTACATCCCCATCCAGGCTTGCTAATCGCAGCGGCGAAGATCACGGATATGCCAGGTCCTACCTACGCTTTTGTCCCCTGACGCCTCTCAACAGCAGATGATAAACCTCGTTTGCCTTGAAACCCGGAGTTCCTCTCACCCCCAGCCTCCTTCGACAAGCTCAGGACATCGCCTCTCCCAGAGCGGGCTACTGCTTATACATAAGTCTCTGGTTGGCTGTTCTAAGGGATCTAGCCCCCTACATCCCCCTTTCTTGTAGCTTGCTTCTCGCAGAGTATGCCCTTGGGCTATATTCTGGGGGACTGTGAGATCCGGTATCCCCCCAGAATTGGGGGGACAAAGGGAGGCCAACGCAGCCTTTCAAACAAGTTCATGAGATGTGTATAGACGGTAGCCCAGAGCGGGAGAGGGGAGAGAGAAAAACTACAGTTCTCAACGTGGGCTTGGTTTAGAGAAATTTTCTTCAGGGCTATGGTTGAAATTAATGCCGTCTTTGTCTACGGCACTTTAAAACCCGGTGAAGCTTACTACCAGAAATATTGTCAGCCCTACGTCCAACAAGCAATCCCAGCTCAAGTTCAGGGCTGTCTCTACCATTTGCCCCAAGGCTACCCTGCCCTGACCCAGGGGGAGAACTGGGTGCAGGGATCTTTGCTGAAACTCTTGCCAGACACTGATTTAAGCATAATTGATCAGTTTGAAGGCTATGACCCAGCCCAACCCGCGAGTCAAAATGAATATCAACGCTTAACTAGACCGGTTTACAGTCTCGCAGAGGCTTGCCTAGGGCAGGCTTGGGCCTATGTGATGGCCGATTTTCGAGTTGCGCTTTACGGCGGTATTTTGATCCCAGAAGGCTATTGGAGCCGCACCCTATGGACCAGCATTAGCCCCCTTGCCCTGATGCCCCCCTGCCCCCGCAATCGTGTGGAAACTGATGCTATCCGGCTAGGCCAAGGCTGCTGTTCCCAAGGCTGGTGGGGCCTCGGGGATTTCAGAGCCGATCTTGACCGTCACTTGATCGGGCTGCGCCCACAGCACTAGCCTCAGATCGAGGGCACTGTTGAGGTATTCATGTTTTGGCAGAATGCGCAAAGATAGGCCCTGCAAACCACTGTGGGTATAGGTCATGGCCACCGAGTAATCGGCTCGATCCTGCTCGTCCTTACCCTGATAATTCATGGTGATGGCGGTACCACTTTGCATATCACCATTCACCGCGACAACGCCCTCATAAAGCTCCACTTGTACATCCCCAGGGCTGAGTGCCCCCAGATCGATACTGGCATTAACCTGGAAGGGTTGATTGACCTGTAGCTCATCCGTGGCCGAAATACGCACCTCATCGATTCGCATTTCATACCAATGCTCTAGCAGGTGAGTTTGCCAGTGGGTCAGGGTTTTGGCTGGGGTAAAGTGATCCTGAGACAGCTTGTGGAGGCGATCGCTGGCCATAAAGTAGGCGCGGCGGGCATAGTCTTTGACCATCCGGGCCGTGTTAAAGCGAGGCGTATTCAGGTGGATTGCTGCCTTCATTTTGTTGATCCACCCTCGCGGCACCCCATTTTCGTCCCGGTTGTAAAACAAGGGGACCAGCTCTTGCTCCAGGATCTCATAGAGGGCTGCCGCCTCAATAGCATCCTGATACTCAGGATCGTCGTAATCTTCCCCTGAGCCAATCGACCAGCCCGTACTGACATAATCCGCCTCGTCCCACCAGCCATCTAACACACTGAGGTTGGGAAGACCATTCATCGCCGCTTTCATACCGCTGGTGCCGGAAGCTTCCCGAGGACGGCGGGGGGTGTTGAGCCACACGTCACAACCGGCCACCATCGCCCGCGATAGGTGAATATCGTAGTTGGGCACAAACACAATGGAGCCATCCAGCCCTTCTTCGCGGGTAAAATGAATGATCTTGCGGATGAGTTCCTTACCCGGCATATCTTTGGGGTGAGCCTTGCCCGCAATCACAAACTGTACGCGCCGCCCTTGGGCACCCCCCGTAATCAGCTTACGAATCCGCTCGACATCCCGTAAAAACAGAGTGGCGCGCTTATAGGTTGCAAACCGACGGGCAAAGCCAATGGTCAGGACCGATGGATCGAGAACTTCTTGGGCCTCAACAAATTCATGGGCGGCAGCACCGCGATCGCGCAGATTACGCTGGAGCCGCTCCCGCACATACATCACCATTTGAGAACGGCACAACTCATGGTTACGCCACAGTTCTTCCCCCGGAATCGCCTCAACCCGCTCCCATAGGGGATCCTGAGAACCCACCTCAGACCATTTTGGACCAAGGTAGCGATCATAAAGGGCTTGGGTAGACTTCGCGACGCAACTGCGGGCATGCACCCCATTGGTAATGGCATTAACGGGGACCTCATCCTTGGGCAGGGCTTTCCAGAGGCCGCCAAACATGTCCCGAGAAACAGCCCCGTGGAGCTGGCTGACGCCATTCACAAAGGTCGCCGTTTTAATCGCCAACACCGCCATGCTAAAGGGGGTGGATAAATCCCCAGTATGCTCCCGCCCCATGGCGAGAAACTCATCATCAGAGAGGCCAAAGTGACGGGCATAATGGCCTAGATAATAGGTCACCTTGTCTGCCCCAAACAGATCAATCCCAGCCGGGACGGGGGTATGGGTGGTAAAGACCTGGCTGGCTGTGGCAACTTGCAGCGCCTCGGTATAGCTCAACCCCTCGTTAACCATGAACAGGCGAATCCGCTCTAGCGCTAAGAAGGCGGAGTGCCCCTCATTCATGTGATACACGCTGGGCTTCAGCCCCAGGGCTTTGAGCATTCGCACCCCACCAATGCCCAGCATGATCTCTTGGTGGATCCGCATGTCAATATCGCCACCGTAGAGGCGATCGCAGATATCCTGATCGTATTCCCGGTTGGGCTCAATATTGGTATCCAATAGGTACAGCGGTACCGTCCCGACCTGTACCCGCCAAATTCGGGCATAAACGGTGCGATCTGGATAATCCACTGCCACCCGAATTTCTGCGCCATCCACTCCCCGCTCTAGATGCAAGGGCATGTTGTAAAAATCATTGATGGGATAGCGCTCTTGCTGCCAACCATCGGCGTTGAGGTATTGGGCAAAATAGCCCTCTTGGTACAAAAGGCCCACACCCACTAACGGCAAACCCAGGTCACTGGCTGATTTCAGATGGTCACCCGCTAAAACCCCCAACCCTCCTGAATAGACCGGCATACAAGAGGTCAGGCCAAACTCCATCGAGAAGTAGGCATAACATTCGTCAGCAGAACTTGGGGGGCGATTCTTGCGATACCAGGCCCGTTCATGCAAATAATCTTCCATGCGCTGTAGGGCTCGATCCATTTGGGCGATAAACCCATCATCTTCAGCAACCTCTTGTAAACGCTGTTGGCTGATGGTGCCCAGCATCAGCACTGGGTTATAGCGACTCGATTCCCATAAATCTGGATCAAGCCGCTGGAATAAATCAATCGTTTCGACATCCCAGTCCCACTGCAAGTTGTAGGCAAGGGTGCGAAGCGCCTCCAGGCGAGACGGCAAAGAAGGAACCACATTAAAGGTGCGAATCGGTCGCATAGTGAAGTCCACCCGTTCGTTTGCAAGTACCGTCCCACTCTTAGAAAACCTGACAACGCCATTATCAGCACTCAGTGCTCATCCAAGCAGGGTTAGCGCTATTGTGACGCTCATCTGAACGAATCAGGCCACCCTTAACACTCTTTTGGGGATCGAGTAATGTCAAAAACTTGGTCTGGGATAACAGGCACCTATTCGGCGAGGCCAAACTGATCAGTCATCATTTTTTGGGCGTGAAGCTTTAGCAAACAGAAGTTTCACGCGGGCAAAATCACGTCCTGAAGCCCGGAGACAATCCTAGAAAACCGTTGCCGTCGCCTTAGGGACTGTAGTCATCTGGCCAAACAATTTTTCATAACGGTTGAGCGCCTGTTCGAAGGAGTAGTGTTCGAGGGCATGTTGCCGTCCTTGTTGACCCAACATCTGCACTTTTTCAGGATGGTTATAGAGGTCAAAAATGGCATCAGCTAGAGCAACAGGACGCTCCGGTTCCACCACCACACCACCTCCGCTGGCACGTACAGCTTGAGCAGCAGTGCCTTCAGCCGGAACTGAGGCAATAATGGCACGACCACTGGCCAACAGAACCTGGGTTTTAGAAGGCATATTAAAGCCAACCACGTTACGCTTCTGCATAATTAGGCCGACATCAGCCGCAGCCAGCATTTCAGGCAATTCGGCTCGAGGGGCAAAGGGGAGCAGCAGCACATTATTGGCGTCCATTTCTTGGCGTAACTTTTCTAGATCAGCCAGTTGACTTTGCTCACCGACAATCACAAAGGCGATTTCAGGCACCGATTTGAGTTTGTAGGCGGCTCGAATAATCGTGCTAATCCCCTGGGTCCGAGCAATATTGCCCGAGTAGAGCACCACAAACTTTTCCCCTAAGCCATGGCGCTGGCGAAACGCATTGTCGTACTTCGGAAGCGGACGAATGAAATTCACATCGACCCAATTGGAGATGATCGATATTTTCTGATTCTTAACCTTTTTGCCCAGAAGGTTTTGCCGGAATCCTTCGGCAATCACACTAATGTGGCTGGCGCTGCCATAGCAAAAGGCTTCTAAGGCTTCGAAGACACGAATCGCCACCGGATTCGTGATCAGCCCGGTTTGGACAGCAGCCTCAGGCAAAATGTCTTGCAGATTGAGGACGGTGGGGCAACGGTAAAGCAGTTTGAGCAAGGCGACAGGCACCGCTGCTGGTAAGGAAGGGCTGGTGTAAAGGATGAGGTCAGGCCGCCAGCCCCGCAGGGCTTGAATAAAGCTCAGTACCACAAAGCTGCCATCGAGCAGGACCCGAGCGGCTAGACCCGGATTAGGGCGAATCCAAACATAGCAACGCTGAATATGAACGCCGTTACGCTTTTCTGCGGTGTACATCCGTCCCCGATAGTCAGGATAGATTTTGCGTTCTGGGTAATTGGGCATGGCCGTCACCACCCGTACATGATGTCCCCGTTGGACCAGTCCCTCTGCCAGTTCCGTCATCAGGGGAGCAATACCGATGGGTTCGGGATAGTAGTTGTAGGAGTAGATCAGAATCCGCATAAACGCTAAGGGTCAGCCAGACTAAGGGCTAAGGTATAGGTTAAAGAATGGAGAACAACTGCGGCTTATCTGTGGCAGGCGGTGTAGCCCACCCACATCGCAGGGGAAGCTCGATCTAATTGGGGGCATATAAGATCTCATTGACAGATCTCTAGAAACCCCATTCAGGTCAATCCATAGAGCTACCCTTCCAACTCGCGTAATGTTAGTCCGGACGCTTCATCCAGGCTTAATCGACTGGCTGATGCGTATTAAGCTCAGGTAAAGCACGCTGGCCTAATATAAGGGTGCCCGTTTGGTCTGTCTTTAGCAGTATTGTCAGGGCAAAAGGGTTCAAGCGGGTGGGTCACATCCGAGCCCATTGAGCCCATCAAATCACCGTACTACCCCAGACGTGATGAGAGATTGGTTGCGGCTCCTGGAAACCTTTTGCTTTTTTGGCGAAATACCCCTGATCGGCAACACTCGTTGGTTACAAGAGAAGCTTGGCATGGATTTCGCCCATTCTTCACCCTTACCGCTGCCTTCGCCATCCACCCGATCTCAGCATATTTGGCAGCTCGGAATGATACCTACAGACCAGGCCAAAGCCCTGGCATTGGGGCTGAACGCTTCAGGTCTTACGCTGAGTTCGGGAGCATCAACGCTGCTGCCAGAAACAGTGTGGACTAATGGTCGATCGCTGCTCTGGTGGCATCCTCCCGAGGCTGGTCTCGATCTCGCTACGGTGATCCCGATTGTGCAAGCCACCTCTGCCCGTCGGACCGTTCCATTATTTCAATTCCAGCGAGCCTCCTCTGAATTGACTGAGGCTTGGGGCGCTGTCGATGATGTGGTGATGGGTGGCGTGAGTGCTAGCAGTCTCCGTTTAGATCACGACTATGCCCAGTTTGCGGGCCAAGTGTCTACTCAAAATTCGGGCGGATTTGTGTCGGTTCGCACCCGCAACTTTGAGCCCCCCTATGACTTGGGCGAATGGCAGGGGTTGAGATTACAGGTCCGGGGAGACGGGCAACGGTACAAGCTGATTTTGCGCGATCGCCCCGCCTGGGATGGGGCCGCTTACTGTGGCTCTTTTGACACCACAAAAGGCCAATGGCAGGCCATTGAAATCCCCTTTGCTAACTTGATCGCCACATTTAGAGCCCGCACCGTTGCGAATGCGCCACCGCTGAACGCAACCCAAGTCTGCGCATTCCAGCTCATGCTGAGTAAGTTTGAGTATGACGGTCAGCTCAATCCCCACTTTCAACCCGGAGCCTTTGCCCTAGACATTCGAGATATCAGCGTTTATCAACCAGCAGCGTTGCCGCCATTAATCGCGATCGCCTCATCCCATCAGGTCGCCCAAGCGTACGACAAACTACTATCCACCAGCGGTTTAACTTACCAGGTACTTTTAGCGCCCGAAGGCAGCATCAGCGCACCCTGGATTGAGGCACTGCTCAGCACCATCAATCACCTGAGTGCTCTCTAACCTGAGTACCCGATGAGTCAACGCTCACAGGCACGTTCCGCTAGGAAGCTGGAAAACGGTTAGCCCTACAGAATTTGCGAGAGAAACTTCTTGCTGCGCTCCTCCTGAGGATCGTTAAAGAAGGCATCAGGGGTGTTCTCTTCCACCAAAACCCCGCCATCCATGAGCACCACGCGATCGGCCACCTCTCGCGCAAAGCCGACCTCGTGGGTGACGCAAACCATCGTCATGCCCTCACTGGCTAGAGTGCGCATCACATCCAGGACTTCTCGCACCATCTCAGGGTCTAGGGCAGAGGTGGGCTCATCAAACAGCATGGCTTTGGGTTGCATGGCTAGGGAACGGGCGATCGCACCCGCTGCTGCTGACCACCGGAAAGCTGTCCCGGAAACTTGTTGGCCTGCTCTAAAATACCGACCCGCTCTAGGAGCTGCATCGCCACCTCTTGGGCTTTGGCCTTAGGCCAGCGACGCACCCAAATCGGCGCGAGGGTAATGTTCTGTAGCACCGTTAGGTGGGGGAATAGGTTGAACTGCTGGAACACCATCCCCACTTCCCGGCGAATGGCCTCAATGTTTTTTAGATCGTGGGCCAGGGTAATGCCATCCACCTCAATGCTGCCCTTTTGATAGGGCTCTAAGGCATTAAAGGTGCGGATGAAGGTGGATTTACCGGAGCCGGATGGCCCCATCACCACCACCACTTCACCGCGATAAACGGTCAGGCTCACCCCCTTGAGCACATGAAAACCATTGTCGTACCACTTTTCTACGTCCTTAGCGATAATGACGGGCTCACCTAATTTCTGATCCATGGGAGCGGTTTCGGTTTGGGACTGGGTCATGGGTGAGATCTCCGTAAAGTTCGATAGTTGATACAAATGAGAGATAGGGGATAGATCAATTGTGCAATACCCCAAACAGCTCCCCTGAAAACAAGCAGCTAACTGTTACACAAGAGGTCTAAACCCCATCCAACTTGAAAACTTGAGTTTTTACCGTAGGGCAAACTACGGGCTTGGATGTGACCAGGGTTTAGTTCTCGGTATTCAGCATTTCCTCAATCTTGCGGCTCCCCAGGGACATGGCGTAACAGAAAAACCAGTAAATCACCCCCAGGAACAAATACACTTCAGCGTATCGACCCAGATAGGTTGGGTTCGCCAAAATTGATCCTCCAATCCCTAAAAGCTCGGCCAAGCCCACGATCGCCAGCAAGGTCGTGTCTTGAAACAAGCTAATAAACTGACCCACAATCGCTGGAATAGCAATCTTGAGGGCTTGGGGCAAAATAATCAGAACTAAAGTGATGGGGGTACTCATGCCCATGGACATGGCCGCTTCCTGCTGGCCTCGGGGAATCGCTTGTAAACCCGCCCGGACATTCTCAGCCAAATAGGCCGCACTGAAAAGGGCCAAAGCAATAATTGCCCGCAACACCCGATCCGGGCGAGCCCCCTCCGGCAAAAACAACGGGATCATCACCTGACCCATAAACAGGAAGGCCACTAGAGGTACGCCACGCACCACCTCAATGTAGGCCGTGGATAGCCACCGGACGACAGGCAAGGCACTGCGGCGTCCCAAGGCCATCAAAAGCCCTAGAGGGAAGCAGAGGGCAATGCCGCTAACTGCGGCAATGAGCGTTAAGACCAGCCCCCCCCAATCATTGGTGGAAACGGCTTCCAGACCCAGGCTACCGCCGACGAGCCATAGGGACAGCAGATAGGATAGGCCCCAAGCTAAAGAAAGCCACTTCCCTAAACCCGGCTTAGATTTACCAGCAATCCGTCCCACCCAGGCGGTAGCCGCCACAATGGCCACCATGGGCAGCAGAATCTGGCTGCTGGGACGGGTGGGCGGAAACAGGACAAAGAAGGCGCAAACCACTCCGATCCCAATCAGCACATTGCGGCTGAATAGGGTCGGCAGATTGCGGGCAATGATGCCCCAAGAAAGTCCCCCCAGGGCACAAAGCACGGCAAGCATGACCCAGACGCGCCAGTACAGATCCGAGGGATAGGTACCGGTCATGAACAGACCAATGTTGTTCGGAATCACGATCCACTGGGCTGTGGTAAAAGCCCAAGTGATCATGCGATAGGCTCCTAGCCCTAAAATCAACCCAATCACGATCGTCAAGCAGCTATTAAACCAGCCGCTAAACAGGTTCTTGTGCATCCAGGCCACGGGGCCCTTCTTAACGATTTCAGGAGGCGCTGAAGAAAATGAATCAGGAGTCGTTGTGGTCATGATTTAGCGCTCCTTAAACTGCACCGCTCGGTTGAGCTGGTTCATGAGGACGGTGATCAACAGACACATCAGCAGATAGGTGGCCATCAGGACCACAAAGACCTCTACGGGACGACCGGTTTGGTTGTAGGTGGTGGTGGCAATGGAATACATTTCTGGAAAGGCCACCGCAAAAGCCAAGCTGGTGTTCTTAGTGAGGTTCATGTACTCGCTATTCATGGGGGGGATAATCACCCGCATGGCTTGGGGGAAAACCACAAGCTGCATCGCTGCGCCCGCTGGGATACCCAGCGATCGTGCCGCTTCCCACTGACCTTTTGATACCGACTGGATGCCTGCTCTGACAATTTCAGCCACAAAGGCAGACGTGTAAAACACTAGCGCTGATAGCGCTGCGACATATTCACGCGAGAGGCGTAAACCCCCGGTTACCCCACCGCCTTCTACCCCTTGAGGGGCTTGCCAGTTGAGACCGAAGCAGACAATCAACAGCACAATCACGGCTAAGCCTGCGATGCCATACAGTTGGGCTTGCCCTCCAGTAGCGGTTTCCACCCGAATCTTAGTGCGCCAATTCCATAATAGGAAAGCCATGATGATGCCAATGGTGATCGCGGCCAGACCCGTTAGGGCTAACGCCGCAGTCGAGGGCCAAGGGACGTAAACACCTCGGTTATTCAAAAAGAACCAGTTCAAAGCCTGAATTTGGTCTTCGGGCCGGGGAAGTGCCCCATAA
The DNA here is from genome assembly GCA_012032425.1 of Leptolyngbya sp. RL_3_1. Classification (GTDB taxonomy): domain Bacteria; phylum Cyanobacteriota; class Cyanobacteriia; order Phormidesmidales; family Phormidesmidaceae; genus PCC-6406. The sequence continues at coordinate 11,158 of JAAUQE010000003.1, read as the reverse complement.
ACGGCGAAGTACCAGAAAAAGAGCTGGAGCAACAGCGGAACATTTCGCACCAAACCCACATAAATGCGGCTGAGCTTGTAGAGCAACCAGTTTTGTGAAAAGCTAGCGATTCCCGCAGCTACCCCTAGCATCGTGGTGAAAACAATTCCAGCAACGATCAAGGTGATCGTATTAGAGAGACCCACCATCAACGCTTTCCAGTAGGGATCCTGGGGCTGGTACTTGATCGCACTTTCCCCAATGCTGAAACCCGCCGGGTTCACTAAGAAGCCAAACCCAAAAGGATTGCCTTGCCGGGTTAAGTTACGGTTGAGGTTGCCGATAAAAAAGGCAAACAAAAGTACCACAACCAGTAGGGTAATGACTTGGAAGGCAATTTTCCAAAAGCGCTCGTCGCGCAAAAGTGCTTTTAAGCTAAAAGAAGTTTCGTGATCTGAATTGCTGACCATCAACCGTCCGTCCTATTGACAGGATTGGTATCCATTCCTAAAGCAGGCTCCTCCTCCCAGGTGAAACTGAAATATAGAGATAACCCTTATCCCTTAGGTTGATTAGAACCATAAGGCAAAATGCCCAGCAAAGAAAGTTTCATTAGTTACCGTGATGCCATTGTTTCCATAGCACCATCATGGCCCAGCAAAAATAATGGCACCCTAAAACAATGGGGGCTTCGACTTGCATCGAAGCCCCATTGGGGCGAATCAGACTAGTCTTGTCAAGACAAATGCCTAGACCTTAGCGGAAAGGAGGCGCATACATGAGACCTCCCTCGGTCCAGAGGCGTTTTGGCCACGCTCCAAGCCAAACTGAGAACCCGCCCCTAAATTGCGATCATAGACCTCGCCATAGTTACCCACATGGGTAACCACCCGCAGCATAAAGTCATTGGGGATACCCATGTCAGTACCCAGGGTGCCTTCTTCACCCAGGAAGCGGGCAATATTCGGGTCATCGCCACCGGTGAAATCGCCCACATTCTCAGAGGTGATGCCGAACTCTTCTGCCTGGATGAGGCCGTAGGTGACCCACTTAACCACGTCAAACCAAGCGGAATCGTTGTTCAAGGTCACTGGCCCAAGGGGCTCTTTCGACATGGTGACTTCTAAAACAGTGTGATCATCCGGAGTAGGCAGGGTGCTACGACGGGCAACCAACTGAGACTTGTCGGAGGTCATGCCTTCACAGCGGCCTTCATCGTAGGCGGCATAAGCTGCGTTAGCATCCTGAAACACGACAGGCTCAAACTCCACCCCAAGCTTACGCATCTGGTCAGTGAGGTTAAGCTCGGTGGTGGTCCCGGTTTCCACGCAAATAGCCCGACCCGCAAACCCTTCTAAGTCAGTGATGCCGCTGTCGGCGCGCACCATCATGCCCTGACCGTCAAAGAAGGTGGTCGGGGCAAACTCTAGACCCACCTGGGTGTCGCGGCTAATGGTCCAAGTTGTATTCCGAGAGAGCATATCAACTTCGCCACCGGCCAGGGCGGTAAAGCGCTCGGTGGAATCCAAACGACGATACTCAACGGCATCGGGATCATCAAACAAGGCGGCGGCAACTGCCCGACAAACATCAACGTCCAGGCCGGAATAAGTACCGCTTTCATCCACAAAGCTAAACCCAGGGATACCACCGTCAACACCGCAGACCAACTGGCCGCGATCTAGGACCGTCTGCAAGCGGCTACCGCCAGCGGCGCTTTCGGTAGATTCACCCCCATCACCAGCAGGAGCACTTCCACCCGTGGTATCAGCACCCCCACAGGCTGTCAGGGTCAGCGTCAACGCAATCCCTAAAAGACCGATCTTTTTCATATTCACACCTCACTCGCTTCACAAAACACACATTCGTCAGGACCAACTTCTGAAGTTAGCCTTTTCGATCAAAATATCAGAATGCTTCACACTGATTTACAGTCCAACGCCTTCCGAAATGTTTTTGCATTCTACGACACAGTTTGCGAGGGGTTCGCCATGGCATGGGCCAAGAAAACCATTGAAATGCTTAAATGACCAAGCAGAAATAATTTTGAATCTACGGCTACAGCGACTGTAGCTGGAGCCTTGACACATATTCATGCTTACTAGCATCGCAGGTCTCTAGCCGCGATCGCTGGCTAGGTCTCGAATCAGGGCGACGTGGGACCGGGCGTAATGGGTGAGCCGATCGACTTCAGTCGCATCTAGCTCCTGCTCTCCAGTGATGCGCTCCATCAACCAGTGAACCAAATGACTGTCATCTAAGGACAACAGCAGGTTTTTTTGAGAGGCTTCAATCAGACCCCAAAACTGACGCAATAGGTATGGATTCATGACGCCTTGCGCTTAAGGTTTTCTTTAGATTCTCCTAGACTGTAGCTTACTTCTCGGTGACGGTGTAGTGCCCTTGGTCGATGCGGTGATTCATTTTCTCGGTGAACAACCGGCTGTCATCAGGGAGCATTTCGCTAGTTTACGGGGCTTTGCCAGGTCTCTCATCCGGTGAAATTCATGAAAAACTCGGTTAAGAAATCTTCTCAAAAGTTGAATTGCAGCGGCGGGCTGGTAGGTAAGGGAGCTGCAATCAAAAATAAGGGAGCTGCAATCAAAAAATATACCGGGCACAAAAGTTGCTGAGGGTAGGGGCGCACTAGCGGAGCCATGCCGTAAGGCTATGGCGTTGCGCCCTAGTGAAGCGGTACGCTATGTACCTGCTTGTCCCCTACTGCTGCCTAGCAGTGACGGCATGATTGTCGAGTGCCATCCCCTAATCCTAAAACTCTAGTCTTCGTAAATACGCGCTTCGGGGGCGTCGGGGTTGTCTTCGACATATTGGTCAAAATTACTTTTTTTAGGGGCCTGATGTTGGTGGGAGACCTCAGCCTGCATTTCTTCTACCGCATCCCAAGCGGCTGCACATTCGGGTGATCCTTCCCCTTTTTCGGCACAGACGCTGCGAGCTTGGGCTCTGGCTTTTTCGAGTTCATCCTGAAACTGTTGGCTATCAACGCTCACAACAACGACCTCCTCAGGTGGCATAGGATATGGGCTTATAACTACCATTATCCTGCGGCTGCGTTCTAGGATGTGATCCCGATAACAACATTATTGCTGGCTGTATGAATGGCTAAGGCCGGGGACAACGAGCATTCAAGGGGATTCGAAGGGGTCGCGCTATTAACACAAGCCCCCTCTGACCTACCTCTACTAGCCTACCTCTACTGGCCTAGAGGATGAGCCACAAGGGGTTTACACGAGGCTCTCGAAGGTTGCCCCGACGACGCGCAGGTTGGTGTCCTGTCTGAGTGTCGCTAGGGCGGCTTGAGCCTGCGGGTGCTGATCAAATTCTTTCAGGGTTCTGGCCGCTTGGGCGCGAATCATATCGGCCTCAGCAGTAGCCGCTTCTAGCAGGATCGCCAGCGCCAGGGTTTCTTGGGGCGTGCCACAGAGTTGACCAAGCATCGCGATCGCATTGCCCTGCACCACTAAATCCTCACCTTCCCAGCCCCAACGGCAGAGCTGCATGAGGATTTCAGGTCCCACGCCCTCTAGCGCCGCCAAGATGCTCTGCCGCACCAGCCAATGGGAATTACGCTCAAACAGTTGAACCAAGTGAGGGACTGCCGCATCACCAAACTTGGCGAGGGAATTGGCGGCCTCTGCGACCACGTTGGCATCGCTGTCGCACGCAATCAGATCTAGCAGCGCCGCAAAACCTTCCTCCGTTTGTTTATTGCCTAAGCCCATCGCGACAAAGGAACGGACAATAAACTCTCGATCATGCATACGCTGCTTGAGCAAAGGGACAACCACCTCAGGGGCATGATTCCTGAGTTCAACCATCGCCTTCATCCGATTTTGAGGATTAGGACTAGCGAGATTAGACTCAATTTGATGCAGTTCCATATCGCCTCCGAACCGTGCGTTCGTCCATATTGATTTAGCTTATTCTAGTTAATATTTCTTTACATAGCAGAGATAGAGGATTGCGGCTCGAATAACCCATTGTTCCAGCTCACACTGCTATGGTTTGGAGTCTGGTCTTGACCAAGGGATAATACGTAAAAATGCTGGATGTGCATGGATAATGGCTACTACCCCATTGAAACGCACGACAACCGCCCGCTCCGTCCTAATGGCTGGCTTAGGGCTGACCTTGGTGGGCTTGAGCGTAGGGTTGCCGTCTGATGCCCAGTCGGGTCGCGATCGCTGGCTAGAAGTGAGCCGATTGTCGGGCAGTGTGACCTATCGAGGAGCTAGTGTCCGGTCGGCCCAACCGGGCGATCGCCTCAGTCAACCGGGACACGGTATCGAAACCAGCAGTCGAGCCAGCACCGTTTTAGAGATTGACACCGGCATTGGCACGATCTCCGTTGCTGAAAATACTCACTTCTCTGTCCAGCGGCTAGATACTTTGGCCGATGGATCTGAAATTACGATTTTGTCGGTCACCCAAGGGCAGGCCCGCATCCAAACCCGGCCTTTTACCAACATCAATAGCCGTCTAGAACTGCACACCCCCAGCGGTGTCGCTTCAGTGCGAGGCACTGAATTTGGCGTAAATGTGGCGGCGGATGGCAAAAGTACGATTGGCACGTTACAGGGTGCCGTTGAGGTCAGCGCCCAAGACGTATCGGTGCAAGTCGGTGCTGGCTTTGCCTCGGTTCTGGTGCCGGGTCAGCCACCCACGCCACCGATACCCCTCGATCAAGAACTCTTGTTGGAATTAGTCGATTTCCATCGCCGCGATCGCACCCTTTACATACAAGGCCGAATTAACCCTACCAATGTCCTGTTACTGGAGGGTGAAGCGATCGAGATTGGCCGCTCCGGTTGGTTTAGTACCGTCAGGCTTTTACCCCATGGCCATCGCACGGTCACCTTCACCGTGCGTAATCCGCTAGGAGAAGTGCGCGACTATTCTGTGCCGGTGTGGCAAGCTGATATCGATCGCGACTAAGCCCCCCATTCACCGCCCTACTAGCCGCCCCCCATTTGCCATGGCCTCTCAGCAACGTCCCCTCCCTGACCCAGCGACCCGAAAACCGGGCTCACTTCTCTGGGTTGGGCTCGGTTCGGCTCTGGTGGCGATCACCCTATGGGCGGTCGGGACCTGGGAACCCTTAGAGCGCTCAGCCTATACGTGGCTCTTTCAAATGCGAGCTCGGCTGAGCGATCACAATTGGGATGATCGCATCGCTGTCATCGCCATTGACGAGGCCAGTCTAAAGCGCTATGGTCGCTTCCCCCTATCCCGCGAGCGCTATGCAGAACTCCTGGACCAATTGTTAGCGGTACAGCCCGCCGCGATCGGGTTTGATATTTTATTCCCTGAAGCGACCGCCGCCGATGCCGCCTTTGCCGACAGTATTGCCTTTAGCGGCAATGTGGTTTTAGCCGAGGGGGATAATGGCCAGGGACAGTCCCTGCAAAATAGCCTCAGCTTGACCCAGGGGGCTGATGGCACCTTCTTGCTGGGCAGCGTTAGACACACGGTCGATAGTGATGGCATCAGCCGCCGCATCTGGCTCTATGAAGGCGAGTTCCCCAGTTTTAGCGTGGCCTTGCTCGATGTCTATCGCACCAGCCTGGAAAACACCCTCAGCCCCGAAACCCAGCTTTCAGCAGATTTAAATGAATTTCTGGAACGTCTCTTTGAGCAGCCACAGCAATTTGATCGTCGCGATCAGTGGGTGAACTGGCCGGGACCCATTGATGCAACGAGTCAAGGGTCAGGGTTACAGGTGCTGTCCTTGGTGGATGTGCTAGAGGATCGCGTTGATATCGGTACATTGCAAAACAAGATCGTTTTAGTTGGCGTCACAGGCACCGCGATCGATCCCCTCCGCACCCCTTTCCATGCAACGGTGCCCACGGCGGGGGTCTATCTCCATGCCGCAGTCGTGGATAATCTGCTGGGTAACGCTTTTATCACCCGCGCGCCGTTGTGGGCCGTGATGGCCTTGCTGTTAGCCTGTGGCATCGGTAGTATCCCCCTGCTCAAGCCCCTGCCGATGCGAGGCCGAATTGCGGCTTTGGCAGCGGTCATTCCGCTCTGGTTTGCCCTTGCCTACGGCAGCTTTTTAGGCAAAGTCTGGCTACCCATTGCCGCTCCCATTGGCACCGTTTTGCTCAGTACCCTCGGCCTCCAACTGATTGAGCAGCGAGAACGTCAGGCCCTGATGGCTCTCTTTGCCATCAATTTATCCCCAGAGATGGCCAATTTTCTATGGCAACATCGCGGCGAAATTCTACAGGATGGGGTGATTCAACCCCAAGAGTTGACGGCCACGGTACTATTCACCGATATTCGTGGCTTCACGACCATCAGTGAAAACCTTACCTCCCAAAAGTTGCTGCCTTGGCTGAACCGCTATTTTGAAGTGATGACCAGCTGCATCATGGACCACGGTGGGGTGGTCGATAAATACATCGGCGATGCGATCATGGCAGCCTTTGGAGCCCCTTTAGCGCGGTCCGAAAATGGTGCGGTGCAAGCCGATGCGATCGCGGCAGTAGCGGCAGCATTAGCCATGCATGAACGGCTGCAATCCTTGAACCAAGAGTTCCGGGCTGAGAAGTTGCCAGAGGTGAGGTTTGGGGTCGGTATCCACACGGGCAAGGTGATTGTCGGGACTGTGGGCAATCGCCAACGGTTGAGCTATTCGTTGTTTGGAGACACCGTGAACGTGGCGGCTCGGTTAGAGAGCAGTACCAAAATCCTCCCGCAGGGGGCTCCCTATCCGATTTTGTTAAGTGAGACCACCTATGCGCAGGTGCGCGATCGCTATCCTGCCACGCCCATGGGTGAAATCCAGTTGCTAGGGCGCAAGGACAAAACCAAAGCCTACACGCTCTCCCAATCCTCCCGCCCTGCCCAAGGGCTGCCCCAGTCAATCCCTGGTGCTAAGAAGTATTCTGAGCATCCTTGACCTACAAATCACCAGACTACGAATCACCAGACCAAAAGGCAATGGCGAGACCAGCGGTGATCACCACCGCGCCCAAGCCTCCAAAGACCACCGGTAGCCCAAAAACGTTTCAGCGACACTGGCCAAGACGAGGGGCAAACTCAGAGCAATATTGACCAGATTATTTTGCAAACCAAAGACCTTGCCCCGCATGGTGGGTGGGGTCTGCTCTTGAATGGTGGTCTGCATGGGAATTCCGATCGCGGCGGCAAAGATGCCGATGCCGCCAATCAACCCCAGGGTCGGCCAGAGTTGGGTGGTGACAAACGCCATGGCCACTAGCATCAGCCCCATGCCCATGGAACCATAGAGGCTCAGCACCAAGCGGGAAAACTGCTGACCAAACTGCCCCACCACTGCGGCCCCCAGCGCCATACCCACCCCAACCCGCCGCCAACAAAAAGCCAAAACCTGAGAGGCGGCGATCGCGGGCATGACTTCTGCCAAGCGCACTGCCAGCACCGCCAAGGCCGCAAAACTGAAAACAGCACCACCAGTTGCAAGATGGCGTTTCTGACCTGGACATTTTTGCCCAGATAGCTCAGCCCTGCTTTAATGTCTTGCCAAGGATGATTATCGGTTTGAGACATTTGCCGAGGCTGCTCTGGAACCCGAATGGCTAGCAGCAACAAACCGGCCAAGCCATAACCTGCCCCGACTAAAATCGCTTTACCCCAACCGGCTCCGCCATCTAGGGGGGTTAATAGGCGATCGGCGATCGCCAGGACCGGTTCTCCCACTGCAAAGCCCACAATCACCGAGGCCATCATCGTGGTGGTGTATAGCGAGTTCGCCGACAGTAGATGACGACTTTCCACCAACAGAGGAATCACCGCCTGCTCAGCGGGGGCAAAGAACTGGGTCAGGGTAGAGACCAAAAAGGTAATGCCCAGCAGGAGCCAAAAGCCCGTGGGCAGGTGGGCAATGGCCCCCCATCCTTGGCTCAACCACAGGATTAACGGCAGGGCCAGCACCAACCCGCCCCTCAGCAGATTGGTACTGACCATCACCCCCTGCTTATTCCAGCGGTCTACATACACCCCCGCCAACGACCCGAATAGCACCGCTGGGATCGTAAAGGCCACCATCACCGCCGAGACCCAACCGCTAATGCTCTGACCGGGCGTCTCAAACTGGCTGCCAATGATCGCCACCATCAACACCAAGTAGACCTTATCGGCCAACTGAGAAAAACCTGACCGCTCCACAGCACCAAAAAATTGCGGTTCTGTAGGACCGGCCAGAACCCAGTGTTGGCATCGTCGGCAACCGCTTCCGGGCCTAAGGAACCGGATTCGGAGCCGGTAGACCCTGAATCTTGAGGCAGTTCTGATAAGGGTTCTTGGGGCTCAGTGATGTCGGCATCAGGTTCAGACTCGCGCAGCATTAATCAAAAGGGGCCGGAGGGATCACAGGGAGGGCAAAACAGGTATCAATCAGGTTGGCAGACCGAATCGGGCGATCAAAATGGTGCTGGGCATAATGCCGTAGCAGTTGCTCAACCCGCTGCCACAAGGGGCTCGTGGCCTGAGCGGCAGCGATCGCTTCGCCCTGAGGTTGGCTACTAATCAATTCAGGACCGCCGAGGCGCTGGAGGAGAGCGAGTTCCGCTGCCGCAATCAAGGTGGTTTCGGCAGCTTGAGCAGCCTGAGCACCAGCAGACCGGGTGGCTTTTTGGCTAACCTGAGGCCAACCGCCTTTACCAGCGTAACGCCCTGGGGCAGTTCGTAGGCTGGGAGATTGAGCAGCGGTCGGAACTTGATACAACAGGTCAGCGCTGACAATGCCCCCAGCAGCGGCGCTAAACCCGACGCGCCAGTCGGTTTGACTGAGATCCGGCACGATCGCCCGCTGACTCAAGCAACATTGACGCACTTCGGGAGCCACCCCAGCCAACGCCAGCAAGTGGAAAATGCCTTGACATAAGCTGGGTAAAACCCCCGCTGGGGGAGCCTGTTCTAAACGGGTTAAATGCTCGACAAATAAAGTGAACAGGGGCTCTTGGGGCTGCTCACTGAGGGCCTGGGCGAGCACCAGTTCGGCCAGGTACTGGCTGGCGGTTAACCGCATCAAATCGGCGGCCAATTTGGGAAAAGACTGGACCGTTTCGGCCTGGATCACCTTATCTAGCTTTTTACCTTGGACCACCAAAAGCTGATTGATCACAAACTGGCCGCTGCGTCCCCCCAGGCGAGATTTGTGTTTGCGGGCACCGGGGGCGATCGCCCGAATCAAGCCATGCTCCATGGTCAAGATGGTGAGTAGGCGATCGCTCTCCCCCATGGGCATACCCTTGAGATTGATCCCCGTGGTTTTGTAAGAACGACTCATGGGTAACGGCTCAGGACTGGTCTTCTCGCTGTTGCTTAACCAAGTCAGGGCCTCGGGAAGTCCCGAGGCGCGTGGCTCCCGCTTGAACTAGCAATGAGGCTTGCTCAGCGGTGCTAATCCCTCCGGAGGCTTTAATCCCCACCCGGCCCTTGCTAATGGCTTGCAACTGTTCAATGATTGCCACCGTAGCGCCCCCTTGCCAGCCGGTGCTGGTTTTGAGGAAGGCAGCGCCAGCATCCATGCAAACATCCGCCGCTTGCCGCAGCTCTTCGGGGTTCAGCAGTTGTGCCTCTAGGATGGCTTTAACCACTTGGCCGGTTTCTTCACAAATGGAGGCAATTTCTCGATGGATCAGGTCCACCTTACCTAGCTTCAGCCAGCCCAAATTGATCACCACGTCTAGTTCTGTCGCCCCATTCTCGGCGGCCTCTTGGGCCTCGTAGAGTTTTACTGCTGGGGTCGTTGCTCCGGTGGGGAAACCAATCACGGTACAGACCTGAGGTTTTAGACCCTTGTAAGCACTCTTTGGCTTGACGCACATGGATGGGGCTGACGCAAACGGCGGCAAAGCCGTAGCGATCGGCCTCATCACACCAATGGTTAACCTGCTCTGGGGTGGCCATCGGGGTCAGTAGCGTATGGTCGATCAGAGGGGCGAGATCGACCTCGGATTGACTTGGGTATCTAGCGGTCATGGGGCGGGGGTACCTTCAGCGCCTGGGGTGAATCTGGATCGAGCGCTGCCTGGATACTATCGCAAGACCAGAGGGGTCGGGTGCTTCAGGAACCGTGAACTCATAGCCAAAGCATTTCAGATTTATGAGCCGCAGGGCGATCTCGCTCGGTGAAGGGGACAGGTCCCTAAACAGAAACTGAATAGAGCAAGAACATTCTCTCTAGGGACCTGCCCCCTGATTGAATAAGCTGACTGGACTCAGCAATAGTGATAAATATCACCCCCCGCTGGAGTCTGCCCCATGCCCCATGCCCATCTGCTCAATTTTGCCCTGCTCTCGGCCCTGCTAGTGCCCGCGACGCAATTCGCGAGTGGTTGGCAACCGTTGCAGGCGGCGCGATCTGGTGAGGCTCCCCAGATCCCAGGGTTCTTTGGGGAGGATGAAACGTTACGCCCAAATGTGACCCCAGAACCCTGGGATCTCGACCCGCTGAAGGAGAAAGACCCAAAAGCAGCATTGTCTTTGCCTGAAGGATTGGAAAAAGTAGCCCCTTTGGTGTCGCCGCCTGGGTTAAAGCAGGCCGGAACAGACACCCTGCTAGAGGTGGAAGGGCAACTAGAGGATGGCGATCAGGTCTTGCAGGATGGCAGTCTGTACGACCTGCACACCTTTGAGGGGGAAGCTGGACAATTCATCGAAATTCGCCTCAGCAGTGATGACTTTGATACCTACCTGACGCTGGTTGGCCCTGATGATGAGCGGGTTGCAGAAAACGATGACAGCGTTGAGGGACTGAACTCAATTATTCATGTTCAGTTGAACCAAACGGGCCAGTATTCAGTCCTTGCAAATACCTATAACGCTTCGGGGCGGGGGGGCTACAGGCTAACGGTGGCGACCATCAGCGCTGAGGACTATCAACGGGCGCAGGAGATTAATACTGCGACTGCGGAAGCTGACCAACTGCTAGAGCAAGGGCTTCAACAGTACAGCCTTAGCCAGTTTCGGGAAGCGCTGGCCGCTTGGGAGCGGGCTTTAGAACTCTATCAGGCCGCAGGCAATCGTCTTGGAGAAGGTCGTGCCCTGAACAATTTTGGCATTGTTTACTACAGCCTGGGCCAGTACGAGCGCGCCATTGACTCCTACCAACAAAGCCTGGAGATCGCTCGCGAGATTGGCAATCTCGCTGGAGAAGGCCGTGCCC
>JAAUQE010000305.1 GCA_012032425.1 Leptolyngbya sp. RL_3_1 | reverse complement strand
CCCATCTCCAGACCCTGATCCGCGAAGGCTATGTCCATGGCCTACTGGGGGGGGAATGCGATCGCCGTCCATGATATTGAGCAGGCGTTGATGGGCACCTCCCTGGGCATGGATATGCAGCGGGGGGTTTCCGTCCATGGGGGCCACCGTCATCACCTCAAAGCCATCAATACAATTCGCCGCTGTGGCAGCATTGCCGCCGCCGTAGACCAAGGCATTTTACAAAGCGGCGTCATGTACGAATGCGTCAAAAACCAGGTGCCGTTTTCCCTGGCGGGGTCAATTCGCGATGATGGTCCCCTGCCCGATACCCAAATGGATCTGCTGAAAGCCCAGGCCGACTATGCCCATTTGATTGAAGGGGCAGACCTGATTTTGATGCTCTCGACGATGCTGCACTCCATCGGGGTGGGGAATATGACCCCCGCTGGGGTGAAAATGGTCTGCGTGGATATCAACCCAGCCGTGGTGACGAAACTCAGCGATCGCGGCTCCCTGGAATCCGTCGGTGTGGTCACGGATGTGGGCCTGTTCCTGAGCCTGCTGGTCACCCAGCTCGCGAAACTCACCGGCGAGTATGCTCGGGTCTGAGGGCAATGTGATTCTAAGCAAACCCGTCATTACAGAGCGTCGTGACTCCCTATAATGACGGTCGTGGCGGGTGAGCCGATCCAAACGGTCTATCTTTGAGCTGAATTGATTTATGTCCACACCTGACCCTGGGGTCCCTAACGGCACAGCCCGTCCGTCTACCATTCGGCCCATTGGGGTCTATGCCCTGTCAGGGCTAGCCACCGATGGCGATCGCCTCTTTTCTATTGATACGGTGCGGGGCTACCTGCTCTCGATTGATCCCCGCACCAACAACACGGTCATCCTCAACCCGTACCAACTGAAAGATCAAGGATGGATGGATGCCGTCGGCCTATCGCGTTGGCAAGATACCTTTTGGTTTGCCCGAGACGAAAACGTGTTTTGGTGCGACCGCCCAACCCTGAAACCGACTTTTTTTGCCCGCTTACCCTACCCAGTAAACGGGGTCGCCGTCTGGGATTCAACGGTTTACATCAGCTCCCAGAAATCGGGCTACATCCATCTCTACGATCGCAATTCCGGTGAACTCACTGGCAAATTCCCGCAACCGGGTGTGGTCCAGAAACCCTGGCGGCCACTGAGACCGAACTGTGGGTCTGTGATCAGGTGGAGCAAACCGTCTACTGCTTAGATCCAGCCACAGGTGAGATGCAACGGAGTGCCCTGACGCCCTACGGCTCACCCACCGGCATTACGGTCTACCCAGAAACCGATGGCGAGCCCACCTGCTACATCGCCTATGCCGATCAAGAACCCTACATTCGCGACAATCCCAATGCGGAGTCGCCCTACGAGTTAACGTTCCGCGATCGCACCTTCATCCATCCGCTGTATCTCCACACCAACCCAGCGGAGCACTACACCCTCTCCAACGGATTTTTGGTCGAGTTCTCCTACGTGGAAGAACTCTCCCCGTTAGATGCCGTCACCCTGAGTAATGTCGAGTGGCGAATTGCCCTGCCCGCCGACAGCTTGCGGCAACGCGTCCGCTATGTGGAACCGATTGGCCACCCCTTCACCATCGAAGCACAGGATGGACAAAAGGTAGCCGTCTTTCGGTTTGACCAAATTCAGCCGTTCCAGGGCGGGCTCGTCGGCTGGAAGGCGATCGTCGAAATGTACAGCCTCAAATACCATCTGACCCCCGATGACATTGATGCCAAGCTCCCCCTGCCGGCTGAGCTAGAGCACTATCTGGTGGATGACGATGATCTGGCCATGGAGACCGCCACCATTCGCCATGCCGCCCGCGAGGGGGCCGGTACCGAAACCCATGTATTGCGGAAAATGCTGCGGATTCGCAACTATGTCTACGATCGCCTCTCCTACGGCATCCAACCCACCATCGACACGCCGGATGTGGCGTGGGCGCGGGGGACAGGCTCCTGTGGTGAATATGTGGGCGTGCTCTTGGCCCTGGCTCGTCTCAACGGCATTGCCTGCCGCACTATCGGTCGCTACAAATGTCCGCCCCATCCTGACTATCGCCACCTGCCCCTAGAACCGGACTTTAACCATGTTTGGCTAGAGTTTTATGTGCCCGGTGTGGGGTGGCTGCCGATGGAATCCAATGTGGACGATGTGATCGAGCGCGGTCCCTATCCCCAGCGTTTTTTCATGGGATTGGCCTGGTATCACACTGAAATCGGCAAAGGAATTCCCTTCACCAAGATGAAGGCCGATGACAAACCCGAAGATTTCTCCCTCCGGGATTTAGCGATCAACCACATCCGCTTTCAAATTTTGGATGAGCTGGTGCCCAGCGATCGTGCCGTCACGTAGGGGCGCACAGTGCGCCCCTACGTGACGGCTGAGATATCTCCGGAATATGTGGGCAAAGCCTGACATCCAAAAGGTATACAGCATTTCCTTGTCTGGTGAGGCATGACCAATGTCCTGACAGCAAGGGTTTCAGGTCTCTTTTTATACCTCACGAGCTTCAAAAACGCTGTAGGGCCAATAAAGTCTTCTTAAGGTTCTCTTTATAAAGTAACCTTAGGTTTGATTTTTGCTCACGACCCAACGGACGGCCTTTTATTGATGTCTGATTCCTACTCTTTAATGATCCATGGCGGATCGGGTTGCCTCGAAGACCTGAAGTATGAGGCTGGCGAAGATGAATTTCGCCACAGCATCCACGTCATTCTCGAAAAAGGTCGTCAGCGACTGGCTCGGGGCGATCGCGCCTTAGATGTGGTCGAATATTGCGTGACGCTGTTAGAGAACGATCCCCTCTACAATGCCGGACGCGGGTCCGTGCTCAACGCCAAAGGTCAGGTGGAAATGGACGCCGCTTTGATGAATGGCGCTGATCTGCGGGCGGGAGCGGTGGCCTGTATCAGTCAGGTGAAAAATCCGATCGCCCTGGCGCGTCATGTATTGGCCCATGGGCAAAATGTGCTGCTGATGGGGGAGGGGGCGCTAGAGTTTGCCAAATTGTGTGAGCTTGAACTGTGCCACGAGGATTATTTCATTACCCAAGCCCGTATTGAGCAGTTGAAAGCGGCCAAGGCGGCGGGGCGCATCACCCTCGATCATGAGCGGATCAGTCCATCGGAAAAGCTGGGCACCGTTGGGGCTGTGGCCCGCGATCGCCATGGCGACCTCGCCGCCGCCACCTCCACTGGGGGCTTGGTGAATAATCATTGGGGCCGCGTGGGCGATACCCCCATCATTGGGGCGGGCGTATTTGCCGATAACGAATCCTGCGCTGTGTCAGCCACAGGCTACGGCGAGGAGTTCTTGCGAACAGTGTTGGCCAAAACGATCGCGATGTTTGTGCAGTGGCGGGGCATGGATGTGGAAACCGCAGCAAAGGCAGGCATTGAATACCTGGTGAATCGGGTCCAGGGCGAAGGGGGCGTGATTGTCATTGACGGGGCGGGTCACTGTGCCTCGGCGCAGTCAACCACAGGGCTGATCTGCGGCTGGATTGAGCATGGCAGCGAGGCTCACTGCACCCTGGGGTAACTTGCCTTCACCCATACTGCGGCAAAGGGTATGACGGGGTTGACTGAGTCAATGTTCGCCTTGAGCAGGGCTGCTTGTGGCGTCATCAATGTGTTCTTCTATAGCAGTCGCCAGTCCGGTTAGGACAAGACTGCCAGCCACTTTGCTTGTGCGCCACAGAACAGGGTGATCCGAGGTGTCTTAAGCAAAGTGGCCAGCGCTATAGTTTGGCGAACGACATCGGCAAAGTAGCTGGGCTGAAAAAGTCTTGCGACTCGTTCTCTGCTCACCACAGGTGAGGAAAACGGTGCTGACAGCTCTATAGGCACAACGATAATTCAGCATCAAGCAATCTGATTCAGCGCAATATTCTTGGAATGAATGAGCCTATCCCAAACCGCACCTAAGGTGAGGCATTGCCAACCCTAGAAGATTAATAATGGGAATTGTCCAACCGACCTGGCTTAACAGGTCAGTGCCCAGCGGTCTAGGGCTGACGTTAGACTTGGATTGGCCACACGCCTGGTATAGAAGCTGTTTTCATGCCCTTCATCAACCCCAAAACAGACTTCGCCTTCAAAAAAATCTTTGGCTCCCCCCAAAGCCAACCCGTACTGATTAGCTTTCTC
>JAAUQE010000105.1 GCA_012032425.1 Leptolyngbya sp. RL_3_1 | reverse complement strand
GTGACCTGCGGCCAGGTTTGACCGCAGATAATTACGAGGTGACGGTCCATGGCTGGTGCGATCGCTGCCCAGCTCCGTAGGAACACGGCAGTGCCGTGTCTCTACGAGAATACTACGGTCTTAGGTGATTTCCAGGAAAGAAGATACCGCTTAGGCTGGCCGAATGAGAATGTCCCATTTGGGTAACAGAGGGTTTCGTTCCAACCGCTTCTCAATATCCTTCATGGCCTTTTTGGAGAGAGAAATACCTCTGCTGTAAACCTTCTGACTCAAGTTAATGACCGGATGGATACCTTTCCACGTCATGGTCTGCGCCCATCTCAGCATCGTTTCAACGTTGATGAGCTGGGTTCCATTCCAATGCTGTTCCAGAATGCCCCAACATCGCTCAATGGGGTTGTATTTACTGTGATAGGGCGGATAGTACAGTAATTGAATCGAGGCCCTGGTGAGATCTGCAAAAGCCACCATCCGCTTGAGAAACTGAGTCCGCACCCCACTATTCTCAGGACCGTTATCGACTTTAATTTGGATGAGTTCAGTCGCTTTCTGCTGTTTAGGGCAAAGGCTCTGCCACCACTGCTGAAGGCTATCGACAACAAAATCACTGGTTTTATGGGAACAGCCAAAGTTCAGATACAACTGCCCACTATCCTCATCAACAATGCCAAAGGGGGTGTAGGTTTCTTCACAACCCATATCGTGGTCATTGGCTTGGTTAGCGCCACGGGTCTTGCCGCCACGAGAATATGCACCGATGTTGACAGTTGCTTTGGCATCTATGCTCAAGCGTTTGCTCTGCTTTGCTTCACTGCCAACGTCTTTGGCTTGGATGTTCTCGAAGATGGCGTCGGTTTCGGGGAGTTTTTTTTGCGGCTTGGCTTTGACGACTTTGCGCAGGCGATAGCCCATACGATTTAGAATCTCGGCCAATCGTGCTTGCAGAGGGCAATTGTTCATCGCTGAATCCTTGCCTACGAAGTTGGCGCAGGGCTGCGGAAGCCGTTAGACGGGTATAGCCTATGGCGGTGCGAAAGGTTGGGTCCTGTTGAGTTTTTGCCTCTGCCAACTGTCGCAAGGCGGTGGCGGCTTCTGGCTGATGCTCTTCCCAGCGTTTGGCACCACCATAGAGGGACTGTGCGCCAACACAGGTAAGACCACTACGGTGTTCGGCTAATCCTAAAGCAACACTTTTTCGACTCCAGCCGAATACGCTCTCTGTTAAGCGCGGACTGCCTTGGCAGTATTTGAGGGAAATCGCTGCCTGAAAGGCTCGACGTTTGATGCCGCTAATCTTTGAGGCCGCCAGACGCAGATCGAGAATGTGGGAGGGGGATAACGCTCTATTGGTCGTCGTCGTTAACTCCATGACGGTTCTCCTGGCTGACTGAAGCCGAGGCTAGCATAGCTAAGCTGGTATTTCAGTTCTCAGAAATCACCTTAGCGACATAGCGGCATTCAAAATTCAAAGTCTAAAGTTTTGACGAATAGGCGTTCTGGGCCTTAGGGACGGGCGCTGTTTCTGCCATATATTTAGTGCAGTTGAATGCGTGATTGTGAGCTGAGCCATGGGGCTAAGGCGGCAGGCAAAGTGGTTGCCAGGTGAGTCGGGCTACAGCCCAGTTCCGTGTGGGTTTGGGAGATCGCTTGCCCCGTCATAGCATGCCACCAGGCTCCTGAGATCGCCGCCGAGAGCACGGCCTGTTGTGGAGCTACCCCTGAACGCTTCACATGCTGGGCCATCAGCCCGCCGATCAGGCCCGTCAGCACATCGCCACTGCCGCCTCGGGCTAGGGCGGGGGTGCTATCAGCCATGATCCACTGCTGCCCTGTAGGGGCGGTGATGACGCTGTTTGCCCCTTTGAGGATTAGGGTGCAGGGGGTGCGTTGGGCGGCGCGTTGAGCGGCAGCGATGGGATCAGTGGCGGTGGCCAGGGCTTCAGGAAATAAGCGGCGAAATTCTCCCAGGTGGGGGGTGAGCAGGGTGGGTGCAGTCCGATGGGTGAGTCGCTCGGGTTGGAGGGCAACCCAGTTCAGGGCGTCGGCATCCAGTAAAAGGGGGGCAGGATAGGCCAGCAGCGCCATCATCACGGGGCTAATGTTCGGCGTCATGCCGGGACCGCAGGCGATCGCATCGTAGTTCGTGTCCTGCCAATTGTCCGGCAGCGCCGCGATCGCCCCGTCCTCGGTTTCTGCTGCGCCGATTACCAGGGCTTCCGGTAGCTGGCTCAGTACCATGGCGCGCAGGCTTTCGGGCACCAACACGGTGAGCATCCCCACGCCGCTGGCGATCGCCCCTTTCCCGGCCAGTAGTGCCGCGCCGCCATAGCGACGGGACCCGGCAATCAACAACAGGTGCCCCGCCTTGTATTTATGGGTTGTGGCCGATCTCGGTAGGGGTAAATGGGCCAGGGCGGCTGCTGCGGTGAGCTGCTGGAGCGGTGGGGTATGGCCGAGAACGGCAGCGATCGCCTGCTCAGGAATATCAAAGGGAATCAGATGCACGTTTCCCCGCCAAGGGCGGGCAGCCTCCTGGAAGAGCCCCCGCTTCCACAGCCCCAGGCAAAGGGTATGGGTCGCGGCGATCGCAGTGCCGAGCACGGCACCCGTATCGGTGTGCAGTCCGGAGGGGAGATCAATGCTAATGACGGGCTGAGGCCCGTCATTCAAGGTGGTGAAGGTTTGGGCAATTGCACCTGCAATGGGCCGCCCTAGGCCAAAGCCAAACCCCCCATCCACAATCAGATCGCAGCACTGTAAATCCGCCACGGTAGCTGTGGTGGAAACACCCAAGTAATTGAGATAGGTGCCATGGGCAGCAGTCAGGTCCTTACGTTTTTCCGTTAAATAGTGAATCTGGACGTGATAGCCCTGATGGTGCAGTTCGCGGGCCACCACCAGGGCATCGCCACCGTTATGGCCGGGGCCGACCAAACATCCAACTTTAGGAAACTGCACCAGGGAATAGTGCCGAACAATCCAGTCAGCAATTCGCCCCGCCACCTTTTCCATCAGCGCCGCCACCGGGATACCCCCGGCAAACATTTGGCCCTCGATAGCCCGCATTTGCTCGGCAGTGACAATGACGTGATTCATGGGCGATTCTCTGTCCGATCCCTCGCTTTTGGCGGTGTTCATCTCTATGCAGGACAGCAACCAATCAGAACAAGGGGCTTAACCATTCCAGTTTCTAGCCCCCTTGCCCCTTATGCTCCCCTGCTGCCCGTAATAGCGTTGGCATTACAGCCCTATTTCTGCAAGCGAATCTCACCCCGCATCGTATCTTCCACCTTGTCCACATCCTTGCCGGTAATCAACCGTGCCCCTTGGTTGCGGGTGGTGTAGCTCCAGAGCCACTGGGTCATCACCACCAGCTTGTTGTCGAATTCAATCAAATAGAAGATGTGGACCACCAGCCAAATCATCCAGGCAGGGAAGCCGGTGAACTGGATCCAGTTGAGATCAACCACGGCGGCGTTGCGGCCCACCACGGCGAGGCTACCGCTGTCTTTGTATTCAAATTTGGGCATGGGTTTATCTGCGACCCGATGCTGAATCAGTTTGGCCACATACTTGCCTCCCTGCATCGCCACTGGCGCGACCCCAGGCAGGGGCCGACCCTCATTTTGGTGGGCGTAGTGAGCCAGATCCCCCACCACAAAAATATTGGGGTGATTGGCAATGCTAAAGTCCGGTTCGACCATGACGCGACCGCCGCGATCGCACTCAGCCCCGGTCCGCTCCGCCACAATTTTGCCCATGGCCGAGGCTTTGACCCCCGCCGCCCACAGCACGGTTTTGGTGCGGATGACTTCCTCGGTGTCGCCCCTTTTGAGGGTGATCAGATCCCCTTCGATGGAGGTCACCAGGGTTTTAGTGCGCACCTCCACCCCCAGCTTCGCCAAGGATTCAGCCGCATTGGCAGATAACGCTTCGGGGAAAGGGGGCAGTACCCGGTCCATCCCTTCCACCAAAATGATCTTGGTCTCGAACGTATCGATATTGCGAAAGTCTTTTTCTAAGGTGCCAAAGGCCAAGTCGGCTAAGGCTCCAGCCAGCTCGACCCCGGTGGGGCCACCCCCCACCACCAAAAAGGTAAGGAGCGCTGCCCGCTTGTCGAGGTCGGGTTCCTTCTCGGCAGCTTCATAGGCCAGAAAGATCCGGCGTCTAACTTCCAGGGCATCCTCAATGGTCTTGATGCTGGGGGCCATGGCTTCCCAATGATCGTTGCCGAAGTAGTGGTGGGTGCCCCCTGTGGCCACAATCAAACTGTCATAGGGCACGGTCTGGCCCCGCTTCAGGATCACCCGCTGCTCATCAGGGTCAATATCCACCACATCCCCCAGCAGCACCTTGGTATTGGCCTGCTGTTTCAGCACCGCCCGCAGGGGAGAGGCGATATCCCCCGGCGACAACCCGCCCGTGGCCACTTGGTACAGCAGCGGCTGAAACAGGTGAAAATTGCGGCGATCGATCAGGGTGACTTGCACCGGCGATCGCCCCAGGGCCTGAGCCGCATAAAGGCCCCCAAACCCGCCTCCCACAATCACCACATGGTGATCATCCGTCGCGGGCTCTGTGGGATATTTGGCCGCAACGGCACCGGGTTGAGTGAGCAGATCGGTCATGGTACCTCTTGGCGGGGAAAAGATTACAGACTCTTAATACCCTACCGAACCCGCAAACCCACCAGCGTTTATGATTGACCCATTTTGTGGATTTTGAGAAAGTTGGTGCCCTGGCGCAGGCTGGCGGGGATGCCCCCCATCATTAACACCATGTCGCCAGGGGCGGCCATCTGGCGCTCGATGAGGCAGGCCTCTGCTTGCAGCACCATCGCTTCAAAGGTCTCCATGCTTTTATCAATCAAGATCGGTTTCACTCCCCAGACCAAGTTCAGCCGGTGGTAGACATCGCGATCGGGGGTCAGGGCCACGACGGGGCTTTTGGGACGTTCCGCCGCCGCGATCATGGCGGTGTAACCGGATTCAGTGAAGCTGACAATGCACCGCAGCGCCAGGGTCTTATCGAGGATAGTGAGGGCTTCACTGAGGGCGTGGGTGGCGTCACTGGTCTCCGGGGGGTTATTCACAAAGCTGAGTTCGGGCTCCACATCTTGGGCGATGCGGGCCAGCATCTGCACCGCCTGTACCGGAAACTTACCCACGGCGGACTCTCCGGACAGCATCACCGCATCGGTGCCGTCAATGATGGCATTAGCGACATCGCTGGCCTCGGCCCGAGTTGGGCGAGGATTGTGAATCATGCTGTCCAGCATTTGGGTGGCGGTAATCACGGGAATGCTGCGGCGGTTGCAGGCTTGGATGATTCGCTTTTGCAGTAGGGGGACTTTTTCGGCCTTCATCTCCACCCCCAAATCCCCTCGGGCCACCATCACGCCGTCAGTGACTGCTAGAATCGCGTCAAGGTTGGCGATCGCTTGGGGTTTTTCAATCTTGGCAATCACCGGGGTTTCGGGAGCCCCTAGCTCCACTAACCGGCGCTTCAGGGCGACAATATCGTCGGCCCGCCGCACAAAGCTGAGGGAAACCCAATCCACCCCTTGGGAAACCCCAAAGGCCAAGTCTTTTTCATCCTTTTCGGTCATGGCCGGGAGTTGCAGACTCAAGTCCGGCAGGTTCACCCCCTTGCGGCTTTTGAGCAGCCCCCCCTGCACAATGCGACAGGTGACCCGAGGAGCGGCAACGGTCTCGATCTTGAGTTCTAACAGGCCATCATCTAGCAACACCTGCATTCCCGGCTCAGCCTCATCGGCTAGATAGGGGTAGTCAATGGTGACGTCAGTCCTTTGCTCGTCCTTACCAACCGGCACCAGGGTCAGGGTTTCCCCTTCAATCAGCTCCAAGGGTTCGTTTAATGTCCCGACCCGAATTTTGGGACCCTGCAAGTCTTGCAGCAGGGTAATGGGATGGTCCATTTCCTCGGAGACTTGACGCAGCAGCTCGATCATATGGGTGTGCTCTTCGTAGCTGCCATGGGAAAAGTTGAGCCGAGCGACACTCATCCCCGCCTGCACCATTTGCAGCAGGGTGGCATGGGCGCTACTGGCGGGACCAATGGTGGCCACGATTTTGGTGCGATGGCGGAGGGGCTGCATGGCAATACCACAACTAAGCTGGGTGTGCTTATGGTAGAGATCGGCGTCAGCGATCGCCATGGCCCTGGATACATTGTCAGAGTCTACAGAAAACCTTTACCTTTCTGGGGTAGATCTGGGAGTGAATCTGGAGTCTGTACGCTCTGGGAGTTAGGCCGAGTCGCAAGGCTTAGATCAGGATCGGGCACACTGGATAAATCTAGCTACTGAGCATCTCCCTGTTGAGCAATATGGCTGATCTGGACCCTGCCGTTTTTTCTGAAGCCGATTTGGCTATTCCTATTACGGAGGAAATTCCGGCTTTAGGGATCAACTCCACTCTGGCAGAGTTACCCCTTTACGATGTCAGCCTCACCCTCGACCATCCCGGCACCGAAGCGGCCCGCCAGTTTGAGCTGGACCCGCGACTGCCCGGCATTATTTTGCAGGACCGCCAAGATTGCGTGGGGTTTATCTCTCGACAGCGGTTTTTAGACTATTTACTGCGTCCCAAGGGGATTGATTTATTTCTGTCCCAGCCTTAAGGATCTTGCAGAGCTACGCCCGACTCAAGCCCTTGGTGCTGGCCCACAACACCCCCATCCTGGCGGCAGCGCAACTGGCCCTGCGTCGCCCGATGGAATACCAAGGAGAACCGATTTTGGTGCGTCAGGGACGCCGCCCTAGTCAAGGCGTGGGGCTCAAGGGTCATCGCCTGCTCAGCCCCCAGGATCTGAACCTAGCCCATTGGCAAATTCGGGGCATTGAGACTCAAATCCGCTACGAGCGCGCCCAAGCCCAAATGCTGCAAAGCGAAAAAATGGCCGCGTTGGGTCGATTGGTGGATGGGGTCGCCCACGAAATTTTGGACCCGCTGGGGTTCATCTGGGGCAACCTGGCCCATGTTTCGAGCTATTGCAAACAACTGATAGCGCTGATCACAGCCTACGAGACTGCGCTGCCAGAGCCCCCCTTAGCGGTGCTGAATCTGCGGGACGATATCGAGCTGGACTATCTGCAAACTGACCTGCCCAATACCATTAACAGCATTCAAGGGGGGCCGAGCGGCTAAAGCAGTTGGCCCTGAGCCTACAAAACTTTTGCCACATCGATGAGGTGTACCCCAAGCCCGCCGACCTACATGAGCTGATCGATAGCATTGTGCTGCTGCTCAAGAGCCGTCTCACCACCCGCATTGAAGTGGTGCGAGACTACGCCCCCTTGCCGCCGGTGACGTGTTTTGCCGGACAGTTGAGCCAGGTGTTTATGAATATCTTCACCAACTGTGTTGATGCTCTCCTAGAGCAAACTGTGCGAAGGGATATGTCTGCCGATCTGGGGGAGGCCATTCAGCAAGGGCGCTTTTTTGAAGTGGTGGAGCCGCCCAAAATCATCATCACCACCTGTATGTGCGCGCCCCCGAAGGAAAATCACCAAGACTCCCAGCGGTGGATTTCGGTCGTGATTGCGGACAACGGTCCAGGGTTATCGACCGAGGCTCAGGAGCAGGTCTTGAAATCCTTTTCGGTGGAAAAGCGCCTAGAGAAAGAAACGAACCTGGCCATGAGCTATCGGATCATTACCGCTAAACACGGCGGGCGGTTTTACGTGCGATCGCGCAGTTTCTCCAATCATGAGACCAATCCCGGCATCGGCACCGAATTTGAAATCCGCCTGCCCCTCTATGCCGATATTGATCGGGGGCGGTGGCGGGCGCGAGGTCGGCACGATCGCGGGGCATCACCTCATCACTGCCGTTATACTCGCTGCTCAATCCCGTCACCTGGAGGAATTGGCCGGGTTTGAGCCAAAGGAGTTGGGCTGGATCAATCCTGGTAGATCGCGGCATATAAATTTGCACGGTGCCGGTGTCATCGGCAATCCAGAGGCGATCGCCGTAGGGCGCATCGTCCACCAAGGCGCGGGTCAGGGTGCCGTGAACCCTCACTAAGCTGCCATCCAGGTCTTTGGCGACGGCGATGGTGACCGGCTGAGGAGAGACAGGTTGGACGGGGCGATCGCGCCACTCCCCAGTTTTCATCTGGATAATTCGCTGACCATGGCCATCGTCTTTCAGGGTGCCAGTGACCGTTACGGTTTCACCCATCTGGAGGTCAGTGGCTTGGTTGTACTGACATAAATTCCCCCTTCTGGGTCTTGCAGGGCAAAGCCTTTGTCGAAGCTGGCCGACTCAAACTGGCCGCTGGTCACGGTGATCCGACCCGTCACCGTGACCTCCATGGCATTGGGCATCTGCCGTACTTGGCCAATAGATAGCGGAGCGGCTAAAGCGGGTCTGGCGAGAGAGAGCAGTAGGCTCAGCACAATCGTGAGTAGAGCAGCCGACCATTTTGAATAATCCACGTATGACTCTTATCTGGACTTTCCCCTCCCCAGGAGGGGTTGGGTTTCCAATTGATAGCTAAGCACCTGACCTACCCCGGCCTGCGGCTACCCCTCCCAAGAGGGGTGATTCCAAACTCGGTTTACTTGTAGACCAGCTTATAGATTTCATAGGCGTTGAGGGCCGCGCCGCGCAGCAGTTGGTCACCGCTGACAAACAGGTTCAAGCCATACTCCCCATAGACGAGGCTGTGGCGGATCCGCCCTACCTCAACGGCGTGCTTATAGGTCGAGGTGACCGGCATCGGGTAGACATTATTCTCAATGTCGTCGCGTACTTCGACGTTGGCATCGGCGGCCAGCAGGCTCCGCACCGCATCCAAGGAGGTCACCGGCTGGGTAAATTTAATCGAGAGACTCTCAGCATGGGAGCGCAGGGCCGGAACCCGCACCGCTGTAGCCTCAATGGGCATATCCGGTGCTTCCAGCACCTTGCGGATTTCCCACACCATTTTCATTTCTTCCTTGGTGTAGCGATTGGCTTGGAACTGATCGATGTGGGGTACGACGTTGTAGGCCAAGTCGTGGCGGAAATAATCGCTTTTAAAGGTGCGATCGTAGTCCTTAAACGCCCCGGTGCGGGCCACCAGTTCTTCCATCGCCGGTTTGCCCGCGCCGCTGGCGGCTTGGTAGGTGGAAAGGGTCAGGTGCTCAATGCCGTACTGGCGATGGAGGGGGGCTAAGACGACAAGAGCGATCGCCGAAGAACAATTGGGATTAGCAATCAGGGTTTGCCCCGTAAAGCTGTGGGGGTTTACCGGCGGCACGATCAGCGGCACCTCCGGGTCGTAGCGAAAGGCGGAGGAGTTGTCGATCACAGTGCTGTTTTTGGCCAGCAGCGGCCCATATTCCAAGGAGAAGTCACCGGAGACGCAGAGAAACACCACGTCACAACTGGCCGCGTGTTCTACATCAAAGGGTTGCAGCACAAAGTCCTGATCTTTGCAGGTTAGGGTCTTACCCGCAGATTTGGCGGAGGCGTAGCACACAATCTCAACCGGATCTTGATGGGCAATAAACAGCTCTAACAGCGTCGTCCCCACCGCGCCGGTGGCCCCAGCAATCCCGATCCGTAACTTACCCATGGTTGCCTTGTCGAAAAATTAGCGTTGTGTTCATGCTTGGAGGAGCATGTCCCCCACTCTTTAGACCTTAGAGGATTTCTCAATAAGTTCATAACGCGAAAACCCCGCTGCTTTAGAAAACCAGAAGCAGCAGGGCTCAGAATTCTGAAACAAAATCACCATCCGGTGAATCCCCTTTCCTGGTGGGAGAGGCGTTTTGAATCCAGCGCCCCTTCTCCCAAAATTGGGAGAAGGGGCTGGGGGATGAGGGCCGAGACTTAGTACTTGTAGCTGTCGGTTTTGAACGGTCCCGCTACCGGCACATTGATGTACTTGGCCTGGGTCTCGGTGAGTTGGGTGATCACCCCACCAAAGCCTTCCACCATGTAGCGGGCCACCTCTTCATCCAAATGTTTGGGGAGCACCTCGACGGTGATGGCAGCGGCTTTTTCCGCCGGATCCTGATCGGCAAACTTGCGCTCAAACAAGAGCATCTGGGCCAGCACTTGGTTGGCAAAGGAGCCATCCATGATCCGGGAGGGGTGACCGGTGGCGTTGCCGAGGTTGACCAAGCGGCCTTCCGCCAGCAGCAGCAGGAAGTCATCGGCGGCATCGCTGCGGTAGACCTGGTGGACCTGGGGCTTCACCTCTTCCCAGCGCCAGACCCGACGCATAAAGGCAGTGTCAATTTCATTGTCGAAGTGGCCAATGTTGCAGACCACGGCCCCTTTCTTCAGGTAGGTGAGCATGTTGGCGTCACAGACATTGACGTTGCCGGTGCTGGTCACCAACAGGTCCGTCTTGGCCAGCAAGGTCTGGTTGATGCTGGCAACGGTACCGTCATTTTTGCCGTCGATATAGGGAGAGACCAGCTCGAAACCATCCATGCAGGCTTGCATGGCGCAGATCGGGTCGCATTCGGCCACTTTAACAATCATGCCTTCTTGGCGCAGGGAGGCAGCGGAGCCTTTGCCCACATCACCGTAGCCGATCACTAGGGCTTTTTTGCCCGCCATCAGGTGGTCGGTGGCCCGCTTGATGGCGTCGTTCAGGCTGTGGCGGCAGCCATACTTGTTGTCGTTTTTGGCCTTGGTGACGGAGTCGTTGACGTTGATGGCGGGTACTTTCAGCTCACCGGCTTCCAGCATTTCCAAAAGCCGGTGAACACCGGTGGTGGTTTCTTCGGTAACCCCATGGATGCGCTCTAGCATGGCGGGATAGGTGCTGTGGATATGCCCGGTGAGGTCGCCGCCGTCATCCAAAATCATGTTGGCGTCCCACAGCTCACCGGTGGCGGTGCGGCAGGTTTGCTCGATGCACCACATGTATTCTGCTTCGGTTTCCCCTTTCCAGGCGAAGACGGGGGTGCCAGCAGCGGCGATCGCTGCCGCCGCGTGATCTTGGGTGGAGAAGATATTGCAGGAGGACCACCGCACTTCAGCACCGAGTTCTTGCAGGGTCTCGATCAGGACGGCGGTCTGAATGGTCATGTGGATGCAGCCAATGATTTTGGCTCCAGCCAAGGGCTTGGCCTCCCGGTACTGGTTACGGATGGCCATCAGGGCAGGCATTTCGCTTTCGGCGATCGCAATTTCCTTACGACCCCAATCCGCCAAAGAAATGTCCGCTACTTTATAATCCCGCTGTAAAACTTGTGCAGTCATTGAAATCCCTTTATTTGCTGTGAACCGATTGACGGTGAATTGTGTGGGTTGAGGTCGTTAAAGCGCCGCTTTGAGCCCCTCAGTGCAGATCTAGCATATCGATTATTTTCCTGGCTGGTCGGTCAAGGCAAAAAGCGGGCTTGTTCCTGGGGGCTGGGCCGACGACAGGTGGCGCGGCGACCAAACCACCGGTAGCGGTTGCGGGCGATGATCCGGTAGATGGCATTGCGCAGGGCGCGGGGGATGAGGCGAATCCAGCTCAAGACTGACCAAATCCCCCCCAGGCGGGCCATCACAGCGATCGCGGCATCTGACTGACTGTAGAGGGTACCCGTCTCTTCTATATCTGCCGCTTGGGTTGATCCCGCTGCGGTTTCTAGGTAATACATCGACCAGTCTTCGGCGCGATCGGAGCGGGGGGGCAGCAGCCTCTGGGCGGTGGGGCCTTGCAAGGGGGCCATGGCAAATATCCCCGCTGTATCGAGCCGCAGGAGCAGATCAACAAAGCCATTACAGAGGAGGCATTCCCCATCAAAGAAGATAATCCCGGCAGGCGTCGAAACGGTCTCTGGCAGGGCGGTGGCGTCTGGCGAAACAGGGTTGGGCATGGATGATTTTGACCAGAAGGACCAGCGGTCACCGAATACAGGCGTAATAGCACAAGCGCAATAGCTTAATTGTGCATCGGTTAAATCAAGGTGGCCATCCGAGCCTCAGGATTTCCCAGGCCTAGGGCCGAGATCGCCCCAACCCCTAAATTAAGTCCTTCCCAGGGCAAGCTACCAGGTTCCGTAAGCTCGGTTTCAGGCTGGCGATCATCGGCAGGAGCCTCATCCGCGTCGGGCGCGATCGCCTCCGCTTCGTCGTAGTCCATCCACAATTCCTGCGGGATCTTGCCGGAGAAGGTGCAGCTATAGGGCGTAAAGCGATCGCGGTTCATGGTGGCTCCTGAAACTCGGGGATTGCCCTGATGTGCTCATCATCAACTGCCGCCGTGATTTTCTCAGTGATGGCGAAAACGGACTGAGCGTGACCTTAAGGAAAGCGAGTTGGTGATGCCAGCAATGAATTCACAGCGATAGATTCGCTTTCCCTATTTGACGCAAATCACTCCACACTGTTGCCGAGTCATTTCCTCGCCTATGGGGTCTCTTTCAGGTCTTAGTCGGTTTAAAGATGCGGGCAACCTACGACCTCCTGATGGAAGAAGCCGCCAAAGCAGCGGTTGCCAGCGCTAAGGCATAGCGCTAAATCATCAAATTGATCTGAAAAGGGTGGGTCTCTATTTCCAGAGACCCACCCTTTTTGCTCGTGCAGACTCAAACGAATGGGTGAAATGCAGCTTTAAAGCACAAGCAGCAACGCCCCTACGATGATCGACGTGATAAAACCAGTCCGGCTGCACCCAATAGCAGACCCAGACTAGACACGGGTTCTGGAACAGGCTCAGGTTCGGATCCCCCCGTCGGCTGTTCCTACCTTGATTTGGTAAGCCAAATTAGAATTATTAGGACGCGTGTCTCCCCAGGTCATGGTTGAAGTGCCGGTCAACCTAAAGTCTCCCGTAAAGTCGCTAATCCGCAGATATTCCATCCCTTCGGCCCAGGCTCCACCGC
>JAAUQE010000304.1 GCA_012032425.1 Leptolyngbya sp. RL_3_1 | reverse complement strand
GAAGGGGGATCGAACCGATATTACTAGCTCGCAAGTCCCTCTCCCGCAGGGAGAGGGATTTAGGGTGAGGGTGCTCTCCTGCGTCATGCCAATACCCCTTCCTGCACCAGCAGGTCAAACACAATCGGGTTGAGGTCGTACCACAGCACCGCGTTGCGATATTCCAATACATAGAGTCCGTGTAACAAATCGAGAAACCGCTGGTTTTCAACGTCCTGAGGTTTGAACCGCTCATAAATCAATTTCAGCAGCTCAAAATCCACTTGTCCCAGGGGTTCGGCATAGCTAATCTGTAAGTCGGTGAGCACGGTGTCTAGCACCGCCTGGTCAATGATCACGGGTGACTTGTCGAAAACCTCTCGCCGAATGCGGCCCCGAAGTTCCTGCATACAGCGATCGCAACAGAGATCAACAATCCGAATCAGCTCCCGCAGCACGCCGCCACTCTTTAAAATCATCTGCTGCTTCACTTCTGGATCAACCAGTGCCGCTGGCAGGCGTTTGTTGATAACCTCTGCAAAGAGCGCAACACAGGCCGCGTCTGGTGAGCGATTCGAGTCCCTCACCACCTTTTGCTGAAAAACTTCGCCACCCGCATGGTGTGAATCTGCTTGACATGGGCCTCGATGCCTTTCTTCAAAGACACCTCTCGCAGCGTCGCGATGGGAACCGTATAGAGAATTTGAAAGCTCGGATCCAGGAGGGGCTGGATGTTTTTGCTAAAAATCGATTCGGTGACGCTCAGGTCCAGCTTATCCAGGTCATCAATGATCACTAAAACCCGCTGCCCAGTCGCATTGCTGATGTAGGTCTGAATCGCATTGATTTGAGCAATCAAATCGGAAATCTTACGGGCAAATTCAGTGGAAATCTCGTCCCTGACTACCGAGTTGACCCTCAGCGCCGATTTAATCGCGGCTAGAAATTTGAGAAACAGCGGGATTCCCCCTTCAACGGTGGCCTCTCCCCGCGTTTCAATCTCCGCGACGACCTCTTTTGCTTCTGTTTGCGTATGCTGGCCCAGCCAGCGATACAGTTCTTTCTTAATGCCGGGTTTTAGCTTTACCTGGGCTTTCTCAGCCGCTTCCAGCATTTGCACCGCCATCGAAAACAAAACGTTGACGTGATCGACCGCCGATCGCTCGATCGTATCGGCAATGGAAAACATCACCACAAAGTAACGCCCTGACTCGCTGAGGCGGAAGCCTAGTTCTGCCAGCAGCGTCGATTTACCGCAGCCGCGATGTCCCGTAAAGATTAGCTTTTCATCTAGCCCCGGCGCATCTTCGATCGCCTGCTCTAGCTCGTCAATTAGCCGGGTTTGATAGTCCACCCCAGCCGCTGTAGCGCTGCTCGGGTCACCAGCGGCTCAAGCTGCAAATCCTGGCTGGCGGCACGATACTGCTCAAGCTGCTGTTGAAGCTGTTCTCGCGTCATCATGGGGGCTGTCCTGCCATCGTGATTTTGTTCTGCTGAACTTACAAAAGATTCAGCCAATCGAGTTCGTTGATGCGGTTGCAAGCTTCAGGTTGACACGACACGCAAACCCAATGCGACCATCCGCTGTAAGGCTCAGTATAATCGCCGCTCCCTGTCAGCAGAGGGGCGATGGTCCCTTAGGACCGGTCTAGCCCCTTTGGCGCGGCTACGCCAACGACCCTCGCGATCGCTTCACACAAATCGACCAGCGGCAGGGGAAGTGACGCGCCTCACTCAAGCAGTTGATGACGCCAATGCTTTAGACAGCCGGGACAGGTTGCTTCGGTAGGGTAGGCAAAGCTGGCGTGCCCATCTACTGAGCCTGTCGATGGGCACGGGGCAAGCCCTTTGCCCATCCTACGCATCAGGGTCAGTTCTTTTTTGGGAAATCTCCTTAAAGCCCATTGCCCATCAACGTAAACGGTGCCCAATAATAGGGATGACGATAGTCTGGTGGTGTCGTTGCGCCCCGACTCTCGCCGATCGCCGTCGATTCCACCCCAAGGCCCCGTACCGGTAAACCTGCCCCCGCAAGGTCCCCCTGCAAGAGCTGCAACTGCGCCCGACGCAGCGCCTCTGCTTGGGTCACCGGCTCATCCGCCACCAACGCCCCATAAAATGCCTGCATCAACAGACTGGTGCTGAAATCATCCACCGCCCATAACGACGCCACCACCGTCTGCACGCCCTTGTTCAGAAAATGGTAGGCCAGACTAGAAATCTCAATGCCATCTTGGTTAGTGCCGCCCAGCGCCGTTTCACAAGCTGATAGCACCACCAGATGCACCTGCGCCAGCCCCTCAAAGCGGCGAATATCGGTGATCGGCAGCGGCGTGCCGTCCCCCGTTACCAGGTAAGACCCCTCCTGCTCCCCCGCCACAAACACCCCATGGGTAGCGATGTGCAGCACCTGATGGCCCCAGAGTTGGTTCCTTAAAGCCGTCCGGTTAAACGCCTCATTCAGTAGGGCCACCCCAGGGAAAATGCCCCGGCTGTCGGTTTCCCCCTCTCGGACGATGGCATCCACCTCAGCGGGTACCCCTGGCAGCGCCCCAAACCCAGCGATCGCCTCTGATAAACCCACGGCCAACACCTGCACCTGTTGCCAGTCCAAGCGGTCGGTGCGGGTCAGATCTGCCGACAAAATCGTGTGAATGTCGTAGCGTTCGACCAGATAGTGGTCGCCATCAAAGAGGGCCGCCATGGGCAGGTAGCGCAACTGGCGATCCAGGGAAAACACCAGATTTTCAATGGCGTTTTCCTTGAGTTCCGTGGCGAGGGGAGCAATCAACCAGTCATAGAGTTGGTGAGAGAGCTGCTGCAACTCAGTCACATCGGAAGTCGGTGATTCCAGGGCATGGCGCAAAGCCAGGATGGTCTGATTCAGTTCTGCTTCTGAGACGGGCACGGAAATGCTGCCGTTGATGCCCCCCGGTCCGCCCCACAGCAACCACAGCCCTTGCTCTGACACAAAGGGGTAAATCAGGATGGTGTTGGGTTCCGCCGCCACGATAGTTCTGGCGGCTCGACTAAAATCTTCGGTATCGAGGACGCCCCGGTCCTGGCTGAGGCGCTGGCGCATTTCTGCCTCTAGGCGATCGATGGCGGCATAAAAGTCGGCATTGACCTGCTCCCGCTGATCCAGCAAAAAGGTTAACTCCCCGCACTGACTTTTGAGACAGGCATCCACTTGGTTGCCGAGGGCAATCAAGCTGCCCTGTTGATTGAGCAGTTGTGTTTCGGCATTGGAGTAGGGCAGGTCACTATGACTGGGGGTGCTGCGGGCCTGATGGGTGAACTGCTCCAGTTCATTACCCTTGAGCAACTCCAGCACCTGTTGGGCCTCTAAAAATCGGTCCTGACTCAGCAGCAGCGCCACCAGGGTGCGATAGGTCTCGGCAACGGTATTGCGGTAAAGGTCTTGCTGTTCCCGAGACAGGCGGTCAATGTCCTGGCGAATGGTTTCAATCACCGCGATCGCCTGCTTGTAGAGGGCGATCGCCGCCGCTGGGTTTTCCTGCTCTGCCATCACTGCCCCCAACTGGCTGAGGGCGATCGCACTGCCGCGCCGATTGCCAATGGCTTGGTGAATACCAAGGGTTTGCTGGAGCTGATCAATGGCCGCCGTTGGGTTGGCCTGAGCCCGATACACCGCCGCTAGCCGCAGGTGGCCGTACCCTTGCCCCCGTTGATCGCCCAACTGAGTCAAGAGCGCTAGGCTTGCGGTCAAGGCTTGTTCAGCCTCTGCAAGGCGATCGAGCCGTTGGTAGGCTTCCCCCAGTTTACTCAGAGCATTCGCCTGACTGCGGCGGTCTTGCCCCTGGCGGGCGAGGGCCAACTGCTGCTCGTAGGCGGCGATCGCGGCCTCCACTTGCCCCGATTGCAAATAGGTCCAACCCAGTCCACTCCAGCCATAGCCTTGACGGCTGAGATCCTGAAGGCTTTGGGCCAGCTCCAACGCCTGTTGGTGATGGGTCACGGCTGCGGGATAGTTACCCAGATAAGCGTGGGTCCATCCCAGACCGGTTAAGGCATCAATGGTCAAGTCAATAGAGGCAGCCTGGGCACGGGCCGTCGTGAATGTGTCCAAGGCATCGGCATAGCGACCAGAATAGGCATAGTTCCAGGCCAACCGAATCAGGGGCAGCATCGGCTCATCGCCCAACTGTTGGGCCAGCAGCAGCCAGCGCTGGGC
>JAAUQE010000303.1 GCA_012032425.1 Leptolyngbya sp. RL_3_1 | reverse complement strand
GCCAGGAGCCCTAAACCGCTAGACACCAAAAAGGCCGCACTCACCACCCCGAGCAGCCATCGCTGTAGTCGCGTGTGGCGTCGGGACTGCTGCAGTTGTGTGGCGATCGCTGCCGCCCGCTCGGTTGCTAACGCTTGCTGGGTGGCTTGGCGATCGGCGTCCACCGAAGCCGCTAAGAACTGATAGTCGTCATTGCCCAAGCGCTGATCTTGGCTCCAGGTCTGAGCATCGCTGAGGGCCTGCCCCCGCAGCAGTCGCGACCCATCCTGCTGATTAGAGGCCAACCAAGCCGCGATCGCCTCAGAATAGGGACGCACCGCTTGAAGATGATGGCGCACCCAGTCGAGGTTAAAAACAGCGCTATAAATCGGATTGTTGACGCACAACCCCGCCGCCGCCTTAGCGACAAGTCCTGACAGCAACAGCGTCGTTTGCTCTGGGGAGCCGTCAGCGGGAATCGCCCCGTCAATCAGAATCCGTTGATATTGGCCTAAGAGCCGACTGCGATGGTCAGGATGGCGGAGCAACCGGTCTTGAATGGTGCGCAGATGTTCCGGTTCATCCTGAAATTCCCATTGATCGATTAGGTGCTCACGCACCAGTTGCGCCACCCCCTCGGTTTCACGCCCAGGCACGATCACCATCGGCAGATCTGAGCGATGGTGGCATTCCCAAACCAAGGCACATAGCTTTTGGGTCAAAAAGGGTTGCCCACCGGTCCAGTCCAAAATGGCCTGCAAAATGGCGTCAGCATCCCGGCCATCGGTTTTGAGTCCCTGCAAGAGGGGTTGACACTCCTCTAAGCAAAACCCTTTTAGGGCGATGGCCTGACCAACATTGAACGGGGTGACCTGGTGATCTTGAATCAGGTCAGCCGGGGTTGCGACCCAAAATCGCAAAGGTGAGACGACCATAGGCTGGATCAACCGCCCGCTGGTTGTAGCAAAACCGGATCAAGGCAAAGAAATCATCTAGGGAAAAATCCAGACTGAGAATGCTGTCGATTTCATCAATGCAAATCACTAGGGCATCGTCGGGAAAGGCCGTCAGCAAGACATCCCGCAGGAACCGCCCCAGCTTTTGCACCGCCGGAATATCCCCCTGATCCTGCCACCAGGTTTTGTAATTGATCCGGTCGAGTATCCCAAAACTACGGGTCAAATCGGCCACGGCCCCGCGATACCACTGGGTCAGGGTGACCTGCTGCTGACCAATGCTGGTCACATCTAAGATGGCGCAGTGATCGCCTGCGGCCTGTAGGCGAGTAATCGTTCGCACCAGAAGAGATGACTTGCCCATCTGTCGGCAGTTCAGCACGTAGCAAAACTGACCGGCTTTTAAGGCCTGGTAGAGATCGGTATCGGCTTGACGCGCCACATAGCAGCCCATGTCTGAACCGAGGCTGCCTCCCACTTGGTAGGGGGACTTCCGCAAAGGGGATGATTCCAGCGCAAAAGAAGTAACCACAGTTATTTCAGGGATTAATTGCGAGTTAAGGGATGGTTCTAAAAGTGATGCGATCGCGCCCCAGCCGCTTTGACTCGTAGAGGGCATGATCCGCCGCCTGCACCATTTGGTGGGGATCTCGACCTTGGACATTGGTGACAATCACCGCGCCCACACTGATCGTCACACCGGGCAAAGCAGACTGGTTGGTTTTCAAGCTAACCTGGGACCGGATCGCTTCAGCACGGCTATGGACCGCCGCAGTATCCACCTGGGTCAAAATCACCGCAAATTCTTCTCCGCCGTAGCGAAACACAAAATCGGTCGGGTTGCGGACATTGGCCCGCAGGGTTTGGGCCACCAACGCCAAACAGCGATCCCCCATAGGGTGCCCATGGGTATCGTTGTATTGCTTGAAATAGTCGATATCGCACAGCATCAGCGTTAAGGGGGCTTGGCTTTGGGCCATCTGTTGCCAGACCTGGCGCAAACGCACATCAAAGGCGCGGCGATTGGGAATGCGCGTTAGCCCGTCGGTATAGGCCAACGCCTCCAGGCGCTGATTAGCCTGCTCTAGCCGACTGAGCGCCCTGGCAAATGACTCGGCGTCCTCAGGCCCAGCAGCAGCAGGCTCGGCATCCGCAGGCTCGACGGCGTCTGTCAGCTCGGCAGCAAAAATCGCTGGTATGAGCGGCAACTGAGAGCGCTGCGATAGCCCTTGAGCTGAACCACGCCCAGGTTATCCAGTTGATAGGTCACCGCTGACGATAACTTCAGGCCATCCTCAGCCTGGGTCAGCGCCCGGATTGCCTCAACCAAGTCCGGCTGCTGGCGCACCGTGGCAAGGCAATAGCGGAGA
Organism: Leptolyngbya sp. RL_3_1; assembly: GCA_012032425.1. Lineage (GTDB taxonomy): Bacteria > Cyanobacteriota > Cyanobacteriia > Phormidesmidales > Phormidesmidaceae > PCC-6406. Next base: position 1,879 of record JAAUQE010000303.1, on the reverse strand, counting down.
TGATCGCCGTAGATGCCTGTGGGGTTAGTGGCCTCGGCCAGTAAATCGAAAGCCCCATCTGGATTGCTGTGCAGATGGGCGATCGCCAGATGGGTCAAATAGGGGTGGCCACCAACCAAATTCAGCAGGGCATCGATCACCTCGCCGTAACTATCGCCGAGATGATGTGCCAAATCGTAACGGCTGGCTAAATCATGGACTTGTTCAGCGGTGAATTCTGGCAGTTTCAGCGGTAAACCCACGTTAAAGGGCGACTGCTCTAACTTCAGTGGGATGGTGGCCTCCGCTGTATAGGTGAGGACGAGTCTGAGCTTTTTCCAAAGGGGCGATCGCCGCGACTGCTCGTACCAAGATCGCAACAAAGACAGCAAATCAGCCGCCACATCGGGATGGCAAACACCGGATCCAGATCTTGCAGGCACAGCATCACAGGCGTCGGGCTCGGTTTGAGCAATCCCTGCTCAATACAAATGGTGCAACTGACCTTGCTGCCAATTTCGCTGTCCCAATACCGGTCCAGATCCAGCGCCACATCCAGTTGCCGCGCCATGGTCTTACAAAGCCAGCGTAAAAGCTGATCGGTGCTGGCAAACTTCGCCCCATCAACCTGCAAAAAGTCAGCGGTGCAAACCGCGATCTTGTGGTCCTGAGCATAGGCCAGCATTCTCAGCAGCAGGGAGCTTTTGCCCATGTGACGCGGGGCTTTGATCCGGGTCAGGCTACCTGACTTTTCTAGCTCAGCGCAGGCTAATGCTTCTAAAGGTGGGCGCTCGATGTAAACGGATGACGCTAAGCAAAGCGGACCATCAGGGATACCCCTACTAACCGCCAATTTTTGCTGCTGCCCTGGGGGATTCATTGAGTTTATCCTTGAAGCTCACGGCGGTGCTTAAAGCCAGACAGGACTTAAACCTTGGCCACATCCAAATCCGTAGTTTGCCCCACGGTAAAAACGCAAGTCTTCAAATGGGACGTGGTTTAGCTCAAGCAGGCAACGCCTTAAGAAATTAAATAATTCTTAAAAACAATATTCCCACGTCAGGCCCAATCCAGGCACAAACGTGATCAGGCTCACCGCTAACTCACCGTTGAGATCACCCTCCAATCTTTGCCATCGCGAGGGTAAAGGCTGGTAACCGTCCCACACATCACGCTGGCTGAGCGGAGTCGAAGCCAGATTTCCCGCAAAAGTCCCCTTCGACTCCGCTCAGGGACGGTTACCTTGCTGCTTGATGATGTCCATCAAAGGAGCTCTCAGTTCAAGCTTGCCCAAATGCGCTTTGATCTGTATTTCCCAAAAACTTACAAGACTGACCAAAAGCTGACTCTCTGGGTGCTTAAGCAGCGTCAGCATGTCCGACGGAAGCTGCCTAGATTGGCTATCCCACCAGATAAACGTGTGGGTATCCAGCAGAAGCTTCATCCTTCACCCAAGCAAAAGCTGTCAGGCAGAGGCTCATCAAAACCATCACGCATCACAAAAGCACCCGGATGAAGATCGGGCTGGCGTTGTGGCGATGACGGCACGTCAGCTTGGGCCTGCATTTTCACCTCAGCCCATTGCAATAAACGCGCTGCTAAACGGAACTGCTCTTGCCAGTGCAGTTGCTGAGCTTCTTGTATTAACTCTTGCAGCGTCACGATATAGATTCCTTGACAGCTTAATTCTTAGGATATCTAGGCTAGCTCGATATCGGTTGCCATTTAGCGTTTATTGCACCACCGTATCCACAAGTCGTAACAGACTTATGGCTGGTTGACTGACAAAACTTTGCCGCTTGGCGGTTGAAACCGCAGCTATAGGGACAAAATCCGCCTTCGCGGATTACTCAAACCCTTGGTGTGCATAGTCCGCGGAGGCGGACTTTGTTTACGTAGG
>JAAUQE010000302.1 GCA_012032425.1 Leptolyngbya sp. RL_3_1 | reverse complement strand
AGGGCTGCCTTTTGAAACGCGGCATAGCGACGAATGCCGCGCTCAAAGACGGGTAAGTGGGCCTCATGCAACAGCGCCCGAATCTCTGCACCGACTTTGCTGGGTTTGGGGGGAATAGCCGTCAACAGAATTTGGTATTGGGCGGAGGGGAGTAAATTGAGCTGATCGATCGTGAGGATCAGGGCATCCAGCGCCATCACGTCGGCGGTGGTGGGTAATACCAGCAAATGGCAGTGGGCCACAAGGGTCCGTAAGTCGGTCGGTCGGGCCGGGGTATCAATCACCACGTAGGGATAGTCGCGGGTCAGGGTTTCCGGCTGCCATTCATCCACCACGGCAAAGGGCAACTCGCCCCGACGAGACCAGCCCAAGGCCGAGCGATTGGGGTCCGCATCAATCAGCAGGGTCTCGGCTTGGCCCTGCAAAAATGCGGCCAAGTGAATTGCGGTGGTGGTCTTACCGACGCCACCTTTGAAGCTCGCAACCGTAATAATCATGACCAGGAGCAATGGTGTAGCCGGTTTGCCAGTGGGGTAGATTTGTCAGTGGGATAGGTTTGTCAGTGGGATAGGTTTGTCAGTGGGATAGATTTGCCAGATTGTTTGCCAATGCTGTCAGGATTGAGCGCGATATCCCTGTAGAAAGGGGTGGGTTATGGAACTTTAAGGGATTCCAAGCTCAATTAGCAGCGCGGTCTATGGGCCGATTGCGAACAGGGGGCGTTACCATCTTGATTATTCCAAACCCCAAACCGCGCCTTACGTTTGTGGCGCAGGGAAGGGATATGGAGTTCCTGATCACAACCATCATGACCCCGCCTGCCTCCGCTGAGCATCCACCCACCGGTAATCCACTATTTATTGTTCATGGTGATGACGCGATCGCGACTGCGTTATCCCAACAATTGAGCGATCGCGGCTATACCCCCATCGTTATTGGTCCAGACCCAGACCTGCCCAAACGTCTGGCCAATGAAACGATGGCGCTACTCTTCATCGGCATTGCCCCCCAGTCGTCAGACAGCTTTACCCTGTGTCAATATCTCAAGGCTGAGCCCAGCACTCGGGATATTCCGATCATGATGGTTAGTGGGGGCGATGCCCAAGCCAAGGCCAAAGCCGCAGTGCAAGCCTTTGATGCTGGTAGCGATGACTACATTGCTTGGCCCTGCCATGGAGATGAACTCCAGGCCCGCATTCGCAACCAGCTCAGGCTCTCTCAGCAGCGCCAACAGTTGCGCCAACAAAATGCGCTGCTGCTGGATGAGGTCAAAGAACGCACCCAAATCCAGGAGACCCTGCGCCAAACGGAAACCCAGTACCGCAGCATTTTTGAAAACGCCACCGAGGGCATTTTTCAGACCAGCGATGCCGGACGCTACTTGCAGGTCAATCCGGCCCTAGCCCACATCTACGGTTACGACTCCCCCCAGGACGTGCTGGACTCGATCAGCAACGTCGGCAAGCAGCTCTACGTGCAGCCGAAACGTCGAGATGAACTCCTCGCCTATCTACGGCAGTTTGGCAAAATCGCCGGGGCGGAATCAGAAATCTTTCGTAAGGATGGCAGCCGCATCTGGGTCAGTGAAACCCTCCATAAGGTCGAAGATAGTCAAGGCAATTTTTTGTATTACGAAGGGACGGTCCATGACATTACCGAGCAGCGGTCTATGGAAATGGAATTGCGAAAACAGCGGCAACAGGCCGACCGACTCTTGGTCAACATCCTCCCCTTTCAAATTGCCCAGCGACTGAAAGCCGGGGTTCGCACCATTGCTGAGGACCTAGAAAATGTCACCGTCCTGTTTGCCGACTTAGTGGAGTTCACCGCCGCCTCTCGGCAAATGACGCCAAAGGAATTGGTGGAGCTGCTCAATGATGTTTTTTCTACCTTTGACCGCTTGGCTGAAAACTATGGTCTCGAAAAGATTAAAACCATTGGCGACGCCTATATGGTGGCGGGGGGAATTAGTCGCGATCAGAGCAATGAGACTGCGATTCCCAAACATATCGCCCATCTGCGGGCGGTCGCCGCGATGGCCCTGGATATGCGGCAGGCGATCGGTGCGTTCAAGCGGCCCGATGGCACCCCGTTTCAACTGCGGGTGGGCATCCATATCGGTCCGGTGATGGCGGGGGTGATTGGCCGTCGCAAATTTGCCTATGATCTCTGGGGAGATACGGTCAATATTGCCAGCCGCATGGAAACCACCGGCATGGCCGGCCATATTCAGGTCACCCCAGCGGTCCATGAACAACTGAAATCGCAGTTTTGCTTTAAGCGGCGGGGCACCATTGCCCTGAAAGGCAGCGGCCTCATGGAAACCTATTGGCTGTTAAAACAGCGCTGACCCATGGAAACCTTATCGTTGGCCTTGCAAACTCGCCTAGCCCAGCCCCTATCGATTGGCTCCGTCACCCTCCACAGTCGGGTGCTCCAGTCGCCGCTCTCGGGGGTGACCGACAAAATCTTTCGGCGGTTGGTGCGGCGCTATGCCCCCACCGCCATGCTCTATACCGAGATGGTCCACGCCTCTGGGGTCTGCTATGTCGATACCCTGCCGCAAATTATGGAGATTGATCCCGACGAGCACCCGATCAGCATTCAGTTATTTGATTGTCGTCCTGACTTTTTGGCCACTGCCGCCCAGCGGGCCGTAGCGGAGGGGGCCGACACCATTGACCTGAACATGGGCTGTCCGGTCAACAAAATCACCCGCAAGGGGGGCGGCTCCTCCCTCCTGAAGGATCCAGCCATGGCGACGGCGATTGTCGAAGCGGTGGTCAAGGCCGTGCCGGTCCCCGTCTCGGTAAAGACCCGGATTGGCTGGGACGATGACCACATCAACGCGGTGGAATTTGCCCGACGCATGGAGGGGGCCGGGGCCAAAATGCTCACCCTCCATGGCCGCACCCGTGCCCAGGGCTACACCGGTGCGGCCCGCTGGGGCTGGATTGCTCGGGTGAAAGCGGCCCTCTCAATCCCGGTGATTGCCAATGGCGACATTGTCTCGGTGGATGCTGCCATTCAATGTCTAGAGCAAACTGGAGCCGACGGGGTGATGTGCTCCCGAGGCACCCTGGGCTATCCCTTTTTGGTGGGGGAAATCGATTATTTTCTTAAAACCGGCCAGCGAGCGCCGACCCCCACCGTGATTGACCGCCTGCTTTGTGCCCAAGAGCATCTGCGACAGATTGCCGAGTACAAGGGCTACCGGGGCATTTGCCAAGCCCGCAAGCACATGACCTGGTACGTCAAGGGGTTCAGCGGTGCCGCCGAGCTGCGGGATGCCCTCTGCCAAATTGAATCGGTGGCAGAAGGGGAAGCGCATTTGCAGGGGGCGATCGCCCAATTGACCGCCCAGGGTGAAACCCCCCGTGTCTGGCGAGAGATGCCCCGGACCGATGCCCAGTCGTGGAATCCACCCCCCGTTCAACCGAACCAACCCCTTTGAGGGTTTAGGATAAAAATGTCAATACTTCGGAACGGGTAGCCTTAGCGCTGCTGCCGAAACCGCTTATATTCATCCATTTTGACCAACGCTATGACCTCCTACGCCACCTCCACCGTTCGCGCTGATATGGGAGAACTGCGTCGCCTGCGGAGCCTGTTGCCGCCAGAGCTACAGAGTTGGGTCACCGTTGAAGCGGCTACGGATGTGACGCCACCGTTGATTACCTGCGAAGAGCTGGGTAAGGACCAGGTGGAGGTGCAAATTGATTTGGCCAAGTGGGAGAGTCTTGCCCTCGACCAGCGCAACCTGATGTTTTGGCATCAAGTGGGCCGCATTCAAAATGACACCATTCCTCGGGATGGCTGGGAAATGGCCGCCCTGGCGATTGGTTTAGGGGGGGCGATCGGTGAGCTGTGGGTCCAGGATGGGCTGCTGCTGGTCTTGGCCCTAGGGCTATGCGGGTTCTCGGGCTGGCGGCTCTATCGTCGCAACAACCCTCAAAAGACCCTGTCTGAAGAGATTGAGGCGGATGAACGGGCGATCGCCATCGCCACCCGCTTTGGCTACACGCTGCCCAATGCCTACAAGAGCCTGGGCAGTGCCCTCAAAACCTTGATTGAGCAGACCCCCAAGAAGCGGAAGCGCGATCAGTACATCAAGCGTCTGGATGCCCTCAAGAAGAGCGCGTCTAAAAGCCAAGGAACGGGCGCGCGGCGCGATCGCCCGATCC
>JAAUQE010000104.1 GCA_012032425.1 Leptolyngbya sp. RL_3_1 | reverse complement strand
CCATCCACCCATCCACCCATCCACCCATCCACCCTCACACCCTCACACCCTCACACCCATCACCCCCCATCGGCGGGCTCAGCCTCTACGGGTTCCGACTCGGTGGCGATGCCCAACTGCACCCCCTCGATCAGGCGCAGCTCATCCATCACCGCAATTACGCTGCCGTGGTAAGCCTGCTCATCCGCGTGAATGGTGACGATCGCGGTTTGCTCAGGAGCCAGCGCGTCACGGATGGCGGCTTGCAGTTGCTCTAAGGGAATGGGTTGGCGATCGAGGGTGATTTCCCCAGTGGCAGCGACCGAGACTACAAAGTCGGCCTGTTGCTGAGGACTGGCACTGTCGGCATTGGGCAAGTCCACCGACAGCCCCTCGGTGCGGGTCAAGAACAGGGTCGAGACGATGAAAAATGCCAGGATGGCAAAAATCACGTCGATCATCGGCAAAAGATTCACCTCCAGGGCCTCATCGGGCTCGTTATCCCAGACGCGCATAGCGATCCTCCCAGGTGGAGGTTGCTTCTGGCGTGTCGCTGGGGGGGTGATTTGGAGAGGGGCCTACCCCGCCGCCCTCCAAGGTGGCCCGATAATGCCACTCGTAGAGAATTTCAAGCTGACTGCCATACTCCTGCAATAGGGCCACCTGGCGCTTGTACAAACCGCGAAACAGATTGGCCGCCAGCAGGGTAAAAATCGCCACCACCATGCCTGCTGCTGTCGAGACCAGCGCTTCGCTGATGCCCCCGGTCACCGCCTCGGCATTGGCCCCCATCGCCCCAATTTGGATGGAGGCAAAGGAGCGAATCAGCCCCAAAATCGTGCCCAACAGCCCCAGCAGCGGAGCCACGGCAATGATGGTTTGAAAGACCGTATTGAACCGCTTTAGCAGGGGTAATTCCGCCTGGGTGGCTCCCTCCAGCGCCAAGCGAAATTGACTGGGGGAAGCGCCGTCTAGCTCTAGGGCTTCTAGAAAAATGCGGGCGATGGGCAGTTGCAGGCTGGTCTTGAGTTGGGCAAAGGCCGCTGGGGGATCGCAGCGATAGGTCTGCAAAATCTGCTTCACCAGGGGCCGCTGGTGACGGCTCACCCGCACCCAAAACACCAGCCGCTCGATCGCGAGGGCGATCGCGGTGATGGAAAACAGCAGCAGCGGCACCATGACGATGCCCCCTGCCCTAAAGACCTCAGTGATGGACATAACTCCTAGGTTCCCTCCGAGACAAAACGGTACGCATTGCCCCCCTGCCTCCCAGAGTTGGCGGGTGAGCGTTTAATTGGGCATCACAGCAATTGGCCAAGGGCTTATTGATATCTATGTCATGTAAGAATTGATCCACGAATCATCTATTTTTGCAAGCAAAATCTCTCAATAGCCCGCATAAGGATCTCAAAGCCTTGATATTTCGAAGGTATGGCCCTAAGCTTTAATGACAATTAAGGTCATCTTTGATGACATCTGAATTCATTTGATGATGAAACTTATTGGCGGATGAACCATGGCGCTTTCTCAGGACTGCCAACAACAGCACCATCGGGAACGGACCCTGAGCCAACGCTGGATTGCGGTTGGGGCGATCGGGGCCACGGGGTTGCACCTGGGCCTACTGCCCTTGATCGGGTTTGATGCCGAGGCGCTCGTGTCTCGCGCTGAAGATGAGCCGATTCAAATCATCGTCACGTCCGCTGAGGCTGAAGCGGTATTGAGCCCCGAAGCAGCCTTGGGCGAGGCGTCCCCCTTCGCGGCGGCAGAGCCCCTAGCCGCTGCAACGCCCCCAGATCGGAACTGGCCGGAGCCAGAATCCCTGCCGGATGAGCCAGCACCGGAAGAGGAGTTGGCACCGGAAGAAAAACTGGAGTCAGAAGAAGAACCAGAAGAGGACATGGCAGAGGAACCGGAGCCGGAGCCAGCGGTGGCGGAGGAACCTGAACCGGACGCCATGCCGGACCCTGAAGCGGAAACCGACCTGGCGGATACAGCCGAAACCGCTGGGGTCGAAACGATAGAGGGGGGCGGTAAGCCTGAGCAAATTGCCAAGCAACCGACTGCTGGCGAGGCTCCCGCTGCTACGGGGGGGGATGCCGCCCCCGCCGTGGCGCTGGCCCCCGCACCAGAAGCCACTGATGGCGCGGGGGAAACAGCGCCTGAATCCACGGAATTGGGGGGGCTACTGGACGGTTATTTCCCTGAGGGCGCAGAGGATGGCCTGCTGAATAGCTCTGGGCAGGAGGAATTGGCTCGGCGTACAGGTCCCGGCGATCGCGGCAACGCCACCGAAGACAGCCGGGGTAACGGTGAAGGGCGCGGCAGCCGCACCGTGCGCTGTCGCAGTTGCGCCCGCCCCAGCTATCCCGCCGATGCTCTAGCCGACGGTGTGGAGGGGGAAGCGAAAGTCAGCGTCCAATTTGACGCTAACGGCAACGTCATCGGCGTCACCCTAGAGCGCTCTAGCGGCAACCCAGAGTTAGATCGCGCGGCCCTTGCTTCGGCGCAGCAGTGGCAGTTCGATAGCGGTGGCCAGAGTGGCTCGGTTTCAGTGGAAATTCCCTTTGTGATCGAAGGCAGCGATCGCCATCAAGAAGCCCAGCGCCAGGGCGATCGCGAGTCAGCCACCCTTCCCGATCCTGACCCAACGGCAACTGGAGAGAACAGCCGCCGCGAAACAGCATCCAGCCCTGGAGAAGCGCCTGCTGATTCCCCTAGCGCAGCCAATAGTGAGGGCCTTACTAACAGAGACCCAGAATCCGGGGACTCAACTGCCCATTCAGACGCACCGGAGGAAACCGCACCAGAGACATTGACTGGAGAAGGTGCTGCTGAGGAGGGAGATGAAACGCTCCATAACGGGGAGAGCGATGAAGCTGAATCCACTGCACCGGCCCCAACAGCAGGAACGGCAGAATCCACCTCGGAAGCACCATCCACCGCTAAGCCTGCTGCTCCGGCAGCATCTCCCCCAGCTCCGACAGCACCTCAGCCCGCTGCACCCACGGTGCCACCGCCTGCCGCCCCGACCGAAGCGGCTCCTCCAGTCACTCCAACACCAGAAGAGTAAGCCATGGCGACCTCAAGTTTTGATCCGTCTCGCTGGGATCACTGGTTGCTACTGACCAGCGCGATCGCCCTATCCATCTGGGCTTTATGGCAATGCCGACAGTGGCAGCGGCATTTGTAAACTCGCCCCATTTTCAACGTTTGAGTCGGCCCTCGTCTTTCAACCCAACTTTCTTTTGGAGAATCACCATGCCCCAAACCTTAACCGCCCAAGACCTGTTCCGCGCCGCCTACGATAACCGCTACACCTGGGACGATCAGTTCCCGGGCTATTGCGCCGATGTTTTGCTGCGGATAGGCGAACAAACCCATACCGGACAAGTTCAAATCAACCCTGATCTCAAATTTGAAATCTTCAATCTTGCTGATCAAACAGCTCAACATGCCCTCAAGAGTCAGCTTTGGGAAATGACCATTCACCGTGTCCGCCATAGCTTTGAAGAGACCCATGGCAAAAATACTTTTGAACTGGGGGAAACAGACGCAACCGGTGCCGTGGAAATTCACGTTGGCGGAGCTGCCATGGGCAACCGCTACAAGGTCCGCGACAACACCGTGTGTTTTGTCCACCGCCAAATTCGCGATGTGATCGTCAACATCCATACCTTTGGCACCCAGCACACGCCAACGGGTTATCTTTCCACGGGCTATCGCTCGATTTATCTGGATCCACAGACCGGCACTCAAAAGGGTGCGGCTACGGAGTTTGAAGATAGCTTTGAAGAAATTGACGGCTACTATCTCCTCACCCGCCGCGTCATTCGCACTGAAGAAAAGGGCCAGCCAGCAGTCACGGAGGTGCAATTTACCAACATCACCCTGCTGGGACCTGTAGACAAATAATTTAGGACTCACGCATAGGCCGGTCCCCTAGTACTGGGGGACGTGGCATCCGGTTTCCCGATCAAGGGGCCAAAACCGGATGCCACTGCGTAATGGCCTCAGCCGTTGGGAAAATAGGACAATTGCTTCCCTAGCGGAGCCTCTTGCCGGGGCGCTAACAACGCGCGTTCATGGGTTAAGAGCCATTGCTTGCGAGCCAATCCGTCTGCGCAACCGGTGAGGTTGCCATTCGCGCCGATGACTCGGTGGCAGGGCAAGACGATTGCGATTGGATTCAGGCCATTGCCATGCCCACCGCCCGCACGGCCTTGGGACGACCGAGTTGCTGGACCAGGTCTCCGTAGGGGGTGACGTGCCCCGGTGGAATCATCCGCAATGCCTACCAGACCTGCTGCTGAAATTTCCGCTCAATGAGGGAATCTGAGCAAGCATCACCCACCTCAGAGGCCCATAAGAATCTTTGCCGAAGCTGGGCTGGGCTTCATTTGCGCCCAAGTGCAGGCCACCCGATAACCCTCATCCTTGTCGAGCACTTGGACGAGCAAGGCAAGCTCACACAAAAAGTCTGGGTTGGCGAAGCGCTTCCTTCCCTGGAGACCCCCTGGCAGCTTTGGTTCGCTCGCCCAAAGGACTGAAATTAGCGCGATCGCACCAAGGTCATCAACAAAGCCACCATGGAAATCCCTAAGCAGCATCCCAGGCTGATATAACCCAACCAAATCACTTGGCGAGCTTTGCGTTGGGCGGCGGCCAGCAGTTGATTGGCCTGGGCCTGGGCCGCTAATTCCAGGCGGGTCCAGCGCGCCTCTTGGGCTTGGCTGGCGGAGAGAAAGCGATAGTCTAGATCACTGAGCTGGCGGTGGCTGGCCCAAGTCAGTGCCTCTGCGAGGGCTTTTCCCGATAGCAACCGTGATTCATCTTGCTCCTCACTTGCCGCCCACGCTTGCAGTGTCGTTGTGTAGGGGCGAGTTTGGGCCAATTGGACCGCGACCCAAGCCTGATCAAAAATTTGGCCATAGATCGGATTGGCTACCCGCAAGGTGCCCTGATCAGAACGCACAATCCCGGTGAGCTGTAGCGCGGACTGTAGTCGATCGCCCGTCGCCTTGATTCCCGAACTGGGGTGAGGCGAGCAGTGAGTCTGTAGCACCCGTTCATAGAGCCCCAATAACCGCCCCATCTCCCGCTCATTGGCGAGGAGGCGATCGCGAATCGTGCCAAAGTGCTGCGGGCTGTCCTGTTCCTCCCAGTCATTAATGATATGGGTTTTGACCAGGGTTTCCACCCACAAGGGTTCTGTGCCTGGGGGCATGGTTAAGGGCACTGACTGGCCCAACTGCCGCACCAAGGCACAGAGCTTTTGGGTTAAAAAAGGTTGGCCACCGGTCCAGTGCAAAATCGCCCGCAAAACTTCCTCAGCATTGGATACAGCCGCAGTTAAGCCCGTCATCAAGGGGGCGGCCTCTGGGAAGGTAAAGCCCGGTAGGGCGATCGCCCTGCCAATGTTAAAGGGGGTCTGCTGCGGGTTTGAAATTAGGTCGCTGGGATGGGCCACCCCAAATAGCGCCCAGGTCAAGCGGTGATACATTGGGCTTTCGGACCGCTGGTTGTAGCAGGCGCGAATTAAGGCGAAGAAGTCGGCAATCTCGAAGTCTAATCCCCGCACGCTATCAATTTCATCTAAGAAGATAAAGATTGGGTCCTGGGGAAAGTGGGGCAATAAAATCGTTTCCAAAAACTGACTGAAAATTTGGATGGGGGGAAGGTTATCCTGCTGAGCCCACCATTGCAGAACATCGACTTGATGATGACAGCGCAGGGCTCGCAAAATTTCAAAAGCCAGCCCCCGATACCACTGCTCGGGCTGCACCCCAGCACTGCCAATCCGGGTCAGATCAATGGCCGCACATCGTCCCAGGTTAGCGGCTTCTAAGCGGGATCGAGTTCTGAGCCTGAGGCTCGATTTACCCATTTGCCGCGAGGTCAGGACGTAGCAAAACTCCCCCGCCAGTAGCGCCTGGTACAGGTCTGTATCGGTTTGTCGCTGAATATAGGTGGGGTCATCCGCAGCCAAACTCCCCCCCACCCGGTATTCATAGTGCATGGCTGCAATCAAGACACCTCTATTTGTTCGCGGGCAAACAAAGCTGGATCTACGGGCAAAAAGGTCGAAAAGTACTGACGATAGAGATCACAGGCCGGTCGCGCCTGGTTACCATCCAACTGAATCAACCCCAAACTATCCAGGCGATAAGCCATAACCGGGTCCATGGTGACGGCCCCTGCTGCCGTCACCATGGCTTGATAGGTTGCTTGCAAGTCGGGATGGGGGGATAAGGCCGCCAAGAGCTGTCGCAGATGATGACTATAAATGCCCGCCAAGGTAGGGGCGGTCCGCATCAGTTGGGCCATGGTGAGGGTCCCTTGAGCGAGGTGAAACAAGGCCATGCGCACTAAGCCAGGGCAGCACCCGACCATCTGGATTAACGGTTCCAAGGTGCTGATATCATCCCCCACTTCTAGGCCATGGCGCTGGGCCAGATCCTGAATTTGGCTGGTGGTAAACTCCGGCAGTCGGATGGCCAACCCGACGTTAAAGGGGGATTGATGGATCTGAAGGGGGACATACTCATTGGTCGCGTAAACTAAAATCCATCGCAGCCGCCGCCACGTCGGTAATTCCCTAGCGTCTTCATACCAGGTGCGCAACAGCGGCAAAAATTCGCGACAGAGGTCGGGAAAGCCAAAGAGGATGTCGAGGTTATCGAGGGCGATCGCCACATCGCCACATTGCCCCAGCAGATACGCTTCGATATAGACCGTGCAACTGACTTTGCTACCAAGATCGGCATTCCAGTAGTCATCCAAGCGGGGTTCTATCCCCAGTTGATAGCTCAAATTGGCACAGAGCCAGCGCAAAAAGCGATCTAGCTCGGTAAATATAGCCCGATCAGCCCGATGCAGACTTAAGGTCACCGTTTGCAAACCATGGGCGTGGCCATGGGCCAAAATCCGCCGGAGCAAGGAGGTTTTACCCCGAAAGTGCGGTGCTTTAATGCGAATCAAGCTACCTGGCTGCAGAACTTCCCGATAGGTTTGAGCCTCTACGGGGGGGCGCTCAATATAGAAAGATGAATGCAACGGGACGGGACCGGTCGGGGATTCGAGCGGGAGGCCGCTGGTGTTGCCCGTTGGTTCGGTGCTCCTCCCGGCACCCAGCGGTGCAGGGGGCTGGGCATTGCGACCATAGCGACTTAAAACGGCCTTCACATTACTTTTTGAAATCTTTTGCCCTAGGGCCGCTGAAAGCTCTTGCCACAGCCGAAAGCCGACATCGCGGATGTAGCTATGTTCATAGCTACAGGCTTCAGCAATTTCTGCATAGGTTTTGCCTTCCCAAACTTGGCAAAAGACGGTTTCCTGAAGATTACTGAGGCCGTAGTCCGGCAGCAGCCGATCCAAAATAGCAAGTGCCTCATCAGCAACCATGGCAATGCCTGAGACGATAACTGTGACTAAGCCATCTAAGGGCTACGGCAATCATAGTGGACCAGGCTACCAGCGGACCAGGCTACCAGCGGACCAGGCTACCAGCGGACCAGACTACCAGCGGACCAGACTGGCGATCGCGGCTGAGAGTTTTGTGAGAAGTCTCTAGCCAAATCACTGAAATTCTCCCTCTGGGACTCTTACCTCCCCATCAGAGCCCTATCAGTTCCCCTAACCACAATACGAATGAAGCTCAGAACAGATGACGCCCCAAGCGGCGGCTGGGCGGCTGTTTTGTGACCATTAATAGTGATGGGGTTGAGGATTGATGGAAACCCAGCAACTGATTATCTTTGGCTTGCTGTCAGGACTGACGCCGCTGATGGTGCTTTTAAATGCGGTGAGCATGGCCTCATCGACGGCCCCAGCCAAAATCACGACAGAGATTGCGGCCCCGGCCCGTCGTTGGCTCGGCCATACGACCCCTTGGTCCCCCCATCTTTACCCTGAACCACCCATGGGTGTCGCCCGGATCATCCAGTCCAACGGCCAGACGTTTCTAGAGTTTCAAAACTCCTTTACCCGTATGGAGTCCACCCTGGATCTAACCCTGGTGCTCAGCCCATCAGCAGTCCCTTCGCCCCAAGTTTTCCGAACTGGCGCGGTGCATCTAGGCCCCCTGCAATGGACTGCGGGCACACAGCGATATGCCCTACCGGCAGAAATAGATGTCGAGCAGTATCAGTCTGTGGTGATTTGGTGCCCAGATCTTTACCTGATCGTGGGCTATACCCCCCTCAAGAACTCCTAAGGAATGAGGATTTAATAAGACCCACAACTTCCTGACGCCCACCCTTCTCCCAATCTGATACTACTCTCTCAACATACAAGGGGAACATGAGTCCGGACTCCCCTCTCCCTTTCTTGTAGCTTGCTTCTCGCAGAGTATGCCCCTTGGGCTACAGCTTGGGAGAGGGGCTGGGGGTGAAGACCACGGCGATTAACAACTTGGTCACTTGATTGACGTTGCCTATTGAGCCATCGCGTAGCGGCCCTAACGCGATGCTCAATAGGCAACGGGTTGAAAGGCTTGATCATTGGCAATTTCCACCGTTTCTCCAGTCTGCTGAATCACAAACAGCCCCTGGCGATAGGCATAGCGATCCACCCCGGCATCAATTTCGATGGCCGCCACTGCCCCGTAGATGCGATAGGCCCCGTAATGGGGAAAGGCCTGCCTAAATCGACCCATGCGGTCTAAAAAATCATCCACATCCTGTCGAGACAGCCGTGACTTCACCTCGATCGCCACCGCCACGTCCCCATTCACCGCAAAAATATCAATCTCCATTTGTGCGCCGGGCCGCTTGGACTTCATCCGACGAGCGGTTTCTTCGACCTGAATACCGCGTCCCTGAAAGAGGCGAATCACGGCAGGCTCCACGAGGTTTTCGACAAATTGCCCCCAGCGCGTGGTCAGCCCAGCCACTTCTCGGCTGGTGTTCGCGGCAATGCGCTCTAGCTCCTGCAAACGGCGATCGGCTTCAGCAGAACGGCGATCAGCTTCAGCAGAACGGCGATCAGCTTCAGCAGAACGGCGATCAGCTTCAGCTCTTGAAACCTGAAATAATGCATAGATATCTTCAATTGTGACCGGATCTGCCATGGTTTACAGCCCTATGATTCAGACTTGATCTCCATTATGGGTCTTACTTTGCTGGGACAAAGGCAACGGCATTAGTGGGGCGACGCTAAGGCAATCATTTAGCACAACTCATCCTCAAAAAAGAGTCGCTCCCAACGGCAAAACCCTATTGTCCATAGGTTTGTAGCGCCAAGCGGGCAGCTCCCACCATACCCGCTTGATTGCCCAATGCTGCTACACGCAGTTGCAGTCCTTCCCGCGAGCTGGGCAGCACCCGCCGCTCGATTTCGGCCCTAGTGGCGGCCAAAAATAAATCTGCCCCGGCACTAATGCCGCCTCCCAAAATAATCACCTCAGGGGTAAACAGGTAAATCAAGCTGGTCAGTCCCACCCCCAGATGGCGACCATAGGTTTGCCAGAAGGCGATCGCCCTGGCATCCCCCGCCTTCGCCTGAGCGGCCAGATCCCCCGGCTCACAGCCGGTCTCGCGACGCACTGCCCGCACCGAACAATATTGTTCTAAAGATCCTTGGTTGCCGCTGTTACAGGGAGGCCCCTCGGGATTCAGGGTGATCAGACCGGGCTCCGCCGCCGCCCCCAGTCGGCCCACAAATAGCTTGCCATTTAGGATCACCGCTCCCCCCACCCCGGTGCCGAGGGTAAGCAAAATCACGTCTTGAAATTTTTGACCTGAGCCCATCCAGGCTTCCCCCAAACCGGCGCAGTTAGCATCGTTGGCCAGGATGGTAGGGCGCTGGGTTTTTGCCTCTAGCCAGTCGGCCAGGGGCACATCTTGCCAGCCCGCTAGGTTGATCGCGACTCGGGCAATTCGTCCCGCCGCATCAGCAGGGCCGGGGGTGCCCACCCCGATCGCCCCAGCGGCTTGTTCTGGATCGAGCTCGGCGATCGCCGCCACCATCGCCGCTAAGACTGCCGTTGGAGTCGAGGGCTGGGGGGTCGCCACGGTCAAGGACTGCAAGCAAGTCCCGTCTGGGCTAAATCGGCCCAGTTTGATGGCGGTGCCGCCTAGATCAATCCCGATTACCTGCCCAAGGCTATCTCCCATGAAGCAGTCTGGCTCCTCTGCTGACTGTGCTTTAACGAACTGTGCTTTCCTGAATTTGACAACTGAAATCATACCGGGGATCAAGCAGCGCCACAAAAATTCAGGCGCTTGAGCAGTTGCTCAAGCGCCTGAATCGGTTCAAAAGTGATGGTAGGGATAAAGCCCTAGCGGAAGCCGACCGAGGCTTGCCACACAAATGCCAACAACAAGAAGAACACCGGAATCACGGGCAATACATCCACCAGGGGATCGAAAATTGAGTAGGCCTCAGGCAACTTTGCAAGCAGGAGTGCGGCTTCCATTGACGGTTCAACCTCTTCAACACAGGTTCTCAGAATTGCCATGAATTGTAACATGGCAGCGTCGCTGTTTTATTAAGGACCCGTGGCTTTGCCAGAGAGCCAGGGGCCAAATTCATCCACAAAGCGATCATTCAGAATTGCCGCTCGAATGGTCTGGGTAAACCGCACCAGCTCCGTGATGTTGTGGATGGAGATCAGGGTAAAGGCCAGCAGCTCATGGGCATGGATCAGATGGCAGAGATAGGCGCGGCTAAAGGTTTGGCAGGTATAGCAGGGGCAGGTGGCATCCAGGGGGGTGAAGTCTTGGCGAAATCGGGCGTTTTTGAGATTCCAGCGATCGCCCTGCACTAGGGCACTGCCATGGCGGGCCAACCGCGTCGGAATCACGCAGTCAAACAGGTCCATGCCCGCCGCGATCGCCTGGGCCATTTCTCGATAGGTGCCCACCCCCATTAGGTAGCGGGGCTTGTCTAGGGGCAACAGCGGGGTGGTAGCCTGCACGATTTTCTCGATTAGCGCGGGGGGTTCCCCGACACTAACGCCGCCAATGGCATAACCGGGCAAATCCAAATCTCGCAACGCCGCCGCCGCTTCTGACCGCAGGTCTAGATAGACGCCCCCCTGCACAATCCCAAACAGGGCTTGGTCTTGGCGATCGTGGGCGGCGATGCAGCGCTGTAGCCAGCGGTAAGTGCGATCGGTGGCCACCACCACCGCCTCCCGACTGGCCGGGTAAGGGGGACATTCATCAAAGGCCATGATCACATCTGCGCCCAGTTGATTTTGGATGCGGATCGATTCCTCTGGGGTGATGTTGATTTGGCGACCATCCTTGGGGGAGCGAAACTTTACCCCCTGCTCCGAGATGGTGCGCATTTCGCTGAGGCTGAAGACCTGAAACCCGCCCGAGTCCGTAAGCATGGGGCCATCCCAGCCCATAAACTGGTGCAGCCCGCCCGCAGCGGCAACAATCTCCTCTCCCGGTTGCAGGTGCAGGTGGTAGGTGTTGGCCAGCACCATCTGTGCTCCCGTGGGCTTGAGCTGCTCTGGGGTAACGGTTTTGACATTGGCTAACGTCCCCACTGGCATAAACCGAGGGGTCTGGACGGGGCCATGGGGGGTGGTAAAAACGCCAGCCCGCGCCTGGGTATGGCGACAACGGGCCTCGCACGTATAAGTAAAGTCGGTCAATGGTGATGATTCCTCGCGTTTCCCTTAGCCCAAGGAAACATCATCATCTAAACAAGCGTCCAGTTGAGCCGAAAGGGCTTCAGCCACCATCGCTTCCAGGGCGGTGACGTTCAGGCTACGGGTGGCTTGTTCGTGGAGAGGGGTGGTGATGGGCAATAGTCGTAAGCGTGGTGATCTCGCACCAGGTTAAAGCAAGTCTTTTGGTCGGGCAAACGCTCTAGCTCTAGGCAGTCGAAACTATGAACGTTGAGGTAAAGACTTTGATTGGCCACCAAAGTTGCCATGGTGGGGTCAGCAAATACATCCATGATGTAGCCAGTACCTTGGCTCAGGATCGCACCATCATGGACATCCGCATAATCAACCTGCCCGAGGTCACTGAGAAGCCTGAGCATATCCGCTTTGTTTACCACAGTACCGTTATCAACTAAGCAAGGGGCAGGCGTACGGCCAGAAGCGGCAGAATCATAGCTCATAGGTTTGTCTCAAATTGCAGACAAAGATCAGCAGATACCAGGGGGTGGTGTCAGTGACCTACGGGACTGTTCTCACGATAGTCGATCATCCAGGGATCGATCTCGCCCTTGGGACAATTTTCTGAAATTTGACCGCCGCTCCATCCCCAAGCTGAACCGAGGAAAAAGCCGACAACCTTTGGCCAGCAGCAATTTTGGCCGCCCTCAAAAAGGCCCTAGAGTCGCCTCCCAGGCAGGGGACGGTTTGCCAAAAGCCTACCAGTAAGCCTGTCCTAGAGCCGGTGCTCAACGTAACGCTGTCTAGATAACTGGCTGGGGAAAAGGCTATCTATAGCATCAGTGATGTGTCCTTAGGGGCGATTTAAATAAGGTGAGAAGTCACTCTATTCGTAGCGTTTAAGTATCTTGATTACCCGGAAATAAACGCTAGATATGTTGTTATTTAAACTCTGATGGTGCAGTCGATTTTTAGACGAGGGTGGCTGGGGTTGCGGACTTGGGGGAAGCAACTGGCGGCAGCCGTGGTGTTTTATACTTGCCTGCCCTTGCCCCACCATTGGCCCTTTGATTTTCGAGGGATTGCCCGCTATGCCCCCTGGGTGGGGCTGCTGCTAGGGCTATTGCTGGGGGGTGGGGATTGGGTATTGAGGGGGCTGGGCTTACCGATTGGCACCCGTAGCGCCCTGATCGTGGCAGCTTGGGTGGGGCTGACGGGTGGCCTGCACTTGGATGGGGCTATGGACACCGCCGATGGGCTGGCGGTGATGGACCCGGAGCAACGGCTGGGGGTGATGGCCGATAGTCGCTCGGGGGCCTTTGGGGTGATGGCGGCGATCGCCTGCTGGGGCTCAAGCTAA
>JAAUQE010000301.1 GCA_012032425.1 Leptolyngbya sp. RL_3_1 | reverse complement strand
GGGGAGACGCTGACGCGTTGGCAGAGCCTGTCTGAAAGACTTATGACTCCGCTCAGCCAGCGCAAGTTCTAGGATGCTTAACCTGTCTCCGATTCCCCGCAACCCATCAGGGACCGGGTGCTGTTGAAGCACCCGGTCCCTTGTCGCCCCATCCAGGGTGTAGAGATCCCAGGGTGCTGGTGTCGCAATCAGAGGTCGCGTTCCACCCGCACCAAAGAACCCTCCTAAGGAACTCCCTGTTTCTTTCTGGTTGTTCGAGCAGCGTTGGTGCTCGTTACAGGCTGGGATCTGCTCCAAGTCGCGGATCTGGTTGAACTCCGGGGCCTGGGCGGCTTTAAGCGCCCTCCCACCCAAAGGAAAATGAGCCGTTAGCAGCGCAGCAGTGACAAAGACTGTGAGGAATCGAGTAGGGGGGCGCATGGGGATGGGGGAGATGATTAATTCAAAAATATCAATTCAAAATGCAAAATTTTGGACTTTCGGCCTTATCGCCTCATACCGCTGAGCACCCCAGACCTATTCACCCTGGTCCCCGCGATAGGATGATGGCATCGACCCTTCCCCCTACGGCCATGGCCAGCACCGATGCCGAAGACCTGCAATTCCGGAAAATACTTCTGCTTGTAATGGGCTGAAGGCGATCGCCTATGCCCCCGGTCGCCAGCGCAGCGATCGCTGTGGGCTGATTTTTTTTGCGCCTGGATCGCCCCTTACAAACTGAAATGGCCGTCACCATTGAGCCAGGGTTTTATCAAGTCCTAGGCATTTTGAATGACCCCAGCCGCCGCGCCCGCTATGGTGACTGTGTGGATTGGCACCGGCTGGCTGAGTTGGCCGATGTTCCTGGGATTCGCATTGAGGATGATCTGCTGATCACCGCGACGGGATGTGAGGTCTTGACCGCAGCCTTGCCCACATCGCCGCCGCAGTACAGGGATTGGAGCATTAAAACGAGCGGCCAAGTCCCAGCGGCAAAAATGAACCCTTTAAAATAGATTCAAGTTTTCTACATCCCATAGGTGTGCCCATGGATCGCATCAGTCTGAGTACATTCACCGCATCATTAACAGACTATGTAGAGCGAATTATTCGTCACCATACGCCTATTCAAGTCACGGGTGATCAGGGCAAAGACTTCGTCGTCATCAGCGCCGAAGATTGGTCCCAAGAGCAGGAGACCTTATACATCCTCCAAAACAACACCCTCATCCAACAAATTGCGGCCTCAATGACGACCCATGCTAGCCACCAGGGCTATTCACCCTCTAGCGAAGAAATAGATGAGATCTTTAGTGTTTGAGGGTAATACTTGGGCCGTTTATGAAAAACTCAGGGCACAGGATAAGAAGTTACACAGCACCTTATGTAAGCTCCTCAAGGAAATGCTTAGAGAGGATCCAGCCCAAGGACGCGGCAAGCCAGAGCCGCTGAAGCACAACCTATCAGGGCTATGGTCCCGTCGAATTTCGCAAAATGATCGGGTTGTATATAAGTTCGACGATAACTACGTGTATATTTTCGCGATCGGTGGACACTACGACACGTAAATCAGCAACCCACCGTACCACCGTAGAGGAGTCAAAGGAGTCAGCACAACCCATAACCTTTATCCATCTGGTCATGTATGTGATTTGAGTCATGAATTTGAGTCATAAATACTAGAGACCGGGTTTCAAGAGAAACCCGGTCTCTGGTCAGCAGGCAATGGGTTGCCTAGATCAAAATTCGCCGCCGCTTGACGTTGTATCGGGCCACATAGCCGACGTTGCTGGTGCGTAGATAGACCACATTGCTCACCTGCTTCGAGTGCTCCTCTGAAGGCTGCTGGAAGGTGAAACCTTTGAGATCGCAGTTGGCCTGATAAGCCGCAACTGCTAAATCAAAATCGGAAAGCACATCAGTCACGCGGATACCTTGGAATGAAGCTCAGGTAACCGGCCTGGGATAGCGTGGGCTGCTGCTCAAGCTAAAAGCAAGCATGCCACCCCGCTCCTGACTGTTGCCAGTTTACCACGGGAACTTTTGGGGCGACGGGGCTTTACTCCCCTGGAGCCGTGACAAATAAGACTGACTTGATCGGGCGCTCGATATAGACATTCTCCTGATTCAGCCGCGCCAAATGAATCTGGCCCTCGAACATCAGCGTACTCGAACTACCCCCATCCAGATTGAGAGCCGAGACCACCCCGAGATCCGCTAAAAAGGCGGCAAAGTCATCCACGGTGATCCCATTGGGCAGGGGCATGTCTTGCCGTTGGGCGGCGATCACCAGCACCACGTCCCCTGCCGCCGTCAGCCCCACCGCTGAGCGGGCGTTGACAGCGCGGCTGCCCAAGGCATCCCGCACCACCTCGCCAGCGGCATTGTTAGCCAGAAAGCCCTCTTCATAGCCGGTATTCACCGGCAGCAGTTGTGGCCCTGCCCCCACCGCTCCCGTGAGGGTACAGCCTGTTGTGAAAGGGGCGCTGTGGCGCACAATCTCGTAATGGGGTGCGCCATCGCAGTCGTAAATGCGGAATTCGGAACGGTCCAAAATTGCTGGGAGGTAAGCCTGCAAATCAGGATTTTCCACCAGCCGGGGGTTAAGCCGAGGGTCGGCCACCAGCCCATCCCCCAGGGTGACATAGGAGGTGGTCAGCCCATTTTGAGGGTCAAAGAACCCAGCGTTGATGGCGGCGATCGCCTCTGTGCCCACCACCAAATCGGCCAAGGGCAGCAGGTCTTCAGAGACCGCCACCCCCAGCCGGTAGTGGGGGGGCACCGTCACCACATGGATGCGGCTGGTGGGGTGCTCATACTCGCGGTAGGTCACCGTCTGGAGGGCGCTGGTAGGTCCCGGCGTAGAGGTCGGCGTGGAGGCTGAAGTAGACGCTGAAGTGGAGGTCGGATTTACCGCCGGTGACGAGCACCCCAGGAGCCCGCCTAAAAGCATTGCCCCGATTAGACTGTATCGAATTACCGTAAACTTGCGCTGCTCAACCATTAGGTGCCTTTGATCACAGAAACTGATATTGCCCGAGTCCGGTGGGAACTATCGTGAATGATATCGATTTCAGTTCATCCTTCAGTTCATCCCATGAAAACGTGGTTACGGGAGAGTTGGCAGCGACTACAGCGGTGGGGGTGCTTACTGCTGTTGATTCCCTATGGGCTGACCACAGAGCGGCCCCTGATCCAGGCCGATATTCAACGCTGGGCAGAACTGCTGAACTACGGTACCGCGCCGTTGGTAAGACAGCTCCTCCAGCTCTTGAGTCAGATGCCGGAGTTTCGCAATCTCTACTATCACCGGCTCAGCCAGGGCAACCTGCTGGCGCGAGTCAGCCTATGGGGATTGCGTCCGCTCTATCCGGGCTGCGGCACCCTATTTATCGATCAGTCCTGCACCATTGGGCCGGGGCTGTTTCTGCAACATGCCTTTAGCACGATCATCATGGCGGACATCGGTGAAAATTGCTGGATCAACCAGCAGGTCACCATTGGTTACCGCGATCGCACCGGTCGCCCCCACCTCGGTAATGGGGTGCGAATCACCGCTGGGGCCAAGGTGATTGGCAACGTCAGCCTGGGGGATAACGTCACGGTGGGGGCTAACGCTGTAGTGGTCAAGAATGTCCCGGCGGATTGCGTGGTGGTGGGGGTGCCCGCTCACATCATTCGTCGTGAGGGCCGTAAGGTCCAGGAGGAGTTGGTTTAGCACTGCTTTAATTTCGGTTCCTTCGTTATTTAACGTTTATGTCTTCGATCCCTGCTGCTGAGATGCCCGTAGATTACTGCCCAGCGGTGTCGGTGATTGTGCCGATCTACAACGGCGCAGCAGATTTGCCGGGTTTAGGGGATTGCCTCCTTCAGCAAACTTATCCCCGCGATCGCGTCGAGTATTTGCTGATCGACAACAACAGCCAAGATGACACCGCCGCCCAACTCCAGCGCTTTGCCCAGACCGCTGCCGCCCAAGGGATGACGGTGCGGCCCCTGTCAGAAGCCAATATCCAAAGCTCTTACGCCGCCCGCAATCAGGGCATCAGAGTGGCGACGGGGGAGATTTTGGCCTTTACCGATGCCGACTGTCGCCCCCGCCCGGACTGGCTGGCTCGCTTGGTGCAGCCCTTTCAAGATGACGCCATTGGTCTGGTGGTGGGAGAGATCAAGGCGCTACCGGGCCATACCAACCTAGAGCGCTACGCTGAGTACCGGGAAATGA
>JAAUQE010000103.1 GCA_012032425.1 Leptolyngbya sp. RL_3_1 | reverse complement strand
GGGGGGATCAAACCCATGAATCCACTTAGCCGTTTACTTGTGCATAAGCAGTAGCTCACCACCAGAGTCTCCGTAATGGCATAAGTTCTGGGTGGTGAGCAATAGATACCCTAGGGCGGTGACAAAATCCTCCCCACCCATCCATCCCATCCCCCTGCCTCTCCCCTCCCCTTTACAAAATGTTCAGGAAAACTCAGGGTAGACTCAAGGGCAAGATTGGGGTCTAATTCTGAGTTTCGTTGTAATGGGCTTTGAGGACGCATTCCACTACGCCGATATCGCTATCCAGCGGGTCCGCCCTGCGGGTGAGGGGCTGCGGGATATTGAGCGGATCGTCCTAGAAGGCTCCTGGGATAAGAAAACCTACGACGCGATCGCTGACGAGGCCGGTTATAGCCCCGGCTATCTGAGTCGAGACGTGGGACCGGCCCTCTGGAAAGATCTGTCGGCGGCACTTGGCACCAACGTTAGCAAAAAAACTTTCGCATCGCGATCGCCCGCTGGGGCCAAAGTATGGCTCCACTCCCGGCTCAAACCGCACCTCCGGTTGACCAGGGGGCAGCTTCTGCTGCGGTCCCAGCCCCCGCTCAGAAATCAGGGGCTCCGCGCATTGATGTCAGCGACTTTCGGGGCCGTGCTGACGATGTTGATCGGATCAGCCAGCTCATTCGGCAAGATGCCTGTCGCCTGGTGGGGCTGGTGGGCATCCCTGGGGTGGGTAAAACCTGGCTGGCGGTGAAGCTGGCGGAGCAGTTGCAAGGGGCATTTGAGCAGGTGGTGTATCGGTCCTTGAGCGATCGCCCTGACCCCTGGGATCTCGTGACCGAACTCTTGACCGCTGGGGGCCTGCCCCCGAGTCCTGAGGGCAACCTCGATCGCCTTTGCGCGGATCTGATTCAGCAGCTTGATCGGTCTCGACGTCTATTGGTTTTAGATGATACTGACCATCTCTATCAAACTGAGGCTTTAGCCGGCACCTATGGGCCAGGGCTACAGGGGTATGGCACCTTCTTGCAGGCCATTGGCACCCAAGCCCACCGCAGTTGTGTGCTCTGGGTAGGGCGAACTTGGCCACAGGGACTGGCAGCCATGGGCCGGACGCGGTGCTATAGGGTGCGGGGATTTCCCCCCCCAGATCTGGCCCTGCTGCCCTGCTGGCCCGCGTCGTTGGTGGCCACCACTGCCCAGTGGCAGGCGCTGCATACATATTTGGGCGGTGTCCCGAAGCTGATGACCCCATTGGTTTCCCGCCTCAAATTTGCGGGGTATGACCTGGGGCGCTGTCTAGACAATCTGACCGCCCCGCTGCCCGATATCACCCATTATTTGGACCAGTGGCTGGCGGATCTGAGTGCTAATGAAATCGCCGTTTTGACCGAATTGGCCCTCGCCCATCAGGCCAAGCTACCGGAGCAGTTGTTGGCTCCCCTCGACGGTTCGGCGATGGCGGTGGTGGAATCTCTATTTGAGCGGGGCTTGTGCCAACTCCGGGTGCAGGATCAGTCGGAAGTGAGTCTCGCCCTGCCCCATTTGCTGGGGGCGCACCTCTGCGATCGCTGGCTGCAAACCTTCCCCATTGATGATCCGCAGGCCGCATTGCAGCGGTTGCACGACTACCCGCTGCTGCAATTTGATGCCCCAGAACCCATTCAACAACAGCAGCGCCAGCGACTCTTGCTGCCCCTCGCAGCGGCCCTCGGGGCGCATCTGCCCGATGCAAAAGACCGCTTCGATTGGATCCAAACCCAGCTCAGGGCCAGCCGAGCCCTAGGGAAACAGCAACCGGGCCATAGCGCCGGGAACCTCTTGAATTTGGCCCAGCATTGGCGCTTGCCCCTAGTGGATCTGGACTGCCAGGGGCTGACCCTGTGGGGACTTGATCTCCAGTCCGATGACTGGCAGGGGGTGGTCCTCTCGGGATCTGACTTGACCCAGGTCAACTTAGCCAAACCCCTGGGACGACAACCGGTGATGACGATTGGCACCCGTCCTTCCCCCCAGAGCGTCAATCCCAATCCCCACGGGAATGCCAATACCGTTGCCGTGGGTGATCAGTCGGGGCAACTGCTGCTCTGGCGTCCCCAAGACGGGCGCTTGCAGGCCGGTCCCGAATTTGACCAGCCCAGCCCGATTTTGGCCGTCGCCTTCAGCCCCAGCGGGGCTAACCTGGCGGTAGGTCGCCAAGATGGACGGGTGCAACTTTGGGGTCTGGGGTCCAGCTATGGCCCAGAGATACTCACCCCCGAAGCGATTCCTCCCCTCAAAACCTTGGCCTACAGCCCTGACGGACAGGTCTTGGCGGGGGGGACGGTGACCGGAGAGTTGTATCTCTGGCGGTTAGAGTCGGGGGAATGTTGGCGGCAAATCACCGCTCATACTGGTGCCGTTACGGCGATCGCCTTTAGCCCCTGCGGCCATTATCTGACCACCGCTGGCCAAGATGGCAACGCCGTCGAATGGGACCTCAACTCGGGTCAACCTTGCCATCGCTTCCGGGGCCGGGTGACCGCTTGGCTGGGTACGGTCGGCTATCGCGTCAGCAGCGATGGTGAATCCCAGGCGATCGCCATTGGTCGCGATGAAGGGCAGATCTTGCTGTGGGATATGGCCTCCAGCCGCCCTTATCGGGTCCTGGTCGAAGACTGCGACACCGTCATTGCCGTGGCCCTCAGCCCCGATGGCCAGCATTTGGCGGTGAGTGATATTCAATGCACCGTGCGGATTTGGTCCGTCGCCACCCGGCAACTGTGCCATCATCTGCCCCCGTTTCCGGCCCTGGTGACGGCCCTGGGCTTTAGCACCGACAGCCGAATTTTGATCACCGGTGGCGACTACACCGTGCAGTTGTGGCATGTGGCCACCGGTGATTGCTGGCGGTCTTGGCAGAGCCAGCCCCATCCGGCCACGGCTCTGGCTCTGGTCAACGACCACCAAATCCTCAGCCTGCACCGCGATCAGACCCTGCGCTGTTGGCAACGAACCGCTGGCCTTGACCATTGGCGGCCCCACCATCGCCTCTGGCTAGATACCCCCGCCAATACCGTGGCCGTGGGCGGTCGCCAGTCAGTTTGGGCCATGGGCGATGAGGCCGGGACGATCCGTTTATGGAATCCCGCAGCGCATTCCTGGCTGGGAGATCCGCTAAGGCTATCGGGGGCGATCACGGCCCTAGCCCTGGATCCCCAAGGGACTTGGCTGGCGGCAGGGGACAGCACGGGTACCGTCACCCTATGGCATCTGCCCAGCCAGACCCGCCAGTGGCAGCACCCGGCCCACAGCGAGCCGCCGACCGCCCTGGTCTTTTCCCCAGGGGGAGAACGATTGTTTAGCGGCAGCCGCGATCGCACCATTCAAGTCTGGCGCTGTCCCACCGACCCCCTGGCTGATGCCCAGAACCGGGTCCCCGGTCAGCCGCTGGTGCAACTCACCGGTCATTTACGCCAAGTCCATTGCCTCTGGGCCTGGGACGCAGGGCAGCAGCTCCTTAGCGGTAGCCAAGATGGCACCGTTTGTCTCTGGGATGTGGACCAGCAAAAGGTGCAGTGCCAGTGGACTGCTCAAAACCGCTTGATTTATGGCGTCACCGTGGATGACCAGGGCACCCCCTTGGCGATCGCCGGCAGCGCCCAAACCCTAGAAGTATGGGATATTCGCCGTAACCGCCACCGCCACACCCTGACCGACGAAGACAGTACCCTCTGGCAGGTCAGCCTCAGCCTAGATGGGCAACTGCTGTTAAGTGCTAGCCAAACCGGCCACATTCATTTGTGGCGGGTGGCAACCGGCGAACATTGCGCCATGTTCCGGGTGGATCGTCCCTATGAAGCCATGGAAATTCAAGGCTGTACGGGCCTCAGCCCCGTAGAAACCGCGATCTTGCAGACCCTAGGGGCGATTGACTAAAGACGGAAAACCGTAAAAACGGGTACAGTCAATCATGTTTTACATTTGTTAACATGTGTTTACAGTTATTTGATTGGAAGGATGCCTCCCATGGATATACCAATGGAGCTCAGCCTAGAGCAGCAGTTCAATCTGACCGTCTATGAAAAGCAAATTGAAGGCTTGAGCGCTGAGCAGGCCCAAGACTTTCTCCGGCAACTGCTGCACCAAATGATGCTTAAGGATAACGTGATCAGCTATCTGCTCAAGAAAGACCTAGCCCAGTCCTTTTGAGGGCGGGTTGCGTCCGGGGTGTTGAGATTACAGCGGAGCGATGGGAGATGCCACACCAGCCAGTTGGGGTAACCGACTACCCTTGCTGGCTGACGGGCCACCGCGATCGCCGCATCAATGGGCAGAGGGAAAACACCAGCATATACAGGCCAATCCCGATACCCAGTAGCAGGACCAGCGGTTCAAAAAGAACGCCTATGGCCAAGATGCCTAGGGTGATAGAAAAGCCTCCTAAATGTAGAAAGACGACCCAGGCGATCGCGGTAATGACCTAATTCGTCGCCTCTTTAGCATTCGCCTTAACGACGGGGTCCTGGGTCTGCATCAAAATCACGACGGGTACTGCCAGACGCAATAGCCCGAGGTCATTCGCTGCAATCGAGTCGGCAAACAGCAGAAATAGCACCGGGCTGGCCAAGAGAAAAATCGAGCCATGGGTCCATGGTTGACAAAATCTGGGGGGTTACATCTGAGGGGGGAGCCGTTGTCGTTACCTGGGAAGGACGGGGCTGCATGGTTGTCCCAGAAACAGGCGATTGGGGTCCGACCCCTACAGCATTTGCTCCATCGCTTGTACCGATAGCTTGGCTTGCAACGATGGCTGGATAGCGCTCCTCGCCCTGTTTCATAGCGCACCGGCAACTCGCAGATTGGCTCTGACCGGACTGTCAACTGCACTAAAATCAAAGCGGTAGACTCCGTACCCCATGGCCATCCCCATTCCCGCGCTCAAAGCTCCACTAGGATATTGTCCCCAAGCCGCAGATACGGGGTTGGAAACCGACTTGCTGTGCTTTTATCTGCTCAATCAGCGCACCGCTACCGAACGGCTGCTCATGGCCGCTGCAATGATGCAAAGCGCTCGCAAATTATCTTTTCAATGTCTCAGTCGTCAGTTTGCAGGCCTATCTCCACCCGACCTGGCTCGCAAGGTCGCAGAAACTTGGCTACAGGAAGACTGTCCTCCCGATTACATTCCCACTGGCTCTGAAATGACCTGGATTCAGGATTCGACTGCATTAGCGGTGCAACTCCACCGAATCTTTGCCCAGGTTGGCGTCTCCTACTACGTGACGGGCGGGGTGGCGGCAATCACCTATGGCGAACCCCGCACCACTCGCGGTCTAGATGTTGTTATTGCTGTTCCTCGTGATTTGCTGGCTCCTCTTGTGGAGGCTTTGGAAGCAGCGGGGTTTCATGTGCCTGGTGTGGAAGATGCTGCGTCGGGCCGGATGCGAACCCTGCAAGTGACCGAAATGGCCACCATTTCCCGAGCTGACTTGGTGCTGGCAGATGACACCCCTTATGAAGGACTGAAGTTCCAACGGCGGCGCAGCATTCCTTGGTCCAATGGTGCCGAGGTGTATTTGGCTTCACCTGAAGATTTGGTCGTGAATAAATTACGGTGGGGTCAACAGAGCCAGTCTGATAAGCAATGGCGAGATGTGCTGGGGATACTCAAGACACAGCAGGCGTACTTAGACTATGAGTACATGCATCACTGGGCAGCGACGTTTGATCTATCGAGCACTTTGGAGCAGGCAACGCTGGCGGCGGGGGTGCGGTCGATCGCCGATCTTCAATGGGCGGCAGCAATCTATCCGGTGATGGCGTCGGGCCTTTGCGGTGGCCCAGGCTCGCCAGTCGCACGGTCCTGGTGTCTGATGCTGAAGTGGCAGCGGGAGCGCTTTATACGATCGCCCGCACCCTAGCAGGGCTGACGGTGATGGCGAAGATAGGCGATCGCGCCATTGCTCAATTTGACGCTCAAGGGACAGTGCTGGCAGCGAGTCCCTCATTGCACGATCGACGACAGTGGCGGGAAATTGCAGCAAAGATGACTTGCCAACCCTAGTTTACGTCTGAGGGAGAATGTCAGCCAAAGCTGCTTGCACCGCTCCTAACCCTGGTCCCGTCGTGCTTTGTGCCCAGTTCAATAAGGCATAGACGCGATCGCCCTGCTGGGTCGAAGGCGGTGGAATTAACCCTGCTGGCGGGTCTAGCAACAGCAGTAAATCGTTAAAATCCTGCACCGTCAGCCCGGTAATCTGGCGGCTTAGGGCCAGCCGTTCCCGAGGCGTGAGAGTGACTTTTTCCTTGGGCGGCAACGGTTTGGACGCTGTTGTCGGTTGAGTCGTCTGGCTGGTGCCACCAGGGAACGAGACCTTTTCTGGGGTCACCCGCTCCTCAGCCGTGGCACTGCCCGGAAAGCCCGGTCGCGTCGCCGGTTTGGCCCGCTCTTGCAGCGCCGCCAGCACCAACTGCTCCGCCATTGCCTCATCCTTACCCACCAGATCCACATACACCAGCGGGGCCAACATCCCCTTTGGGGTGCAGTCCCCCACCCGAATCGGAATAACCTTGCGGGCAGTGGATTCTGGGTCTTGCTTAAAGGCGGCAGCCCATTCCGGCTGGGTGTAGCTGGCCTTCAAGTAAGCTTCCGACAAGACCATGATGGTGCGATCGCTCTCCTCTGTCGCTTGCTGCATATCCAGGATGAAATTGCCCCCTGGGCGGAAATCCCACGCCTGAATCACCACGCTGTAGTTCTGCTCCTCCAAAATCCAGGCAATCCACTCCGCCCAGGTTTTGTCGGCGCTGTTATAGCTGACAAAGAAATTTTTGGTCACGCGATCGCTCCCGAATCGGCCCATTCTGCCCAGTTGCTTTTGGTCAGCTTAACCCACTGCCCTGCCAGCAGATCCCTGAATGGCTTAGCTACGGCGGTTGATCAGCGAGATGTAGTAAAGCAGATTCAGCAGGGCATAGAAGGCGGTGGCCACATAGGTAAAGGCTGCGGCGCGCAACACCGCTTGAGCACCCTGGTGCTCCTCCCCCTGCAAAATCCCCAGGTCGTCAATGAGCCGCAGGGCGCGGTGGGAGGCATCGAACTCCACCGGCAGCGTCACCACATGGAAAAGCAAGACCGCTGCGAAAAAGATCACCCCCAGCCAAGCCAGCCCTAAAAAATTAAAAATCAGACCGGCCATGATCAGCATTGGCCCCAGGCGAGACCCCAAGTTCACTGCTGGCACCAGGGTGGCCCGCACATTCATAAACTTGTAGCCCTGCACATCTTGCAGCACATGGCCGCATTCGTGGGCGGCGACAGCGGCGGCGGCTAGGGACGTGGAATTGTAAATGCCTTGGGAGAGGCGAACGGCCTTGGCCCCAGGGTCGTAGTGATCGGTCAGCTCTCCGGCCACCGGCTCTACCCGGACCCCCTGCACCCCCATCTTGCTCAAAATCGTCTGGGCGACTTGTGCCCCGGTCATGCCCATGCGGGAGTTGATTTCAGAATAGCGGCGGTAGGTGCCTTTGACCTGGCTCTGCGCCCACAGGGTGAGCAAGAGACCGGGCACCATAAACACCAGATAAATCGGGTCGAAAAACATGGCTGGCTCAATCCAAAGGGGATGGGAGATGCAGCATGCTGAGGCGCTGCTGACTTGAGTTCAACTCTAGTTCATCCCCACTGTAAAAGGGTTACGGTGTTCCCTACCGGGCGGATAGGATTTCCCCCATGGGATAGGGCTGATTCATTGGCCAGCAAAAAAAGCTTGTCCTAGCCCCTCACGCTTGCCGCACCAGCACCAGGCTTGACCGGTAGAGACCTGCACCCCGCCGACCCAGCGATCGATCGGGCTAGCATCGAGTCCTGTGGTCTAGCTTGCCTGCTGACCAGCCTTGCCTGCTGACAAAACCTTAAGGCTGCAAAATCTGCTGGGCTGTGACCTGTAACCCTGCAAAGGTAGATGACTGAACTGGCATGGCCCCTCGCAATCGCAAGGGTTCTCCATACTCACCGTTCACCAGCGAATAAATGGAAAGCGTCGGCTGTTTAGGAATGCCAATATACCGGGCTGCCCCCAAGGCGAGGGGATCAACAATCCAGTACTCCGGGACGCCTTTGGCCTCATATTCTGCCAGCTTGTGCAAATAATCATCAGCAACAGAACCGGGGCTGACAATTTCGACCACTAGACAGGCGGCCGCTTGCAAAATCGCCGTGTCTTCAGCAACGTTTTGCAAGTTTGCAGCGGGCACTACCATTACATCGGGGAGTCGGGTGGTCTCTAAATCGACCCGTTGACCCGCGCCTTGCAAAGCCATCCAGTTCAGGGTTAGACGCTGAATTTCCCGTTCAAAGAGCCGTTCTAGATAACGCGCTATCAGTAAGTGTTGCCAAGTCGGGGGCGTCATTGCAGCCAGTTGCCCTCTGACGAGTTCGTAGCGGGTATCGGTGCCATCGTCATAGGCAATGTAATCCGTGAATGTGAGGCGGTGGGATTGGGCTTGCACCATAGCAGCTCGGCAGTTTCTTTCCTTATCCTACAACTGCTGATTCGCTAGGCTAGGGCTGTGCTGAGTGTTGAGGCCGCCGTGAGTCCGAAGAAACGTAATGTGGGTATCCTGATTTTTCCCGATGTCGAGGTGCTCGACTTTACGGGTCCCTTTGAGGTGTTTTCGCGCACCCGTTTAACCCCTGGGGTAGAGTCACGTCGCACGGATGATAGTGCTCCGTTTCAGGTCTTCACCGTGGCGAAAACGACCGACGTGATTATGGCGGTAGGGGGGCTGCGGGTGTTGCCAGATTACGATTTTGCTGATGCACCTGCCATTGATGTGCTGGTGGTGCCCGGTGGCTTTGGGACGCGATCGCTGTTGGCCGATCCCGCCACCCTCCAGTGGATTCACCAAGTCAGTCAGCAGGCGGAGCAGGTGACCTCGGTCTGCACCGGGGCTTTGTTGCTGGCCAAGTTGGGATTACTGGCGGGTAAGCGGGCCACCACCCACTGGGGGGCACTAGATTTTCTGGCCCAGATCGATCCGTCGATCGCGGTGCAGCGGGATCAGCGGGTGGTGGCTGACGGCATCTTTACCTCGGCTGGGGTGGCGGCGGGTATCGATATGTCGTTAGCGGTAGTGGAGGCTTTGTGCGGCAAAGCCGTGGCTGACGAAACGGCTCACTACATTGAGTTCCCTAGCGCTAGCGCTAGCCTGTCCGGAGAATAATTGCGCTGAAGACCGGCAAGGGGAGCGCTGTCCTTGCCTAAAAATCAGCTAACGAGTACTCAACGGCATAAATTATTGGACTGTTACGGTTTTTAGCCCCCTTGCCCCTGATGCGCCCTTACTCCGCAATCGTGTTGGAACTGATGCCACCGATTCCTAATGGCGCAGATGGCGCAGATAACCGTTGCGCAACTGCACCACCGGGTGATTTGACAGCCTGACGAGGTGCTCATTATGGGTAGTGACAATCACCGTAATGCCGATGGAATTCAGCTTTTTGAGGATTTTTACCACCTGTAAAGAATTCTCGGAGTCGAGGTTGCCGGTAGGCTCATCTGCCAGTAACAGGGGCGGCGTGCCCACCACGGCGCGGGCGATGCTGACCCGTTGCTGCTCCCCACCAGAGAGCTGATCGGGGAAGCACTTAGCCTTATCTTGCAAGCCCACCATCTTCAGGGTGGGCCAGAGCCGCCGATGGATTTCCTTGCGGGTGTAGCCCTGCGCCCACAGCACAAAGGCCACATTTTCGGCGACGGTGCGCCGAGGAATCAGCTTGTAATCTTGGAAGACAATGCCAATACGGCGACGTACCATCGCTAGGCGGTTACCCCGGAGACGGGTGAGGGACTGATCGCCAATCACCACTTCCCCAGAGCAAGGCCGCTCTTGGCCGTAGAGCAGCTTCAGGAGCGTAGACTTACCCGATCCCGAGGGACCGGTGACAAATAAGAAGTCGCCCTTCTCAATATTGAGGTTGACGTTCACCAGGGCGCGGCTGCCGTTAGGGTAGGTTTTGCTGACGTTCCGCAGGGAGACGCTAGCGGGCTTAGCCTGGGGCGGGCTGTCTATCGCCGGGGGCGGCAGGGGCGGATCACCGGGCGTACTGATCATCTGTAGGCGGCTGTTGAGGCGCGATCGCACCTCATCTGGTAAGCGCTCATAACGATTTTCAGTAGGGGTAACGGCAGCGGTCATAGTACCGATCCTGGGGGTGAAAAATAGGGCAGCGGATTAAGTAGAGAACACCGCAACATGACTATGCCGCTGTATTGTACTCAAACCAACGGAAATGTCTAGTTTATTTTGGCAACTCAATTTAGCTAATTAGTGTATTCACCCAATGGGTAACGCTACCAATAGCGCCTCCACCCCTTCCACCCTTAACTCTCCACCCTTAACCCCTCACCCCTAAGCCCTGCGGCAGACTCCGCCCACACCCCTTCACCTCTTCACCCCTTCACCCCGCCAACTTCGGCAACAGCGCCATAAAGTAATAGACCACTGGCGCAGTAAAAACATAGCTGTCGGTGCGATCTAAAATTCCGCCATGGCCAGGGATGAGTTGGCCCGAATCTTTCACCCCGGCATCCCGCTTCATCAGGGACTCCGTCAGGTCGCCCAGCAAACTGGTGATGCCAATCAGTAGTCCTAGGGCACTACCGGTCAAGGGCCAAAAAGGCCAGTGCAACGCCAACGCCCCCACCATGGCCACGGTAATGCTGCCGAGAACGCCAAACAGCGCGCCCTCCACTGTTTTCTTGGGGCTGATGTTGGAGAGGGGGGTGCGGCCAAAGTAGCGCCCCACCAAATAAGCGCCAATATCTGCCGCCCAAATACACATAAACGCCAGCAAGGTGGCGGTCAAGCCCGTGGGCCAGACGTCTAGGGGCCAGATTCCCTCCGGCCAAAACCCGCCCAGCGGCAAGGGTCCGGGTCCGCCCAAGTCCCGGAGCCGCACCCAGTAGCTGGGTAAATAACCGCCATAAAACAAGCCCAAAATCGAAGCAGCGACATCGGCAATGGTGGCAAATTTAGGTTGAAATAAAAGGTAAAAGCAAATAAAGGTACCGCCCAAGGGCAAGATCGCCCCCGCCAAATCCGGAGAAACATGGGCCGAAATCAGCAAGAGCTGGCTCACCAGTAAGGTGATTTTGGCGGCGGGTAAAATGCCTTTGCTCTGCACCAGTTGAAAGATTTCCAATTGCCCCAAGAAAATAATCACCCCAAAGGCTAGGGTGAAATACCAGCCCCCTAAGATAATGATCAACAATGCGCCAGCAATGGCAACCAGGGAGCTGATGGTGCGGGTAATCGGAATGGCAGGGGGCACAGAGACAGAATCCTTAGTCGCGTTTAAAAGGCGTAAATAGCTCAGACGGTGGGCCAGTGTCGGTTGCAAAACCCCAATGAAGCTAGGGTTGTGGCGAGAGCGGACTTCTCATCATAAAGCCAGAACCTGAGACAACCGCCGCTGTGGCGATCGCCCATCCCCCAGTGGACTCAAAACCCAGCCGTGCCAGCGGTGGATTTCAAGGGGGAATCGCACAATTGGTCAGAAACGCTCCACAATAGACAGGGGTGTTTTGCCTCTGCTGATTCGTTCTCATTTTTATGTACAAGACCCAAGATCTCCATGTTGTTGAGACACGCCCCTTGGTCAGCCCAGCGCTATTGCACCACGAACTGCCCATTACAGAAACGACGGAAGCCCTAGTTGCCCAGACCCGCGATCGCATCCGCAACATTCTCTACAACGAAGATCGCCGTCTGCTTGTGATTGTCGGCCCCTGCTCGGTTCATGATGTCGATGCCGCCTGTGCCTATGGTGAGAAACTCGCGAAGCTGCGGACAGAACTCTCCGATTCCCTCGAAATTGTGATGCGGGTGTATTTTGAGAAACCCCGCACCTCCATCGGCTGGAAAGGGTTGATCAACGACCCCCACCTAGATGGCAGCTACGACATTAATACGGGCCTACGGCTGGCCCGCAAGCTCTTGCTGGATCTCGCCCACATGGGGCTGCCCGCCGCCACTGAACTCCTCGACCCGATTACGCCCCAGTATATTGCCGGGGCGATCGCTTGGACGGCGATCGGGGCGCGCACCACCGAGAGCCAAACCCACCGAGAAATGGCCTCGGGGCTCTCGATGCCCATTGGCTTTAAAAACAATACGGATGGCAGCTTACAGGCGGCCACCAACGCCATGCTCGCGGCCAGCGAACCCCACCACTTTTTGGGCATTAACCACCATGGCTTAGCCAGCATTGTCACCACCACCGGCAATCCCCACGGTCACCTGGTCTTGCGGGGCGGCAAGCATGGCCCCAACTATGATGCCGACCATGTGCAGCGGGCGGCGGCAGATTTGGCCCAGGCGGGGCTGAATCCTCGGTTGATGGTGGATTGCAGCCATGCCAATGCCAAGAAGGATCACAATCGCCAGGTGGAGGTGTTAGACAACATCGCGGCGCAATTGCGATCGGGGTC
Organism: Leptolyngbya sp. RL_3_1; assembly: GCA_012032425.1. Taxonomy (GTDB): domain Bacteria; phylum Cyanobacteriota; class Cyanobacteriia; order Phormidesmidales; family Phormidesmidaceae; genus PCC-6406. The sequence goes on along the minus strand of JAAUQE010000103.1, from coordinate 546 downwards.
CCGCAACATTTTGGGGGTGATGATCGAGAGTCATTTAGTGGCGGGCAAGCAGCCAATTCCTCAGGATCTGAGTCAGTTGGTGTACGGCCAAAGCATTACCGATGCCTGCGTAGACTTTGAAACCACTACCCAAATGCTGCATACCTTGGCGGAAGCGGTTGCTCCTTCCTTGCAAGCCTCCCCTTCTTAAAGCTATCCTTTACGCAAAAGTCGCTCTATCGCTTGTGAGTTAAGGGTTTCACGATCAGGCTGTAGAACAAAAAGGCTGAGGAAGATTACGCGATCGGCCCCAGAAGCTTGAACAAATCCCCACTCTTAACGCCTTCTGCCAGGTCCAGGACCGCAGTTCGTCTTGGTCGTAGGCCGTAGGACGCGCGAAGCTGGGGGGCTGGGGGCAAATCGAAATTTCCCCAGTAGCGCCGTCCCAATGTAATCCGAATATTCGCCTTACGATCCGCCGCAAGTGACCGCCAAAAGTCCTGCTGCCTATCGCTTTGCCAGAGTCCCGGCACTTTCTTCAAAGCCGACCTGACCACCCCACGACCT
>JAAUQE010000102.1 GCA_012032425.1 Leptolyngbya sp. RL_3_1 | reverse complement strand
GATCCGGGTCAGCGCTATGGGGCGCACTTTTGGCGACAGGTGCCGTTTTCGTTTGCGTCTCGGCAGGTGCCCAGACCGACCTTGCCGCAGATACGTTTATGGCGTCGGGGTATCAGGGGCAAATTTTGACGATCATCCCATCGCTGCAACTGGTGGTGGTGCGGCTGGGGCTGTCTCAACGCAGCCACAGTTGGGATCATGAGCAGTTCATGGCTGATCTGGTGCAGGGGTTGATGCCCAATCTTGCCGCAGCAGGCCGTACAGCTTGACGTCTTTAAAAACGCCGTCTTTGTAGGTGTGTTGGCGGCGGCAGCCTTCGTAAGCCATGTCCAGCTTTGCCATGACGCGGCCAGAGGCGGGGTTGTCGGTGTAGTGGGTGCCCTGGATGCGGTTGAGTCCCAATTCCTGGAAGCCGTAGTCGATCACCCGCTGGGCTGCTTCGGTGCAGTAACCCTGGCCCCAAAAGGGCACACCAACCCAGTAGCCCAGCTCCGCCAGGTGAAATTCGGGCACCAGCCCCAACCCAATGGAGCCGCAGAGGCGGTTGTCGGCGAGGACGATGGCCCAGGTTAAGGCTTTACCGGTGGAAAATTGCTCAGGATGGGTGCGAATCCAGGCGGTAGCCAAGCCATCGGGGTAGGGATGCGGGATGCTGAGGGTACTGGCGGCAACGGCGCGATCTCCCGCCAGTTGCTGCACAGCTTGGGCATCGGCGAGGGAAAAGGGCCGCAGGATTAAGCGCGACGTCTGGAGGGTGGGGAGCGTCCGGTCAGTCATGGCCCATTACTTGGGAGGTGTACCACCAGCATCTCAGGTTAACCCACCTCAGGCAGGGGAATAAATTCCGTTTCTTCGGGCACGGACTCAAAATTTCCCGCTTTCCAGTCCTGTTTGGCCTGCTCAATCCGCTCGGAGCGGCTAGAGACAAAATTCCACCATTTGTGGCGTGTCCCCAGCGGTTCACCCCCGATTACCATGCAGTGTCCTGCCGCGCCAGCAGTGATTTCCACTGACTCACCGGGATGCAATACCGCCATCTGATACTGACCTAAAGGCGTATCTGCGATCGCAATCCCCTCCGTCAGCCCATACACCGCTCGCTCACTGTATTCGGCATTCAACACAAACGTGCCGCCGGTCGGAAATTGGACATCGAGATAAAGAATGGGCGAAAAGGTTTGCACCGGAGACAGATGGCCGTAAGCTTTACCCGCAATTAATTTAACGATCGCCCCATCACCTCCCAAGTGGGAATATCGGTGGCGGGATGATGGTGAAACGACGGCTCAATTTCTTCCGCGTCATCTGGGAGGGCTACCCAGGTTTGGATGCCGTGGAGGGTGTGTCCTGCTGCCCGTTCCGCCTCCGGGGTGCGCTCGGAATGGGCAATCCCCTGGCCCGCCGTCATCCAGTTCACCGCACCGGAGCGAATTTCTTGCACATAGCCCAAACTGTCGCGATGCAGGATCGCCCCTTCAAACAGGTAGGTGACGGTGGCTAAGTTGATGTGGGGGTGGGGCCGCACGTCGATCCCTTGACCGGGGGGGAACTGAGCCGGACCGGGATGGTCGAAAAAGATAAACGGGCCGACCATCATCTGCTCGTCGCTGGGCAGCGATCGCCGCACCTGAAAACCACCGAGGTCTTTAATTTCGGGCTGGAGGAGGGTTTTAATCGGGTGGGTCATGATCATCATGGCATGAGTCCAAGCTTGACCTAGTACTCGGCGGCTTAAATAGCCTTAGCCTTGAACAAGGGTCTTGAGCCCCTTGCCTGGGGTTTGTAATGGTTGGGTTAATTCCGCCCTTGAATATTAGAAACTTGCAGGCGTCATCAAAGGTCTAATCAATCAAGACCTCATCAATAGTCGAGGGTAATGCTGTCAAAGCGATCGCCCCTCGGCGCATCATCATAGCCAGGGGGGAAAATCATGCTGCTCGGGGCAGCAGCCCCGCCAGTTTGCCGGAGCTGCTGGGCCCCTTGTTCTAAGGTTGTGGTTTGGGCATTGAGTTCAGTCAGACGGGCTTGAATCCGCTGTCGCCGCTGATCAAGATCCACCAACTGCGACTGGAGGCGCTTCTTCTCAATGGTGAGCTTGTAGATATCTAGGTAATGGGTCGCCTCCGAAGCTGGGCGAGGCATGGTGCTGATTTTTTTGGGAATGCGGCTGGGGGGGCGGCGGTGGACCATGGCTTTTTTGGGGGTTATGGCGTAATTGGACGGGATAGTTGGGGCTGCTAAGGCTGCTTTTCTTCGACCCCAAACCCGGCCAGCAGGACAGTTTCGAGGGGCGACTCTTCTGGAGGCCGCTGGTAATTTAGGATGCGGCGGATCCGCAGGTCCGGATTCACCAACGTAATTGAGTCCACCGACACCACTCGGGTATAGCGGGTGGTCATCAACAGTTCCCGGCTGGCGAAACTATAGCGAAAGTGGGAAATAATCGGGCGGTCTTCTTCATAGGCGCGATCGCGTAAATAATCGCCCTCTAAACCCGTTGCATCTTCTTGGGTGGTCACAAACAGCAGCCGCAGCTCTTGGCTGACCTCCTCACCGGCTTCCGACACCGTATGGAACCCCAAACGAAACCCTGGGATCACATCCAGATTATCGACAGCCTCGTAGTGATTGTCGTTGAGGACCTTTTGCTTCAGATTAGCCGTAATCGGCGCGACCTGAAATGTGGTGCGCGATCGTTCGATTTCCTGGTGGCTGAGGTAATGATACGTGCGTTCACTCACCCAACTGCCCACACAGCACTCGAAAAAATTGTGAAAAGCCTGACTATCCATATTGGTATGGTTTATGACCGCAAACACCTGCTGTTATTCAGTGTAGAAGGAATTGCTGGGCAATCACTTTTTTCAACTTAGAAAGAATAAAACCCTCGAAAAACTGCGGTCGCTACTGGTATCAGACCTGACAGTTTTTTGATTGGGCTCCCTTAAAGTAGGCTGCAATCGAATTTTGGGGGAGTCCCCTCTCCAGTAGCCATTGCTACGCAGAGATAAGTCCATTAGCATAGAGTAAGTTAACAAAACTTAAATAAGTGCTAAGCCACATCCAACTTGAAAACTTGAGTGTTTGCCGTGGAGCAAATGACGGGGTTTTGGGATGTGGCCAGGGTTTAGTAAATACTTCCCCTGGGGCCTGATGCCGATTCGTCTGTTCAGTTTTTGGTTTACACCTATGTCCTACGTCCCAGACGCAACCCAGCTTTTACTGGAACCTACCGTTACGGCTTTCTTCCGTAACTGCCATGGCGACTGGCGTTCAGAGCGTCGCTACTACACCATCAAGAGCGGTGAGACCCAAGAAGTCGTCAGCGACATCAGCATTCGCTTTTTAGACCGTGAGAGCCCAGAACTTCAACAATTGGCGGCGTTGCACGGGTTGCCTGACACGATGCCACTCCTCTGTGGTACCCAAGTGACTTGGGAGAGCACCTATGTGAAAAAAGCGGCGCGCAAGCCAGCTAGCGGTTCCACTGTATTTGGGGTGCGCGGGGATATTCTCTATCGCGATCGCGGTTTTGCCACGCCCAAACCCGTCACCGCTGATTTCTACTTTCGGGACCAGCACACCATGGTGCTCAAAACCGCCTACGACAACTCCAGCTTTGAAGAAGAGATTCGGTTGATTGGCGATCGCACCCGCACCCGCCAGACGATCATCTCCCGCGCTGGCGAGGAGCAGGTGATTGGTCAATATCTAGAGCAGCGCTGCTAAGGCTGGGTTTAAGGCTGGATTTAAGGCTAGGTAAGCGCGGCCCCATGGTGGGCAAAATGATCCCCCATAAACGACGCGATGAAGTAGTAGCTGTGGTCATAACCGGGCTGCAGCCTAAGGGTGAGGGGATGATTCACAGCTTTGCAGGCTTCGGCAAAGCGTTCCGGCTGGAGCTGGGTTTGCAAAAAATCATCCCCCTCCCCTTGGTCAATCAAAATCGGTAGCCGCTCTGACGCGGTTTTCACCAGAGCCGTAGGGTCATAGGATAGCCAAGCATTCGCATCCTCACCTAAGTAATGGCGGAAGGCTTTCTGGCCCCAGGGCACCTGGCTAGGGGCGACAATGGGCGAAAACGCAGACACGCTCTTAAATCGCCCTGGATGTTTGAGGGCAATCATCAGCGCCCCATATCCCCCCATGGAATGGCCCATGATCCCTTGGCGATCGGGCTGGATGGGGAAGTTAGCAGCGATCGCCCCCGGCAACTCATCCACCACGTAGTCATACATGCGGTAATGGCGGTCCCACGGGGCCTGAGTGGCATTGAGATAAAATCCAGCCCCCGTCCCCAAATCCCAGTCGTCATCTTCCCCTGGTAGATTGCAGTGGCGAGGGCTGGTATCTGGGGCCACCACAATCAAGCCTTGCTGAGCCGCATAAGCCTGCGATCCAGCCTTGGTGATGAAATTCTGTTCAGTGCAGGTGAGGCCGCTGAGCCAATAAATGATCGGACACTGCTGGGATTCTGCCTGGGGCGGAAGGTAGACCCCAAAGTTCATCTCACAATCCAAAACGGTCGAGCGATGGCGGTAAATCTGCTGCCACCCTCCAAAGCTGCGGTACTGGCTGGTCAGGGTTAAAGCCTGGGGAACCGTTGATGTCATAACCCAAAATTGAGCGGGTGAACGGGTTTGATTCTCCCACAGGTGGGTCGCTTCCCTCCTAAAAGTTGAGATACAGCGTTTTGAAGCTCTTGAGGTAAAAAGAGACCTAAAACCCTTGCTGTCATTACATCGGCTGTACCTCACCAGGCAAGGAAATGCTAGATCTCAGAACAGACACAGCCCCGCTGAGAAAAAGTATTTCTCACCAGGGCTGTAGCCATCATTGCTGAAGGGTGCTCAATCGGGCCAAGTTACTTGACGGTAACCTTAGCACCCGCCTCTTCGAGCTGCTTCTTAGCATCTTCGGCATCATCCTTAGAGACCCCTTCTTTGATCGCTTTGGGTACGGCTTCAACGATTTCCTTCGCTTCTTTCAGACCCAAACCGGTGAGAGAGCGGACCACCTTGAGCACCGCAATCTTCTTGGCAGCAGGAAACTCTTCCACCACCACATCAAATTCGGTTTTCTCTTCTTCAGGTTCTGCTGCTGCAGCAGGAGCGGCCATCATCATGCCACCCACAGGCGCAGCCGCACTCACCCCAAAGGTCTCTTCAATTTGCTTGACTAACTCAGCTGCTTCCAGCAAAGAGAGGGTTTTTAACTTTTCTAGAATCTCATCTGTTACCGCAGACATGAATCATTCTCCTCAATGTGAATTATGAACTGTGTAAACTGTGAACTGTACGATAAACCTTTGACGCCAAGGTCAAATTCTTGAAAGGCGATACCAGCGGGCTACCGCTGGCGTTAGGCCGCGTCTTTCTCCTGCTCAGAAATCGCTTGAATGCTCCGTGCCAAAGATCCCGAAACCTCCTTAATGCCAACGGCAATTTTGGTGGTAACGGCATTGATCGTGCCAGCGATTTGAGCGTAAAGTTCTTCCTTAGAAGGCAGATCGCCTAAAGCCTCTACATCTTCCTTAGAAAGCGTACGGCCTTCCATCACGCCGCCACGCAGTTCGGTTTTCTTGGTGGCTTTTTGGAATTCCTTGTAGGCCTTAACAGCACCACCCACATCCTCATTCACCATGAGGAAAGCGGATGTATCTTTCAACAGCGGCTGCATCGATTTCCAGTTTTCATCCTCTTCTACGGCAATCCGCATCAGAGTGTTTTTGGTAATCTTGCAAGTACCCCCCTTCTCCCGCAACCGATTACGCAAGTCAGTAATTTCGGCCACAGACAAACCCTTGTAATCAATCACAAAGGTTAGTTGGGTATCTTGCAGCAAGCCTTTTAGCTCAGCCACAATGGCTTTCTTGTTCTCGAGCGTTCTCCCCATTCTGTCTCACCTCCTTTTTGCCAGGGATATCAGTCAAGCTTGTCACTGGAGCTTTTGAGCGTTGTGAAAATCAGCCACTAAAAAGCCCCAGTTTTGACCGGGGCTGGCAATCATCACAGATCTGGATAGCGTTTTTTCATGCTCCAGTCTGCTCTGACCAAGCCAACCTCGGTAGGATAATTAGGCTGTGATTACCAGCCCCTACGGTCTCCGGTTGAATATTGAATTTCGAAAACTAGAGCGCAGTAATTATCCTCATTACTGGATGGAAAAGCAACAATGACTTGAAAAGTTTGCGGGGTTAACTTTAGTCACCTGCAACCCCCAGAGAGGGCCACAAATCAACCAAGGTTATAGCCCCTACCTCAAGGACATCAGGTATCTTTTCAACCTCGGGTCATCCCTTTTAAACAGCCTCTAAGCCACATCGGCCAGCTTTAAGTCTCTCAGGCCGTTAACATCAATCTCAATTGCAGGCCCCATGGTCGCGGTGACATTAATGGTTCTCCAGTAACGACCCTTAGCACCAGAGGGCTTATTGCGATCAATGCATTCCTGCAGAGCCTTTAAGTTAATCAGTAAGTCTTCCGCAGAAAAATCGACCTTACCGAACATAACATGGACGATGCCGGTTTTGTCAGCCCGAAATTCTAATTTCCCGGCTTTGAATTCTTCAATGGCTTGGGGCAACTCAAAGGTAACGGTGCCACCCTTGGGAGAGGGCATCAACCCCCGAGGACCTAACAGGCGTCCTAGCTTAGCCACTTTCGGCATCATGTCAGGGGTGGCAATCAGGATATCAAAATCCATCATCCCTTTCTGGATGTCCTCAATCAGCTCTTCGGAACCCGCCATGTCTGCCCCTGCAGCAGTGGCTTCGTTGACCTTTTCACCACGGGCAATGACCGCCACTCGAATGGTTTGGCCGGTCCCCTTAGGGAGCGACACCGTGGTCCGAAGTTGCTGGTCCGTGTATTTAGGATCAATCCCTAAGCGGATGTGGGCTTCCGCAGATTCCAAAAACTTGGCGGTTGCCGTTTCCTTGAGGAGTTTCAGGGCTTCTAGGGGTTCATACGGGCGGTCTTGAACCTTGGCTTGAGCTGCTTTTAAGCGACGAGATACTTTTGGCATGGATTTTCTGCTTTGGGGTCATAGCGAAGCCAAGCCTCTCCCCCGATAGGTGAACAATTAAACGCGGTCAGTCAAACTTAGTCAAGGCTAATCGGCGACGGTCACGCCCATGTTGCGGGCAGTGCCCTCAATAATGCGCATGGCGGCGTCAATATCATTGGCATTGAGGTCAGGCATCTTAGTTTCGGCAATCTCTTGGAGCTGGGCTCGCGTGATCGAGCCGACTTTGACGCTCTTGGGTTCGCCAGATCCCTTCTCAATGCCGATCGCTTTTTTGATCAATACTGAGGCAGGCGGCGTCTTCAGAACAAAGGTAAAGCTCCGGTCTTCATAGACCGAAATCTCTACCGGCACCACCAGACCTACCTTGTCGGCAGTTTTGGCGTTGTACTCTTTGCAGAACGCCATGATATTGACCCCGTGCTGACCCAAGGCAGGGCCAATGGGAGGAGCGGGGTTGGCTTTTCCTGCGGAAATCGCCAGTTTAATCAGTGCAACAACCTTCTTTGCCATCGATTAATTCTCTTTCTGTACCTGATTGAATTCCAACTCTACGGGGGTTTCACGCCCGAAGATCGATAAGAGCGCCTTGAGTTTACTGCGCTCAGGGCTGACTTCGATGACTTCACCCTCAAAGTCTTTGAAGGGGCCAGAGAGGACCGTAATCCGATCTCCCGCCTCCATATCCACTTTGACCACTGGCTTCTGTTCTTGAGCCCGTTTAAAGATCCGCTCCACCTCAGCCCGACTGAGGGGCATGGGTTTAACGTGACCCCGTCCCCGTCCCGAGGCGCGACGCTGCTCAGCGCCCACAAAGTTGATCACATGGGGGGTGTTTTTAATCACCTGCCACGCCTCATCATCCATCATCATGCGGATCAGCACGTAGCCGGGAAAGACCTTCTCGTCTACATTCTGATGGGTGCCGTCCTTGCGAACGCGCTTGATCGGCGTTTGAGGGATTTCAATCTGGAGAACGCGATCAGCTACGTCTAACGTTTGTAGACGCTGCTCTAGGCTCGCCTTTACCTTTTTCTCGCACCCTGAAGCCACTTGCACCGCGTACCAGCGAGCCGAGCCTTGGGAAGAGGGGGCGTCAGTAGAAACATTATTCTCCGCAGTCGGCTCGTCAGGGGTAAAGTCGTCTGTCATCGTCATTTAAAACACCCTCCCCGAGATCCAACTAAACAGCTGATCGATAAAGTAAATGGTCGTTGCGGAAAGGCTGACCATCAGGATCACAGCGGCAGACTCACTGATTAGCTGCTGGCGGGTTGGCCAGACCACCTTCGCCAACTCTTCTTGGGTCCCTTTGAGAAAACGAGTCGCACTAAAACCGCCACCGGTATCGGGGCTGACCGCTTTTTCCTTCTGGGTTTCCTTGCTGGCTTCCTTTTTTACCACGGGTTCAGCCTTTGCATCACTTCAAATGGAGCCACACAATTGTGGCCTTACTAACCAATTATGGGGGAGCAGCAGCGCCTCAAGTCTTAAGACTTGGGCAAGTGCCTGCCCTGGACGGATATCATGGGCCTCTTTAAAAGCCCCATGATCGGCTCCTCACCAAGCTTGATGACGATTAACTGAGCGCGCCCTCGAGGACTCGAACCCCGGACATCAGGTTTTGGAGACCTGCGTTCTACCAACTGAACTAAGAGCGCATGGGGGGACGATGCCCCAGCAGGTTAATCATCGTAACATGGGCTAAGAGCCTAATCGGCCTTAGATAGGGCGATCAAACCGCTGCTTAAGACGGGTGGCTTTACCGATGCGATCGCGCAGATAGTAGAGCTTGGCTCGCCGTGCTTTACCCCGTCGCAAGACCTTGATGTCGGCAACCCGTGGGGCATGAAGCAGGAATACCCGCTCAACACCGACCCCTTGAAAGATCCGGCGAACGGTGATTGATTCGTTAATGCCGCCATTGCGTAGGGCAATGACCGTGCCTTCAAAGGGCTGAATCCGCTCTTTACCGCCCTCTTGGATGCGGACGCCCACCCGGACGGTGTCACCCGCAAAGATTATAGGTAGGTCAGTCTTTAGATGTTCCGCTTCTACTGAGCGGATAATTTCCTGAACATTCATGTATTTACAAAAAGTGAGCAGTTTTTAATCTTACAGCAAAGCTCGAAATAGCGTCTATAAGGAATCAATAATTTCAGCGGTTTTGGCTGGCAATGGCTACCTTGAGCCGAGAGAGGGGCCTAGAACTGAAACAAACGTAAAAATCAGTTAACTTTGGACAGTCCTGGGGGGCATATCGCCCTATGGTCTAGGCTGACGTTTCAGCCTTGCACGGTTATGCAATTGTCTCCTCAGGAGAAAGACAAACTATTAATCTTCACCGCTGGCCTCTTGGCAGAGCGGCGTAAAGATAAAGGGCTGAAGCTCAACTACCCTGAAACCATTGCCTATATTTCTGCGGCCATCCTGGAAGGGGCTAGGGAAGGGCGAACGGTGGCAGACTTAATGTCCTATGGCACCACCTTACTCACCCGAGATCAGGTCATGACCGGCATTCCCGAAATGGTGGATGAGGTGCAAGTTGAAGCTACGTTTCCTGATGGAACCAAGCTAGTGACTGTTCATAACCCCATTCCCTAGCTCCTGCTCTCCATCTTCCCTGCCCCCTAGCCCTTGTAAAACTAGGGGCACTGCGGCCTAAGGTTAACTGCTGCAACGCCGCCCCAGCAGGTGATAAATCGGCATATAGCCCTTACCTTTAATTAACATCTCTCCCCAAGGCTCAAAGCAAAAGTCGTCGTTGAGCTGCTCGTAGGTGGAGCCAGTTACTTGAATTTTTCCGGGCACGCCCTGGGACTCCATGCGGCTGGCCACGTTGACGGTGTCGCCCCAGAGGTCATAACTGAACTTTTTGATGCCAATTACCCCCGCCACCACCGAGCCGGTGTTGATGCCAATGCGGAGCTGTAAGGGTTCGCCATTAGGACGGCTAAAGTCTTGGATGACGGCCTGCATTTCTAAGGCCATCTCAATGACTGCGTTGACGTGGCCTTCACTGGGGATGGGTAGCCCACCAACCACCATGTAGGCATCCCCGACGGTTTTGATTTTTCAAGACCATATTTCTCAGCCAGACGATCAAAGGCAGAAAAAATCTGGTTGAGCATGGACACCAGCTCCAAGGGCTTCAGGGCCGTGGCCAGGGTGGTGAAGTCAACAATGTCGGCAAACATAACCGTAGCGTGATCAAAGCGCTCGGCGAGGGAGCCCTGGAACTGCTTAAGCTGGGTGACGATCGCTTGGGGCAAGATATTCAGCAACAGTTGTTCTGACTTGTGCTGTTCTCGCCGCAGCGCTTGCTCAACTTCCTGCCGTTCTTGAATCTCGGTTTCCAGGAGTTGGTTCTTTTCCTGGAGCTTTTGGGTTTGCTGGTGCAGGGTACGCTGGAGGGTGGCTAGGAGGGGAGAGGGGCTGGCCGCCGAGAGTGCCCGTTGGGCTTGGGCTTGGACCCGGCGATAAACCCGATCACGCGTTAGGTGAGTTTGAATCCGCGCCACAACCTCTTCAGGCCAGCAGGGTTCGGGGATAAAGTCAACCGCGCCGACGGCAAAGGCTTGGAGGCGATCACGGCGATCGGCAGGCCCCACAAACATCACTAGCGTGCTGGCGGCTGGATCTGCCTGCAATTGAGCACAGAGCTCTAAGCCGCTCCCTGATGGCAACGTGGTGGTGATCAGGAGCACATCGGGTTGATCCGCTTGCACCGCGTCTAAAATCGGTATGCCTGCTGGCAAACCGTTGACCGCGTAGCCCGCTGCCGTTAAAGCGCCAGCCAACGGTTCTCTCTGGACAGGATTAGCGATCGCAATCAAAATTTTGCCCAGAGGTATATCGGCAGTAGTCGCAGTCATGGCATTAGCAGAACGGAACCCGTTAACGCTGCCCGCCGCCGATTGCCTGCCAAGAGACTGGAGACAGTAACGGTGGCACTGCGCCGGCAATGGGGAAAGGGGTTGATGCGGCCCAAGGCAGGTCATGGTATTTCACCCTGTATCAGAGACGTTGAGGGGCATGGGCATCACCCCATCCAGAAAAATTTCGTCTCTCTGACCGGATTCAGTCTGATGCCCCTGTGAATCTGTACGTGCCTTTCCCCGCATGATCCGGGACTTATGGATTGAGCTATGCGGACTAGAAACGGCTACGAAGGCCACAAAAAACCCGGCGATGCCTTCAGCATCGCCGGGTTATTCAGAACCTTCAGGCACTGAGCCATCTAGGTCAGTTTGACGACTTCCCAGAGGGATTAGTAATCAAAATCCCCCATGCCAGCACCCGCCCCGGCACCCGCCGCATCCTTCGGTTCAGGCTTGTCCACCACAATGCACTCCGTGGTCAACACCATGCCGGCAATCGAAGCCGCATTCTGTAACGCCGAACGAGTCACCTTCGCCGGGTCCACAATCCCCGCCGCCAATAGGTCCACAAAAGTCCCATCCGCCGCGTTGTAACCCACATTGAAGTCCTTCGTCTTCACCTGCTCAGCAATCACCGCGCCATTCTGACCAGCATTCTCCGCAATCCGCTTCAGCGGAGCCGTCAAAGCCCGACCGACAATCTGAGCCCCCAACAGCTCTTCACCGCTGAGATTGCTCGCCGCCCAAGTCTCTAGACCCGGCGCGAGGTGGGTCAACGTGGTGCCCCCCCCCGGTACGATACCCTCTTCCACCGCCGCTTTGGTGGCATTGATCGCATCTTCTAACCGCAGCTTGCGGTCCTTCATCTCAGTCTCAGTGGCCGCACCCACCTTGATCACCGCCACACCACCAGAGAGCTTCGCTAAACGCTCTTGCAGCTTCTCCTTGTCATAGGAGGATTCAGTCTCCTCAATCTGACGCCGGATTTGCTCACAGCGGGCCTTGACATCTTTCTCACTGCCTTCAGCCACCAGGGTGGTGTTGTCCTTGGTGATGGTGATCCGGCGGGCTTGACCGAGCATCTCAATCTTGGTGCTATCCAATTTGAGGCCGGTGTCCTCACTGATCACTTGACCACTGGTCAAGACAGCAATGTCTTCCAGCATGGCTTTACGGCGATCGCCAAAACCAGGGGCTTTGACCGCAGCCACATTCAAGACACCGCGCATGCGGTTGACCACCAACGTAGCGAGGGCTTCTTTCTCGATGTCTTCAGCAATGATCATCAAGGGCTTACCGGCCCGAGCCACTTGCTCCAGCACCGGCACCAGATCTTGCACCAGGGTGATCTTTTTGTCAGTAAGCAGGATGTAGGGGTCGTCGAGGACCGCTTCCATCCGCTCCGCATCGGTGACGAAGTAGGGGGAGAGATACCCCTTGTCGAAGCGCATCCCTTCGGTGACCTCCAGCTCGGTGGTCATGGATTTGCCTTCTTCGAGGGAGATCACCCCTTCGCGACCGACTTTATCCATAGCTTCGGCGATCATTTTGCCAACTTCTTCGTCGTTACCGGCAGAGATGGTGCCAACTTGGCTGATGGCGGTGGAGTCGCCGACAGGTTGAGCTTTGGCGGCGATCTCGTCGATTAGGTAGGTGGTGGCTTTGTCGATGCCGCGCTTGAGGGAAATGGCGTTGGCACCGGCAGCGACGTTGCGCAGCCCTTCTTTGACGATGGCGTGGGCGAGGACAGTGGCGGTGGTGGTGCCGTCACCGGCGGCGTCGTTGGTTTTACTGGCGGCTTGACGGATCAGGGCGACGCCGGTGTTTTCGATGTTGTCTTCGAGTTCAATTTCTTTGGCGATGGTGACGCCGTCGTTGACGATTTGGGGCGCGCCGAATTTCTTTTCGAGGACGACGTTACGGCCTTTGGGGCCGAGGGTGACGCCGACGGCTTCGGCGAGGATGTCCATGCCGCGTTCTAGGGCACGACGGGCGTCTTCGTGGTAAATGATTTTCTTGGCCATGGGTGATGTTCCTTTCAGGGTAAATGGGATAAGGGGGGGTGTTATTCGGTACTGATTATTCGGTACGAGTTGTTGCTGGCTCATTAGCCAATCACCG
>JAAUQE010000101.1 GCA_012032425.1 Leptolyngbya sp. RL_3_1 | reverse complement strand
TCCGAACGGTGACACAAGCACATATCCGATCCTATCGCGCCCTTGTGCCCGGTCGCCCAGGTGTTTGCAGCGCCTTAGTAGACGACGGCGTAAGTTTGCCTACCCCTTCCTTGGGTAAGGGAGATGGGGAGCTGGGGGGCTGGGGGACTTTCGCCAGGGTTTACTGGGTAAATAGGTAAGTGCCTTGAGCAATGGCGCGATCGTGATCTGATTACCCGCCCCGCTACCGTTGGGGAACCTGTCCCCTGGCGGGCTGGGGGAATTTTTGCGGGGTTGAGATCCCAGGGTTCTGGGGTCGGGATGACAGGGGTTGGCGTGGCCCAGCCCAAGAACCCTGGGATCTGGGCATTAGCGAGCCAGAAGGGGACGGAAAGACCCGGTAGGCCACTGCCATCGCCCCGGTGCCCTGCATTTTATCGTCAATGAATCGGGCATCTAAAATAGTCGGGTTACCGACACTATGAACACAGTCGCACCTTCCAAACCGCCAGATTTTTCAGTTCCACAACGGCCATGAACGTTGAATCTCTAGACCACCTAGTGCTCACGGTGAAGGATATCGATCAAACCCTGGCCTTTTACTCCCGCGTGCTGGGCATGGAGGTGGTCACCTTTGGCGAGGGCAGGAAAGCACTGCGGTTTGGGGCACAAAAGATCAATCTGCACCAGCAGGGCCGCGAGTTCCAACCCAAGGCCAAGCATCCTCTTCCCGGCTCCGCCGATCTCTGTTTTATGACTCAGCACCCGGTTGAAGCCGTGGTTGACCACGTGAACCAGTTGGGCGTCCCGCTGCTGGCGGGGCCAGTTCAACGCACCGGTGCCATGGGGCCAATTCTGTCGGTCTATTTTCGCGACCCCGATGGCAATCTGATTGAGGTTGCAAACCAGCAATCGTAGGGGGCGTTGCCCTTAGGCAAACGCACCATTCATATTTGGGAATTTGGGATGGTGGGTTCCGGTGACATTGGCTCAGTTGGTCACCACACCAGTCAAGATAAACGCGCCCTACGTTTGCTACGTTGTCAGTTCGTCAACCCATCAAAAAGCTGCTGGACCGTGAGGGCGATCGCCCCGCGAACTCAGGCACGGGCAGCACCATTTGCGGCTCATCAAAAAATTGGGGCGTCTGGTCAGGCTGATAGGTCAAGACAATCGACTCTTCCGCATCGATCATCCAACCCATCGCCGTACCGTGATCCAGACCATGGAGGATATTGCGCGTCACCTTGGTTTGACTTTGACTAGGAGGCAGAATTTCTAGGGTCCAATCCGGCTGTAGGTCAAACCGATTGGCGACCCGACCATTCGGCTGCCGGGGAATCCGCTCCCAACGAAACACAGAAACATCTGGGACCAGCGATCGCCCCCCAAATGTACAGCGGAGTTCGGGATAGGCATGGGCAATTTTTGTGGGGCTGAGAGCGTTATCTATATCTCGCGTCAAGACTCGCTGCAACGTGCTGTGCTCACCTTGAGGCATTGGCTTTTGGATAATTTGACCGTCCATGTATTCACTGGCAGGCTTCGTTTCAGGCTGTAGCAGGAAGTCTGTCAGGGTGATGAGGCGAGGGGAAGTCTGAACCATGGGTTAGATCAGCAATAAAGAAGTTAGATCAACAAAAAGCGGCGAATTGAGGTCGAAAATCCCGGTAAAAGGGGTGATGTGAGCTGATCGTCTATCCATAGAGTTGCGGCCAATGCCAACTGCCCCCGATCGCGGCGATACACCTCTAGCCGCTGGGTGAAACGATCCACAATCCAATATTCCTGTACCCCTTGGACAGAATAGAGCTTTAGCTTGGCTTCTCGGTCCCGGCGGATATTCGCTTCCCCCGGAGAAATGACTTCTACGACCAATTCGGGAAAACCCGTGAGGTGTCCGGCAGCGTCTTCGATTTGAGCAAGGCGGGCCGTACTGACCCAGACCACATCGGGGATGACATTGTCGGCATCGGAGGGAATGATACCCGGTGCCAAAATTGCCTCCCCCAAACCCGAGACCTCTGACCAGGCATCTAGCGCTGCAAAGATCTTGCCGCTGATCTGCTGGTGTTTGCGATGGGGGGAGCGGGTCACAAACAGTTCTCCATTGATCAGCTCGTAGCGAACGCCTTCGCTCTGGGGCAGCACCTCCAGATCCCGAACGGTCCATTGCACTTGTTCAACTGTTTGACTCATGACGGGTGCTTGTGCGACTCAAATTCTTATGTGGCTCTTCTTATGTGGCTCAAAGGCTCACCGAGAGGTTATGGGGCTCAAAGGCTCACCGAGAGGCGATAAGCCAATTATATTGACCTCAACGGACACAGGGCTGTAGCGTCGCCACCACCGATCGCGCCAGCGCCTCATAGTCATAGCCCCCTTCCAGGCCAAACAGCAAGCGGGGCTGAATTTGTAGGCAGTACTCGGTAAACACCCCAAAATCAGCCGGTTGCAGGGAAATTCCCGCCAGGGGATCGGCCTGGGTAGCGTCATAACCGGCGCTAATGATTAGCAAATCGGGGGCAAACCTTTTTAAAAACGGCAGCACCTGTTGCTCAAACTGGGGTTGGTAGTCCGCCAAGGTGCTGCCGCGAGCCATCGGTAGGTTGAGCACATTGCCATGGGGACCCTGGTCGTCAACTCTGCCAGTGCCGGGATAGGCCGGAGCTTGATGCAAAGAGCAGTAGGCGATCGCCCCATTATTCTCCACCAGGGCCTGGGTGCCGTTGCCGTGATGCACATCCCAATCGAGGATGGCAACCCGTTCAATCCCTGGCTGTTGTAACCCGTAGTGGGCGGCGATCGCCGCATTCGAGAGCAGGCAAAATCCCATGCCGCGATCGCGCACCGCATGGTGACCGGGCGGGCGGGCCAGGACAAAAGCAAAGCGTCCGGCCTTGACCACTTGATCGACCCCATCCAACCAGCCATTCACCGCCAACAGCGCCACCTCATAACTCTGGGGTGAGACGGGGGTATCGGGGTCCAGCAACCCGCCTCCGGCTTGGGCGAGCTGGGCCAAGGCTTCTAGGTAATGGGAGGAATGCAGTTGGCCGATCATCGGCAAGGGATCGCGCGTCGTCAGGGGAGTCGGGACCTGCCAATGCAGATCAGACGCAAAGGCGCTCCCTTGCAGTGCCGCCACCACCGCCTTGAGGCGACCGGCATTTTCGGGATGGTAGGGGCCGGTGTCATGGGTTAAAAACGCCTCGGAATAGATCACCGATATTGCAGTAGCCATAGGCGGATAGGGAGGGGGAGCAGGGGGAACGGGCAACCCCCCTAGGATACCCGTCCCTTCAGGGCTGTAGCCTCTCGAAAGCCGGAAATTGTGCTAGAATGTCAGCTCTAGTTTGCAGCATTTTCAAAGCTTGTGAGGTGCGAGAAAAGTCCTGAAATCCTTGATGACAGGACACCAGCCCCACCTCACCAGGCAACCAGAATGCTGTAGGCGTTATTTTGCAATTCATTCGGCCTTGACAACAGCCTCGATTCAAAACGTCTGTTTTGGGCTGAAAATTTGCGATTTTGGAGCTTTTCCCTATGAGTATCATCCCCACCGATTTGCGGAACGAGATGTCTCGTTCCTATCTGGAATACGCCATGAGCGTGATTGTGGGGCGGGCCTTGCCCGATGCCAAGGATGGCCTCAAGCCGGTGCATCGGCGGATTTTGTACGCCATGCACGAGCTGGGGTTGACCGCCGATCGCCCCTTTCGTAAATGCGCCCGTGTGGTCGGGGAAGTGCTGGGTAAGTACCACCCCCACGGCGATACCGCCGTGTACGACGCCCTGGTGCGGATGGCCCAAGATTTTTCCATGCGATCGCCCCTGATCAACGGCCACGGCAACTTCGGCTCGGTGGATAACGATCCCCCAGCGGCGATGCGATACACCGAATGCCGCCTACAGTCCCTCACTACTGACTCTCTGCTTCAGGACATTGAGTCCGACACCGTTGACTTCAGCGATACTTTCGACGGCTCCCAGCAAGAGCCCATCGTCCTGCCCTCACGGATCCCGCAACTGCTGCTGAATGGCTCCTCCGGCATTGCGGTGGGCATGGCCACCAATATTCCCCCCCATAACCTCGGGGAATTGCTGGATGGGGTGATCGCGCTGATTGCTAACCCCGAGATCACCACCGCCGAGTTGATGGAACTCATCCCCGGTCCTGATTTCCCCACCGGGGCACAAATCTTGGGCACCAGCGGCATTCGCGATGCCTACATGACCGGTCGCGGCTCCGTCACCATGCGCGGCGTGGCGGAGATCGAAACCATTGAGCAACAGGGCCGCCCCGATCGCGACGCCATTATTATTACTGAGCTGCCTTACCAGACCAATAAGGCAGGGATGATCGAACGCATCGCCGAAATGGTGAATGAGCGTCGCCTGGAGGGGATTTCTGATATTCGGGACGAGAGCGATCGCGACGGCATGCGTATCGTGATCGAACTCAAGCGCGACGCTATCCCCGCGTGGTGCTCAACAACCTCTACAAGCAGACCCCCCTCCAAAACAATTTTGGGGTCAACATGCTGTCCCTGGTGAATGGCGAACCCCAGCTCCTGGGGCTGAAACCCTTGCTGGAGGTCTTTCTGGATTTCCGGGTCGAAACCATTACCCGCCGCACCCAATACGAATTGCGGAAAGCCCAAGAACGGGACCACATTCTCCAGGGCTACTTGGTTGCCCTAGAGAATATGGATGCGATCATTGCCCTGATTCGTCATGCCGCCGACACCCCCATTGCCAAACAGGAACTGATCGCCTCCTACGGCCTCACCGAGATCCAGACCGACGCCATTCTGCAAATGCAGCTCCGTCGCCTCACCGCCCTAGAAACGGACAAGATTGAGCGAGAACACGAAGAACTACAGGCCAAGATCACCGACCTGGAAGACATTTTGGCCCGCCGGGAACGCATCCTTGGCATCATTGAAACCGAGCTGGGGCAAATCCGCGATCGCCATGCCAACCCCCGCCGCACCGTAATTGAGCCCGCCGATGGCGAACTCACCGACATCTCCCTGATTGCCAACGAGCAGGTGGTGATCTTGGTGACCGAATACGGTTACGTCAAGCGCATGCCCGTGGATACCTTTGAGGCCCAGAGCCGCGCCACCCGTGGTAAGGCCGGTGCCCGCATTAAAGAAGATGACGGCATTCAGCACTTCATTACCTGTTGCTGCCACGATCATGTGCTGTTCTTTAGCGATCGCGGCGTCTCCTACTCGCTGCGGGCTTATCAGGTGCCAGAAGGGTCTCGCGCCGCCCAGGGCACGCCGATTGTGCAGATGCTGCCCATCCCCAAGGAAGAAAAAATCACCTCGGTCTTGGCGGTTCAAGAATTTACCGACGATGAATACCTGGTGATGCTCACCCAGGGGGGCTACATCAAAAAAACCGCCCTCTCGGCCTTTAGCAATATCCGCGCCAATGGCCTGATTGCCATCTCCCTAGAGGATGGTGATGAATTGAGATGGGTGAGGCTGGGGCGCACCTCCGACACCATTTTGATTGGCTCCCATAAGGGGATGGCCATTCACTTTAAAGCGGATAATGAGCAGCTCCGACCCCTGGGTCGCCCTACCCGAGGGGTGCGGGCAATGAATCTACGGGATGGGGATCGGCTGGTCAGCATGGATATCCTCCCGGCCCAGGTAATGGCAGCCGTGGCTGAGGAGGTCGAGGATGTTGACTCTACGGAAGAAGAAAGCGACGAGGTTGCAGCCCGCAGTCAGGGACCTTGGGTGCTGGTGATTACTGCCGGTGGATTGGGCAAGCGGGTCCCTGTCTCTATGTTCCGTCTGCAAAATCGGGCTGGCATGGGGCTCCAAGCCCTGAAGTTCCGCCTTGAAAACGACAGCTTAGTGTCGCTCCTGGTGGTCAACGAAGACGAAGAGCTGATGCTGGTGACCAATCGCGGCATCATTATCCGCCAGCACATTAACAAGATCTCGATTCAATCGCGGGCAGCTCAGGGCGTCTGTGTGCAGCGCATTGACGATGAGGATGCCATTGCGGCGATCGCCGCCGTCCCCGCTGTTCTGGAAGTGGATGAAGCGGCAGATGCCACGGATGCCAGCGATGCCGCTGGCGACGACAGCGTAGAGGTTGAGGCATCTGATGCAAGCGTTACGGCTGACGCTATGGCTGCGGATGAGACGCCATCAGAGACAGGTGAGGCGGCATCAGAGTAAACGCTGAGGAGATGTCCAGGGAAGAATTTACCTTGGTAGGGATCGACAAAACAGCATCACCGTCAGCGTTGCCGAAGTGGGCGATCGCTTCCACCTCACCACCCGCTTCACCATGAAAACCGCTGCTCAATATAAGGTTGTGGACAAAATCAGTCAGGAATTTGAATTGTGGAGCGCTGATCTGGCAGGGTATCAAGATAAATGGATTACCTTCCCCTAGCCCACCCGGTGAGGTTGATAGATGAGCACGTATCAATACTACGAATTCCAAACCTGCGATCGCCCCCTCACCCCCGCCGAACAGGCCAAGATTCAACAACTTTCTAGCCGGGTGCAGCTCTCTCCCCATCGGGCGATCTTTCTCTATAACTACGGTGACTTTCGGGGCAAGCCCGTCGAAATCGTCACCCAGTACTTCGACATCATGTTCTACATCGCCAACTGGGGGACTTGGCAACTGATCTTTCGGTTTCCCAAAGCGATTGTTGATCCCCAGTGGTTCCGGCCCTATTTCCTCAACGATGTCGTTACCCTGACTGAAACCGATGACTACCTCGTCCTAGACGTTCATATCCATGAAGAAGAGGGTGGCGGTGATTGGGTTGAGGGCGAAGGCTGGCTGCCGCGCCTGCTGCCCCTCAGGGATGAACTGCTCCAGGGTGACTGCCGCTTGCTCTATCTGGCCTGGTTACGCATGGCCGATGAACTGGCTGGATATGGCGAGCTTGAGGCGGATCCGGTCGAGCCGCCGATTCCCCCCAACCTGGGCCAGCTTTCCTCAGGGCTAAAAGCGTTTATTGAGTTGGTCAGCCTAGACCCCGATCTCGTTAACGCTGCTGCCCAGGCCAGCCCCAGCCAAGCCGCCGCCGCTGCAACGCCCTTAGAAGACCGGCTGTCTGATCTATCGGACGCGGAGCAGAAACAATTTTTGCTGAAACTGGTGCGGCGAGAACCCCATGTGGACTTGCAATTGATCCGGCGACTCCAGGAGTTAGCAGGCACCCCGCAAACGGAGCTGACTGCTGCCCCTGGTCAGCGGCGGCTCTCAGAACTGGTGGCGATCGCTGACGAAGTCAGTACTGCCCGCCAGAAAAAAGAAAAGACAGCAGCCCGCAAAAAACGCATCCAAGAATTGGAGGCTTTGGCTCCCAAGGCCGCCCAGACCTGGGAGCGGGTCAGGCAACTGATCAACCTCAAGCAAGTGAAACCCTACGACGAAGCCACGGCCCTACTCAAAGATTTACGAGATTTGGCCGAATATCAGGGACAACTCCCAGTCTTTACTCAGCAATTAGAGCGGCTGAGGTCAGATTACAGCAATCGACCCGCGCTGATGCAGCGATTGCAGGGGATTAAGCCATAGCAGGCGGCAGGCTTAATTCACTGGCGCGGCCTGCTGCCGTCCATGGCCATTCCCCAAGAATTGATTCGCTTCGTTGTTGGCCAGATACAGCAACTGAGTGGGATAGGCAAAATCAATCTGGCGTTCCTCAAAGGCCGCTTTAATCGCCAGATTGATCTGCTGCTGGGCATCCATGTAGACCGCGTAGTCGCTGGTTTCCACGAAATAAACCACCTCATAGTTGAGGCTAAAATCCCCAAACGACAGGAAGTGGGCGCGATCAAAGGTCACGTGCGGAGCGTCAGCGATCGCCCCCTCAATCAGCCCTGGAATCGCCGCCATCTGATCTTGGCCCGTCTCATAGGTGACCCCCAAGTTAAAGACGATGCGTCGCCGCTGCATCTGGCGAAAATTTTGAATGCGGGAGTTAGTCAAGTCAGTATTAGCCGCGACGAGTTCTTCGCCGCTGATGCTGCGAATGCGGGTGGTCTTGATGCCGATGTGCTCCACCGTGCCCACCGTATCCCCCGCGATCAAAAAGTCGCCAATCTCAAAGGGGCGATCGAACAGAATGGAGAAGTAGCTAAACAGATCCGCCAAGACCCCTTGGGCAGCCAGGGCAACGGCCACCCCACCGATGCCAAGGCTGGCCACCACGGCAGTAATGTCAAAGCCGAGATTGTCGAGCAAAAACACCAAGCCGATCGCCCAAACCACCACTTTGATCGCTGGGACCAGGGCACTCAGGCTATTTTCTAAAGTGGCGTCTTTGCGGTTGGCGACCCAATATACCCGTACCCCATATTCCACCAAAGAGCCGGTGAGCTGCACCACCAACACCGTGGCCAGAATGACGCACAGCACCTGCAATGAGTCTTGCAGAATCGGGTGCAGCGACAGGTTGCTAATGCTGATATAAAAGCTCCCCAGATAAAGCAGATAAATGGCGGGGGTTTCGATCAATCTCAAGAGGCGATTGTCTAGGTCAGTTCGAGTCTGATTGGCCCAGCGTTTGAGGCGACCCAACACAATCAAGCGAACCAGATTAGCCAGTAAGATCCCCCCGACTAGGGTGACGATCGCCAACAGATAGCTGGAAATCGCATTGCCTAAAATAATATTTTCTAAGAAATCCGTTGGCATTCTTTAAACTCCTCGTAACTGCTGGTATACGCCATAGCCCTTCCTCCAGTGTTGAAGAAAGGGCTATGACAGCTATCTTATGAGTTCAGAAACCGGATAGATTAGCGGCACTGAAATCAAGGGGGGTGGCCAAATAACTGTTAAAGATGGTAGTTGCCTATCTCAGTTTGCCACCACTACCCATGGATAGAGATCGGGCTATGCATTTTGCCAGACCATGCGAACCATGCCGGGTAAATATTCGGCGACCCGCTCCTGGATATCGCTAGGCAGCTCAGCCTTCGTTGCTGCGAAGACCGCGTCAATTGCCGTCAAAGGCTTGACGCTGGCCGGGAGGGAACCCTCTAGCTCAATTCGCCGAATGAAGCGATCGTCATCGATCCCTAAGGGGCCATTTTGATTAAAGGCTGGACGTAAGTGACTCAACCAGCGCACCAGCGGATTGCTATCTTGCCACAGATCCGAAATGGAATCATTAAGCTGCTTTTTCGAAGAGTGGCTGGCCGGTTTATCCACCCCGCTAGCCACTTGCTCGATGGTGTTGTGATCCATCAGATCTCGCATGGTGCGATACACGATCTCAGTGATCTCTTTGGCGTCATACAAGCTTTCTAAATGGGCCTGATCTTTCACCCGTTCTAAAAAGGATGTTTGATCGGCGTTCAGATCAGCATTTGCAAGGGTGATGTTAGCGCGTTTATCTATGGTCGTCGTCATAGGCGATTATCCTCCGAGTTAGATGTGTTGCAATTGGTCAAGATGAAACGGCATCCTGTAGCCCTGTGCAAACACCACAAGATGCCAATTTTTTTCGAATGGTTCGAATGAATCGTTACCCGAGTTGATGCAGGCGATGCTGCTCATTTATAGGCACCGACCCAATCATTCAGGACGCCGACTAGAGGCGCTCAAATTTCTGAGCTGCTTTTTGAAAGGCTGCATTCACATTAGTCCAGGCTTGATCAAACCCGGTTTGCAACTCGGCCCAGGCGCTGTCACCCGCCTTCTGCAATTCCTCGAATCGCTGAGCGATCGCGTCGCGCTGGGTCGTCAGTTGCTCAATCAGATCGTGATACTGAGCCCGCGTGTCGGCCTGGGCATAGTCGAGCTTGGCCCGATATTCGCTGATCCGCGCATCCAGCTTATCCAGCTCGGCTTTGGCTCGCGCCTGATAAATATCGCGTTTCTGGCTGAGGTTTGAGTTTCGTTGATGGCGGTCGTCATAATGACTGTCCTCCTTGTTTGTCGTCATTCACAGCGGCCTGACCGCGTCAGGCGAAGGGCTAAGCTTATTCCCGTCGCCTTGGCATCAAGCCCACGCAGGCGCGCTGAAGTTCTGTTGAAAAGTCTGTCGAAGGTCCCAATCAAGTGGGAGTGCTTCCGTTTGGTATCGGGAGCGATCGCTAATTTCGCTCGCCCCCTAGGCTCCGTTTAAATAAGACCCGACCAAGATACTGATGAAGCTTCTCTGGGTCAGCCATTCCGTGAGCAGCAGGGCCACAAAACCGATCATGGCGAATCGGCCATTGATGCGCTCGGCAAATTCCGTAAATCCAAGTCGAGGCTGCTTCTGTAAATAGGGCGTCGGCATCACGGCATGGTTATTGATCAAGCCCTCTTGATCTGTGGTGTAGCCCGCAGTCTGACTCGATGGCTGGGTGCCTGCCTCCGCAGGAATCAGTTCACTCCCATCGCTCACGCCAGGTTTTTCCAGCAAGTCTTGAGCGTCTTGGGGTAAGTCGTGAATCTGAGTTGAAACCATAAAAAAAGGTTACCTCCTTGAATACTATCGTTGCTCGCGCTGAGGCAATCAAGCCTTTCATAATTACAATGTACTAACAAAGTAGTGTCAATGCGATTGCGCTGTTGATACCAACTTAAAGGAAATGCCTAGCCTTGTCAAGGCAATGTATAAATTTTGTACTAACAAAAGCTGGATTTTGTCTGCAGGTAAGACTAGACTTTAAGGGTGAGCATCCGTCTTGTGCAGCTTCAGAGGCGGTCCAGCTCGATATCACTTATTTTGGTGCAAACCCATGGCTAGAACAAAACCCCGCTCGGATAAGGTGCTGACCATTCGCATTCCCGAAAAAGATCTGCGGCGGTTAGAGGCGTTCTGCATCCTGCAAGAAAAAACCAAGACCGAAGTGATTCGGGGTTTTATCCGTCAGCTCGAAGTGCCTGAGACGGTGGAGCTGGCTGAGGCGATCACGGCGGATCAACTCAGCGCCTAGCAGGCGCAGCGGGACGGGATCGGCGTAGAGATTATGCCGGTCCACATTTTGCTAGCCCCAATCGCTGCTCACAGAACGCAAGCTCGGCTGGAGTGAGATCGTCCCACGGCACATCTCGACGCAGCACCATGCCATTGTGACCGACGAGCAAACGCGGCAGTTGGCTGTTCGTCTAGGGGGCCAGAGTGGCCATCTCGTAGGTGGTGTAGCGGGTCAACGCCGCATCATCGAAGTTGATATCCACCACCGTCAGCGTTTTTTGAGCGGGGCGATGGTCAAAACCGGTCCTAAAGGACCATCGCTGTCGATCAGCACCCGAGGGCCAGAGCCAATAATCCCGGTGTGCAACAGTTGTAGATCCCCCCGATGACCGGGATAGTAGGCGTGCTGGTGGCCACTGATGTAGGTGTGGACATCGTATTGCTCTAATAAGGCCCGCAGATCATCAGCGTTATTCATCACCTCCCCCGGTTTATCGCGACCCACCGCAATTCCATAGAGGGGTAGATGCCCCAGCAAAAGTCTGATCTTGGCCTGCTGGGCGGCTGGGCTAGCTAGGGTTTGCTCGACCCAAGCTAGCTTTTCGGGGGGAATACGGCTAGAAGAGCCATCCCACACCACCACAAACACATCCCCCTGCTGGAAGCTGTAGTAAAAGGGGAAGTCGTCGCGATCCACAAAATTTACCCCCGGATCATGGGTCGGATCTTGCCAGTAAGCCGCCGCCAGATCCCGCTCCCGCTGAAACACAAACCGATTGTCTCGCCAAGCACCGGAGGCATCGTGGTTACCGACGGTAAACCCAAACGGAATCTGGGCCTGCCGTAAGGGGGCCGCCACATGGTCATCAAAGGCCGCCCACATCGCCTGAATTTGCTCACGGGTAAGGCTCGCCCGCTGCCCCGCCACCATGTCGCCGCTGCACACCACCAGATCCGGCTGCCAGAAGGGGATCAGGTCAATGGCTTGATCTACCTCAGGGTCATAATCGGTGGAGCCGTAGGCGCTGTTGAGGTCGCTGATTACCACCAGCCGCACCTCGCCACGGGGCGGATCATACAGACCCGAGAGCGCCCCGGTTGCCGTTGCTGGTGCTGTCGCTGACACTGCCGCTGGCGTAGAGGGTGTCGTAGAGGGTGTTTTCGCAACAGGCAGAGGGGTGCGCAGCGGCGAAGCTGGCAGACAAGCGATTCCCAAACACAGCACCCAAGTGGCGATCAACAGTGTGACCCATCGCCGGTTACGCATCGGAATTTAACCCTGGTAGGAAACGGCTAACCATCACAATCGCGATTTTCGATCGCCCCATCGGGCATCACCGTATTGCACAGCAGAGCCATGCTGCGATCGGCCCCCCGCAGGTTCGCCCCTTTGAGGTTTGCCCCTTTAAGATTGGCCGTGCCGAGCTTGACGCTGAGCAGAATCGCCCCCTGGAGGTCAGCCCCTTCGAGGTTTGCATCCAACAGATTGACCTGGGTCATCTCGGCATTTTTGAGATTGGCCCCCCGTAGGTCGGCATTGGGCAGTTGTGCCCCATTCAACTGGGACCCTTCTAGACTGGCTCCCCGTAAATCCGCATCATCTAAGTAGGCCAGCATCAAATTGGTATGGCTGAGATCGGTGCCTTGCAAGTTGCTTCCGGTCAAAGTCGCCACTTTGAGATTGGCTCCGCTGAAATCTTGGCCACTCAAATCGGCATCGTTCAAGATGCAGACCGGGCAATCATTGGTTTCCATCAACAGATCAATATCGTCTGGAATGGCGGCCCAGGACGGCTGCGATGCCCCCAGCCAAGTGAGTAGAATCAAACTCAAAGCGAATAGGATGCGTGTCATGAACGGGTCATCTCTTCAATACGGTCCCATTGTCCCATGGAGAAGGGGAGCTGAATTCAGAACCCCTCTACCAGTGGGAGAGGGGCAGGGGAGAGGGGATGCAGCGGATGTTTATTGGGTTGCAGTACGCCGCATCTATCAGGAAAGATTCATTTTGCTACTGACGTGCTTCGCTACCATCAAGGCACTCAAGCCCTGATTTTTCGTCTCTAGGACTTACGCACGGGAACAGACTTCAGCGGGTTGCAAGATCCCTCCGGCTGTCGCCACCCCCCTTGATAAGGGATTGACAGGTAGTGCATTAATGTACGGGAAAGAGGAAAAT
>JAAUQE010000100.1 GCA_012032425.1 Leptolyngbya sp. RL_3_1 | reverse complement strand
AGCCCCAATGGCTGGATTGCGTGGGGGGTTGGGCACTTCACCCCGACTTGGCTGGCGGCGGGCGGCGGGCGATCGCCCCAAACCAGGATCCCGATCCCCAGCCCCAAGGCCCGCCCTAGGCGGCAAAAGCAGCGAGAAAACCAATGTATGCTGGCTGTGGTCATTGCGACATATCCTTTTGCAAACTGCCATCCCCGGAGGGAGTCCGCGCCCGTGGTTGACACCTGGCAACACCGTCACATCCTGTCCCTGTC
This sequence comes from Leptolyngbya sp. RL_3_1, assembly GCA_012032425.1. Lineage (GTDB taxonomy): Bacteria > Cyanobacteriota > Cyanobacteriia > Phormidesmidales > Phormidesmidaceae > PCC-6406. The sequence goes on along the minus strand of JAAUQE010000100.1, from coordinate 12,842 downwards.
GAGCTTTACCCCGACGGACTACAAAACTGTGATCACCACTGCGGTTAGCTTTCGGGAGGTGCTCTCCCGGCGCACCAAAAAGGTGCCGACCCTCCAGGGGCGCGTCGTCACCAATCTCTTCTTTGAGCCCTCTACCCGCACCCGCAGCAGCTTTGAGCTGGCGGCAAAACGGCTATCGGCAGATGTGCTCAACTTTGCCCCTGGTTCCTCTTCCCTCACGAAAGGGGAAACCATTTTAGATACGGCCAAAACCTATCTGGCCATGGGGGCCGATCTGATGGTGATCCGCCACAAGGCGGCGGGGGTGCCCCAGGCGATCGCCACCGAACTGGACCGGCTGCAATCGGGGGTGGGCGTGCTGAATGCCGGGGATGGCCAGCATGAGCATCCCTCCCAAGCCCTGCTAGATCTCTTCACCCTCTGTCGGGTGCTAAATCCGGATCATCCGCAGATAGAAAGTCTGAAAGGCAAAAAAATTGCCCTCGTGGGGGACATCATCCATTCCCGCGTGGCTCGCTCCAATCTCTGGAGCCTCACCGCTTGCGGTGCGGAGGTGCATCTGGCTGGTCCCGGCACGCTGCTACCCCCTGATTTTCCCAAGCCTTTGGGGGATCACCGATCGATCCGCCCGATCTCACCCGCCGGATCGTCCAACATGCCAGCCTTGAACCGGCCCTAGCCGATGCCGATTTTGTCATGACCCTGCGCCTGCAACGAGAGCGCATGACCCAGCATTTACTCCCCAGTCTGCGGGAATACCATCACCGGTTCGGGGTAACCCGCGATCGCCTCCGGGTCTGCAAACCTGATGTCAAAGTGCTGCATCCCGCCCCGGTGAATCGCGGCGTCGAGCTGAGTTCTGAGCTGATGGATGATCCCGAACGCAGCCTGATTGCCCAACAGGTGACCAACGGCATTGCCGTGAGGATGAGCCTACTATATTTGATAGGGACTCGCGGACGCGATACCGCTGCACTGAACGAATAGGTTTTACCCGTGGTCGTCACCCCATCACCCCTGCCCTTCTCGACGCTGCGGGCCGATGACTCGCCTCACACCCAGGTGGCGATCACCTTTGCGCCCCTGTCCCTAGCCCAGGTCTATGGCTTGGCCGATGACAGTGCGAATGGAGCGATCGTCGTGATGAGCGGCATGGTGCGCAACAATACCGAGGGGCGCGCCGTGGTGGCCCTGGAATATCAAGCCTATGAACCCATGGCCTTGGTGGTGTTCAAACAAATTGCCGCCCAAATGCGTCAGCAGTGGGACGATATTACCCGGATTGTCATCCATCACCGCACCGGCAGGCTGGCCGTTGGGGAAATCAGCGTCTTAGTGGCGGTGGGCAGTCCCCATCGCGGCGAGGCCTTTGCGGCTTGCCAATATGGGATCGATACCCTCAAGCACAATGCCCCGATCTGGAAGAAGGAGCACTGGCAGGATGGTTCTACCAGTTGGGTGAGCATTGGCGCTTGCGAGCAGGCTTAGGATAGAGATTAGAGCGAAAAATTAGCCCCTGGAAAACTTGGCCGACAACAGCGGATACATCACCTGTTCAAAGGCATCGATGCTGTTCTCGGCAGAGCGAGCCAGCAATTGTGCCCCTTGCAGCATTGCAATCAATCCTTGCGCTTCCTGCTCAACCGAGGGCTTGCAGTCCCAGATCTGGGCGTCCTGCCCTTGCTGAAGGAGCGCGGTTAGCCAAGCTACGGTTTCCCGAAAGAAGGCTTGGATTTCAGCTTGGATGGGCTCAGGCAAAATCGCAAAATCTGCCGACAGCATGGCGCACATGCAGATTTGGTCCTGCGCCATGCCCTGACGATAGAGATTGGCAAATTGGATGAGCTGTTGACTAAGGCTAGCGTTGGACGTGGCAATCCAATGGCATTGACGCGCCATGCCCTCGCGATAGCGCTGCACCAGTTCCCGCACCAGCGCATCCTTGGTCGGAAAGTGGTAGTGAATGCTGGCTTTGCGGATCCCAACTTGCTGCGAGATATCGGCGTAACTAAAGGCGCTATAGCCCCGGTTCCGCACCATATCTTCAGCGACAGCTAATATTTTTTGGCTGGTTTCACTTGCCATTCAGACAATGTCTACCATCCAGTAGATAGATGTCAAGATGAGCTGTAATTTAAGCCGAGTTGCTGCCCTCGTCCCGGCGATGGGGGCTGAGTCTGACGCAATCTGGGTCCCAGTTATCGAAAATCCCGCCACCACCCAGCATCGTCACCTCGATAATCGGCGGCTTTGGGGTAGGATCGGCAAGTTGTCAAGAAATACTGAGCTATGGTTGAGCGGCCTATTAAGAAAGCAGAACTGGCCAAGCGCCGCGAAGCAGAAGCAGCCGAGGGCGGCGGTGAGCCTCGGGCAAAAGAGAATCGGGGCGATCGCGGTGATCGCAAGGAACGCGGCAAGGGCGGGCGGGGTAAAGGGCGCGATCGCGGCGGCGAGCCCAGAGCAGCCATGAACCCAGCCTTGATGCGTGGCCCCAAGCCCAATGCAAAGGTGGCAGCACCCGAAGTTGCAGCAGTAGTTACAGCAAATATCCCTGACGTTGAGGCGGTGACGGACACAGACGCGGCCATGGCAGAAACGCTAGCCACAGAAACGCCAGTCGATACCCCTGTGATACCAGCCGAAGACGTTTCAGCCGCGTCTACACCACCGGCAACGCCGGCAGTGGAAATCCCAACAGAAACGCCGACAGTAGAAGCGTCAACGGTAGAAACGCCTGGAACCCCAGCCCCAGCGACCGCAGCGGCAACGCCCGCGAGCGACATCCCAGCAGCCACCCCAACGGTAGAGGCGTCAGCGATAGAAACACCTGAACCCTCAACCCCAGCAACCGAAAGTGAAGCGACTGAAAGTGCTGAGGCTCCAGCTTAGGACCTTGAGGATGCAGCCTGTGTACTGATGGCCTACTGGCGCATTTAACTCTGGCGCATTTAACTCTGGCACTTCAAACAGCCTCTGAGTGATGGGCAAAAAAAATCCCCGGCCCGGAGGCTGGGGATTGCTATCAGGGTGCATCTACCAGTCAGGTATTCCGGGGGTATGGGTTTTAATCCGGAACCTTCGTTACAGATTTCCAATCGTTGCTAGAGCCCAATTCACCCCTGAAACGGATTCCCACCGCTACGATCAGGGGTGCCGCGAACAGAGATGATCAAACTTATGGCTGCACGGCCACGATGGATAGGGCTGGGGGTATTACTGGCTGGGGGCCTCGGGCTCACCGGTTGTAATATGCCTCCCCAGGCAGACTCCGCCCCGTCAACCCCGACTGCACCCCTCGCTGTCGATCGCGATCTGACCCAACTGCGGCTGCTCTATAGCCGTGCCCCAGTCACCCTCAATCCCCACTTGGCCACGGGGGTCCAAGACTTCGAAGCGGGACGCATCGTCTATGAGCCGCTGGCCAGTGCCGATGCCGATGGCACCCTGGTGCCGATTCTGGCCGCCACCATTCCCACCGTCGAGAATGGCGGTCTTGCCGAGGACGGAAAATCAGTCACCTGGACCCTCAAACCCGACTTGCTCTGGTCCGACGGCACCCCCCTCACCGCCGCCGATGTCGCCTTTACCTTTGAGTGGCTACAGAACCCCCAAGTAGCTGCTGCCACCGCCCAGTATTACGAAGCGGTGGAGACAGTGGAGGCGGTGGATGACACCACGGTCAAAATCACCTTTAAAGCCCCAACCGCAGCCTGGACCATTCCCTTTACGGGGCAAACGGGGGTGATTTTGCCCCGGCATATTTGGGAGACAACGGCAGCGGCTGAGCCCAATGCCGCGACTGAACCCGATAGCGCAACGGCTGAGGGGGCTGAAACGGCTGAGGAGGCTGAAACAACGGCAACAGGGGATGTCCGTCAAGCCGAGGCGAATCTGCGCCCGGTTGGCACCGGCCCCTACCAGGTGACGAGTTTTCAGCCAGGGGAAATTATTTTTGCGCCCAACCCCAACTACCGGGGTGACGCCCCCGCCTTTGAAACCGTGGCGCTGGTGGGTGGCATCGCCCCTTATGCCGCTGCCCGCGAGGTGCTGCTGCGGGGCGGGGCAGATTTTGCCTACAACCTGCAAGTGGAGGTGTCGGCCCTAAGCGATCTGCAAGCGGAAGGGGTGGGGACGGTGGTGCCCGTATTTGGGGGTTTGGTGGAGCGGCTGATGCTCAATCCCGCCGATCCGCGCGTGGAGACGGCCACTGGCGAACGCTCTAGCCTAGATGCCGCCCATCCCTTCCTCAGTGATTTGCGGGTGCGGCAGGCGATCGCCCATGCCATTGATCGCCAAGCCCTCGCCCAGGATCTATACGGCTTTATGGGGCGTCCGGCCAATCAGGTGCTGGTGACGCCGACTGGGGGGGCGACCAACCCTTACCCCTACGACCTCGCCCTGGCCAATCGCCTCTTGGACGAAGCGGGCTGGGTGGATAGTAACGGCGATGGCAGCCGCGATCGCGACGGCATTGAAATGGAGGTGGTCTTCCAGACCTCAGTCAATCCGGTGCGTCAGAAAACCCAGGAGCAGATTCAAGCCAGCCTGCGGGAGATTGGTATTGCGGTGGATATCAAGCGGGTGCGGGTGGATGATTTCTTCTCCGCCGATCCGCTACAAACCAACAGCATCAATCATTTCTATGCCGACATGCAGGCCTATACCACCGGTAATGATCACCCCGATCCGACCATTTATTTAGAGTGGTGGACCTGTGGGCAAATCGCTACCAAGGCCAATAATTGGCAAAAGCCCAACAATGCGCGCTACTGCAACCCCGATTACGATGCCCTTTGGCAAGCGGCCCAAGCGGAGCTTGATCCAGAAAAGCGGGCATCTTTATTTGAGGAGATGAATGATCTGCTAGTTCAGGATGTGGCGATGATTCCCATCGTCCATCGGGCGATCGCCAACGGTGTCAATCAGACCCTCACGGGGCTGAATCCCACGCCATGGGACGCCAGCACTTGGGATATTGCCCAATGGCAGCGCCAGGACTCGCAATAGGGTCATTCCCTAAGGCCACCACCGGGTTAGAGAAGGAAACTTAACCCTGAATCCGCAGGCTAGCCCGGAACCCTAGCCCATATCGGGTGCCGCCCGCCTATGCTCGTCTGGGAGTCACCCTGCTCCGATTTCGGTTGACCGCCTGTGCTCAAAAGTCTGCTTGCTGATACCCCTGAAAGCCGCCATGTTTTCGATTTACATACTCACTTACAACGAAGAGCGGGAGATTGCCGCTTGCATTGAGTCGGCTCTGGGCTCTGATGATGTGATTGTGGTGGACTCTTGCAGCAGCGATCGCACCCGCGAGATTGCCGCTCAGTACCCGGTGCGGGTGGTTAACCATGCCTTTGAGAGCCATGGCAAACAGCGCACCTGGATGCTCGAAACCATTCCCACCAAACATGACTGGGCCTACATCCTCGAAGCCGACGAGCGCATGACCCCAGCACTGTTTCAAGAATGTCTCGATACCATTGCCCACCCCCAGCACATTGGCTACTACGTGGCGGAACGGGTGATGTTTATGGAACGCTGGATTCGCCACAGCACCCAGTATCCCCGCTATCAGTTGCGGCTCTTTCAGATGGGGAAAGTCTGGTTCACCGACTATGGCCATACGGAACGGGAAGTCTGCTCCGGCTCGACCGGCTTTCTCAAGCAAACCTACCCCCACTACACCTCCGGCAAGGGGCTCAGCCGCTGGGTGGAGAAGCACAACCGCTATTCCACTGACGAAGCCCAGGAAACCCTCAAGCAGCTCGAACAGGGAGGCATCCGCTGGAAGCAGATGGTATGGGGCGAATCAGAAGTGATCCGCCGCCGCGCCCTCAAGGATCTCTCCCTACGGCTCCCCTTTCGGCCCTTGATTCGCTGGCTCTATATGTACCTGATTTTGGGCGGCTGGCGAGATGGACAGGCGGGATTTGCTTGGTGTACGCTGCAAGCGTTTTACGAATATCTGATTGTGCTAAAGGTGCGCGAACTGCAACGGCAACAGCAGCATCCGCTGCCAGTGACGCCTTTGCCATCAGACTTGCCCGCCGATTTATCGACGCAACCGGAGCGATCCCCTCAAAACGGGACCGCCGCTTGAAACATTTAAAATCCTGGTCATTGCTCCCTGGAATACCGCGTTCATTGATCATGGATGGAACCCACCAAGTATGACCGCTGATTACGACTGGGTCGTTTTGGGGGCCTCCCTAGCCGGACGAACTGCGGCCCTGGGAGCGCTCAGCGCGGGGCGCGGGTGGCGTTGGTGTGCAGCCCTGTTGCCCACGAAGGTAGCTCAGGAATGGGTGGGGATATGACTGGTCTGGATCCAGGGGAATCCCTGCAAGCGTTCTACGCCGAGGCAAATCGCGCCGCCCCTGACGCTGCCGACCCGTTGGGACCAGCCTGGTCTCGTTTCCAGGCGATCGCCGCCCTAGTCACCGAAAATACCGTCCCATCAACCCTTAGCCAGCTCATGGCCGCCGGAGTCGATGTGATCAGGGGCCAACCCTCTCTCCTGTCCGGCTTACGGGTGCAGGTGGGCGATCGCCGCCTCACCCCCCGCAAACTGCTATTGGCCCTACCAGGGGAATGGCAGCCCCCTGATCTGCCGGGCTTAGGGGAGACGCCTTACCTCACTCCGGTTAGCTTGGCCCAGCTCAAGACCCTGCCCCAGAGTTTGATTATCTTAGGCAGCAGCCCCCTCGCCCTAGAAATCGCCCAAGCTCTGGCGCGTTGGGGCGTCGCTGTCACCCTGATCACCCCCTCCCCGCAGCTCCTGCCCTCCGAAGAGCCCAGTGTGTCCCAGTGGATCACCGCCGAACTCACCGCCGCCGGGGTTGAAGTTCACCTAGGGATGCAGCCCACCGCAGTGACGACCGGCGCTGACGGCATCTGCGTTTACGGCGAATCTGGTAACCAGGGTGACTCCCGTCGTTGGATGGCCGATCGCCTCCTGATTGGCACCTCCCCCCGTCCCGTCCTCGCCGATCTCAACTTGGCAGCGGTGGGGGTGCGGCTCAAAAATCAGGCCATCTCCGTCAACCGCTATCTGCAAACCCGCCACCCTTACATCTACGCCTGCGGAGCCGTGCTGGGAGGCGACTGCCTGTCGGTGGCCTGCCATGAAGCTGCCGTGGCGGTCGAAAACGCCCTGTTCTGGAATCGTCGCCCCACCCGCTATGACCAGTTGCCCTATACGCTCCTGACCCAGCCCGAATTTTGCCGGGTGGGCATGACTATCGCCCAGGCCCAGCAGCGCTATGGCCCCAACGCAGTCAACCGTTACGACGCGGTGTTAGACGGCAATCGCAAAGCCCAAGCCCTAGGGAATACCACCGGATTTTGCCGCTTGGTCGCCCACCGTCGAGGGCAGCTGCTGGGCGCTCATCTAGTGGGACCCCAGGCCAGTGAATGGGGTCAGGTGCTGGCGATCGCCCGTCAACATTGCTTCACCCTGCAAGACCTCGCCCAACTCCCCACCTTGCCCCAAACCCTAACGGACCTGGTGCGACAAGCCGCAGCCCAATGGGAGGGCGATCGCTGGCAACCGGGCCAATGGCGGCGAGACTGGGCTGAAAACTGGTTCAACTGGCGACGATCGTCGCGACGTTAGGCACAGGAGAGAGTAGGCTTTTCAAGCAGCCTCTCAAGGGAATGATACCTTTTAGGTATGACGACTGATCTTGAACTCCGCCAGCTTCGTTACTTTGTGGTGGTGGCTGAGGAACTGAACTTTACGCGGGCGGCTGAGCGGTTGCAAATTGCCCAGCCGCCCCTCAGCCGCCAAATCCAGGGTTTAGAAAAAGCCCTCGGGGTTGATCTACTGGAGCGCACCAACCGGCGGGTGGCCCTCACCGCTGCTGGCCAGGTGTTCTTGAGTGAGTGCCGTCAGATTTTGGCCCACCTTGATCGCACTGTCCGCAACACCCAGCGGGCAGCCCAGGGCGAAACCGGTCAGTTAGTCGTGGGGTTTGAGGGCTCGGTCCACAACGATGTGGTGCTCAAAACCATTCGCAAGTTTCGCCATCAATGCCCCGATGTGGAGCTGATTGTGCAGGAGATGCCCTCTGGCCGACAACTGGAAGGACTCCACAAAGGTCGGCTCGATTTAGGGTTTGTGGAGCCCATTATGGCCACCGCCGATGTTGTCGTTGAGCCCCTGATCGCGGAACCGTTGATCGTGGCCTTGGCCGAGACCCATCCCCTTGCCGATCACAAGCAGCTAACCTTGACCCAATTAGCCCAGGAGTCGTGGATTACGGGGCGCAGTGATGAGGGCTGTGGCTTATTAGTACGCATCCTGGCCGCTTGTCGCCAAGCGGGGTTTACCCCTAAGGTTCAGCAAGAAACCAATGACCCTCAGATGATGCTGGGTCTAGTGGCGGCTAGTTTAGGGGTGACGCTATTGCCCACCTCGGCCCGCAGCTTCTTTCAAACGGGGGTGACCTATCGACCGTTGCAACCCCCCGTGCCTGAGGTAGAGCTGGCGATCGCTTGGCATTCGGGCAATCAATCTCCTGTGCTCAGGGCCTTCCTGCAAACCATTCAGGTCTCCCTAGCAAAGTAGATGGCCTGTCCCGGCACAATCATTTTTCTGAGCAGGGTTTAAAGAAGCGTAACGCTAAGTCTCGGGCTTCAATCTTTCTCAAACAAACTGAAATGCTGAGTCTACAAGCAGTTTTTCTGTGGCCCAATGGAATCACAGCGTTAGGCATTTTTACTCATGGCTTTCACGACTAACCGCCTCCTGATCGGCAAAATTCGCCAACTGGTTCCAGCCTTACTGCAAGACCACGCCTATGGCGTCTACGAGCTGGCTGTGGAATGTGCCCGACAGCTTCATGAGCCCATCTGCGAAATGATCACGCCGTTTTATGACGGCCTCAGTGAAATGGTGGACTGCGGCGAACTCCACTATGATCGCCAGCATAATCAAGTCTTGCCGGGATAGGGTTAGGGAGCTAGCCCCAGGTAAAAGAAGGAGTCGGACATAAGCCGGGTTCTGTTCTCTCGGGTTGCCCCCAGAGGGCGGTTATCTATCTGGGATGCCTGTTACCAGACACCTCATGCGGTACACCAAAAGCGGGGCTGGAAAAAGACCAACCATAGCCCCTCCGACCTTGCTCCCAACCGGGGTTTACCGAGCCAGCACCTCTCGATGCTGCTGGTGCGCTCTTACCGCACCCTTGCACCCTTACCTGTGAGCCGTAGCCCCATCGGCGGTATGTTTCTGTGGCACTCTCCTCACGGTCACCCGCACTGGGCGTTACCCAGCAAGTCTGGTCTTTGGGGAGCCCGGACTTTCCTCAGGCTGATGTCAGCCTGCAACCCCCTCACCAACTCCTTCTCAGTTCATAGTTTAAGCGCTAGACCGGGCTTCGTTGGGCAGGGCGACAACTGAGGTCCGAGGTGAACGTTCCCAAAGGTTTGATGTCGGCATGTACCCCGATGATCCCAACTGTGCTGATCTGAAAATCCTCCAGCTTTGGGGCACTTTAAGGATCGACCGCCCGTGGCTGGGGCCAGACATCGCCTGAGCGGCTGGCGGTGGGAGCAATTGATGAGTTCTGCAATGCCACAGCAAAGCGTTCTGATTGTGGATGATAATCCTGTGAATCTGCAGGTTTTATCAGCGCTGTTAAAACAAATGGACTTGAAGGTCTTCGTCGCCATCAATGGGGAGACCACTCTCCAACGTGCTCAACGCATCGCGCCGGACCTGATCCTGCTGGATGTGATGATGCCCGATCTGGATGGCTTTGAAGTCTGCCGCCGCCTCAAGGCAGCGCCCCAGACCGCAGCAATTCCCGTGATCTTTGTAGCGGCGCTGGCTACGGTCGAGCACAAGGTAAAAGGGTTTGAAGTGGGCGGCGCAGACTACATTACCAAGCCTTTTCAGCAGGCAGAGGTGGCGGCCCGTGTGCAACACCAACTGCGGTTGCGGCAGCTTACCCATGATCTAGAGCAAGAAATCGCCGCCCGCCGCCAACGGGAAGCGGCGCTACAGCGTAGTGAGACCCGCTTTCGCACCCTGATCGATGCATTGCCCTTTGGGGTATGGATGCGAGACGCAGAAGATCGCCTGGTCATGCAAAACCCGGTGGATGTCGCTCGCTACGGTGACCAGTTAGGCACCGTGGGGTTAGATGATTTGGCATTCACGCCTGAACAAGCGACCGTTTATGAAGAAGCGAAACAACACTGCCAAATGGGTCAGGTTTGGCAATATCAAACCACTGAAATCTTTCAGGGGGAGCCCCATACCTATTTACGGTTATTAGCCCCCGTCCCGGATTTAGAGGGCGGTATGGCATGGTTGGAACCGCTATCGACATTACGGAGCACTATCAGGCCGTCACTCAACTGCGGGAAAGCGAAGCGCGATTTCGCACCATTTTGACTCTGCCTTTCATTTCATGGGGCTATTTGAGCCAGGTGGGGAGGTGCTTGCGGTGAACCGAACCGCATTGATGTTCGGCGGACTAGAACTAGAGGATGTGCTGGGTCAAAGGATTTGGGAAGCGCCGTGGTTTCAACAGCTCCCCAAGGCTCAGCGGCTATTGCAGCAGGCTTATGAGGCCGCAGCTCAAGGCGAATTCAGTCGCTTGGAAACGCAGGTAATGGGACAAGGTGGCATCGTCCTTGATATTGATGTCGCCATCAAGCCGATTTTTGGTGAGGACGGTAGCGTCTATCAGATTTTGGGGGATGGGCGAGATATTAGCGATCGCCAACGCACGGAGGAGGCGCTAAAGAAAAGTGAGCAGCGTTTCCGAGCGGCCTTTGAGCAGGCGTCCATTGGGATGGTGCAGAGCGATTTGTCGGGACGATTCGTTAAAGTCAACCCCGCTTTTTGCCAGTTCCTGGGCTATACCGAGGCCGAACTTCTGGAGACAACCTTTCAAGAGATTACCTATGCACCGGATTTGGCCATTTCCATTGAGCGAATTGAGCAACTGCTAGCGGGTGAGACGCCGCTGTATTCCCTTGAAAAGCGCTATGTGCGCAAAGATGGGCAACCCTACTGGGTGAGTAAAACCCTCTCTTTGGTGCGAGATGACGCTGGAGCGCCCCAATACTTTTTCTGCATTGTTGAAGATATCCACGATCGCAAGCAGGCAGAGCTTTTAAACCAGCAATATGCCGAGGAACTGGCAACATGGCGCGATCGCTACGATACGGCTGGACGGGCCAGCGGCCAAATTGTCTACGAATGGGATGCCACTGCCAATTACGCCACTTGGGGCGCGAACATCGAAGCGGTGCTGGGCTATGCGATTGAAGAATTTCCGACCACCATGGAGAGCTGGCTTGCCCTGATTCACCCTGAGGATCGGCAGCTTTTTGGAGCCGCGTTGGCGCAACTGACCCCTGAGCAACCTCAGCTTTTGGCTACGTACCGGTTTCGTCATCAGGACGGCACCTATGTCTGGCTCGAAGATCGAAACATCATGAGCTTTAATGCCCAGGGGGTAAAAACCAGGGCAATTGGCTTTGTCGCAAATATTAGCGATCGCAAACGCCTTGAAACTGAGCTGAGGCAATCCCAAGCCTTTTTGCAGAGCATTTATGAAGGCACCGCTGTCGGCATTGGCGTACTAGCGGTGCTAGGGGAGGATCAATATCAATATCTCGACACCAATCCCGCCATGGCGCGGATCGCGGGGGTGCCCGATGACTTTCTCAAGGACAAAGCCATTGCGGATCTACAGCCCTTCCTGGCCCCAGAAGTCTACGGACAAATTTTGCAGCGCTATCGGCACTGCGTCACCACTGGGGAATCGCTACAGTTCGAAGAAAAAACCATTCGAGCAGGTCAAGAGACCTGGTGGCTGACAGAAGTGAATCCCCTCACTGATGAAAATGGTCAGGTTAACCAACTGATTATTTCTACAATTTCGATTAGCGATCGCAAGCGCGCTGAGCAAGCCCTGCAACACCTGAATGCAGAGCTGGAACAGCGAATCCAAGAGCGCACCCAAGCGCTTTTAGGCTCCCAAACCGAACTCAAGATTAAAGAGGCGCAATACCGCAGCATTTTTGAAACCGTCGGCGAAGGGATCTTTATTAATGATTTAGAAACGGGTGAGCTAGTAGAAGTTAATCCCACCGCTTGCCAAATGTATGGTTATACCTATGAAACTTTCCTAAGGGTTTCCCCGGAAAATTATATCCATCCTGACTTCCATGGTGTCTTCAAGCAATTTACGGAGGCTCTGAATTCTGGCCAAAGTTTCGTCGCCCAAACCAAAGGAGTTCGCCAAGATGGCAGCCTATTTGACACAGATGTTTCAGGGAGACGGATATTTTTTAAAGGTAAGTATCATGCGCTGAGCACAGTTCGAGATATCACTGATCGCAAGGCTGCGGAACGTGCTTTGAAGGAGAGTGTATCGCGGCTGCGGGCCGTGGTTCGCGCCTTGCCTGATCAGTTGATTTTACTTCGGCAAGATGGCACTCGCCTCGATCTATTTCCCGAGAATTCTACTGAGCTGTCTCCCCAGAAACCGCTGCCGACAGCGTCCCCTTCTCTAGTCCAACAGGACATTGCCCAGGTTCTGACGACAGGAACTATGCAGTTACAGGAACGGCGATCCCACAGACCTGAGGGGTTGATCTATGAAGAAATTCGGACGGTGCCGGTGGATGAGGAAATCGTATTGCGGGTGATTCGTGATATTAGCGAGAGCGCGCGGCTCGAAGCCGAACGCAAAGCCGCTGAGCGGGAGCGCCAAAAGTTGATTTCCCTCATTGAAAACAGCAGCGACTTTATTGGCATTTCCCTGCTAGAAACCGGTTACCCCTTATTTTTAAATGCGGCAGGGCTGCAACTGGTGGGG
>JAAUQE010000300.1 GCA_012032425.1 Leptolyngbya sp. RL_3_1 | reverse complement strand
CTGTCGCCACCCCCTTGACAAGGGGGGCAGGGGGGATCCCTATGCTATCGGTAGCGCCAGCAATCGTGGCTGCGTAAGTCCTGTCAATCTGATTGCAGAGAGTTGGAGGCGTTAGGGGCAAGGGAGCTCGAAACTGGAAGGGTCACGTGAATTCCGCCATCCGTGTCCTTCCGGGCTACGGTGTTGATAGATTCATGCTCCTTAGCAATTGCGGCGATCGCCCCATGGATAGGCAACCCAACCAACTGAGAATTGTGGTGATTGGGGCCGGTTTTGGGGGATTGCAAACGGCGCAGTCCCTATCGAAAAGCGGGGCTGAGGTGCTGCTGATCGATCGCCATAACTACCACACCTTTGTGCCCTTGCTCTATCAGGTGGCCGCCGCTCAGGTGCCCCCCGAAACCGTTGCCTACCCGGTACGGACGCTGCTGCGTCGCACCCGGAATCTGCGGTTTTTGCAGGCTGAGGTGACGCGGGTGAATTTTGCCCAGCGGCAGGTGGAGACGAGGGAGGCGGTGATTGCCTACGATTATCTGGTGTTGGCCACCGGCAGTCAGCCCCAGCATCTAGGGATACCCGGTGTCTCAGAGCATGGCTTTATGCTCAAGACCTTGGCCCAGGCCGTGGCGCTTCGCAACCATCTGCTGCACTGTTTTGAACAGGCCGAACGAGAGACCGACCCGCAAATTCGCCAGCGCCTCTTGACCGTAGTCATCGTTGGGGGTGGCCCCACCGGAGTCGAGCTGGCTGGCACCTTGGTGGAACTCAAGCAGGCCCTGAGGCGAGACTATCCCGGTTTGGATTTAGGGACCCTGCAGATTGTGCTGGTGCAGTCGGGCGATCGCCTCCTCCCCAATTTACCGGCCCGCCTCGGTCGCTATACCACCCGTAAACTGCGGCGACTCGGGGTAAACGTACATCTGGAAACGCGGGTGAGCCGCGTCACGTCAACCACCGTGACGTTTGCCCAGGGGCCAACCCTAGGGACGGAAACAGTGATCTGGGCGGCGGGACTAGAGGCGGCGCTCCCAGCGGTTGCGACTCCGCCGCCGACCGGTGCCAAGCAAAAGCTGAAGGTGCGAGCCACCCTGCAACTGCTGCACGAGCCCCAGGTCTACGCCATCGGCGATGTCGCCCAAGGGGAGGAACCGCTGACCGGCGTCGCCCCCGAAGCGCTACAGCAGGGGGTGGCGGTGGCCCGCAATTTGCGCCGCCAACTGCGGGGTCAAGCCCCCAAGTCATTTCACTATTTCAATAAAGGCCGTTTGGCCATTATCGGGGGCTGGGCTGGGGTGGGCAAAATCGGCCCCCTTCTACTCACCGGTTGGTTGCCCTGGTTGCTTTGGCTGGGGGTACATCTGGTGTATTTGCCGGGGTGGAGAAATCGGCTGGTGCTGCTGCTAAGTTGGCTGCAAAGCTATGGGCTGGGCGATCGCCCCCTGCGTCTAATCCTGTCGTCCCCGCCCCTTACCCCGCCCCCACCCTCGCAACGGCTACCGGCTATTGCCGCCGATCGCGCCTCGCTCGATCCCCCTGCCGAATAGCCCTTCAGCTTAGAATCAAACCGTTTGAATACTGGAGGATTACGTCGTGGTTGCTCAAAAATATATGCCCCTGGTTGCCCGAGCCCTCATCGCCGTGATTTTCATCCACAGCGGTATCGGTAAAGTGCTCGACTTTGGGGGGCTGCAAGGGGCGATCGCCAGCAAGGGACTGCCCCTGGCAGCGCTGGTGGCGGTCTTTACCATTGCCTTTCAACTGATCGGCGGAGTCACCGTGATGCTGGGCTACAAAGCCCGCATTGGGGCCATCTTGCTGCTGGCATTTTTAATCCCCGCTACGGTAGTGTTCCACAACCCCATCGGCGACCCCAGCCAGATGACCCAATTCATGAAAAATCTGGCCATCATTGGCGGCATTTTGATGGTTGTCACCTACGGATCTGGCCCGGTCAGCCTAGTACCGGATGGCATCAGTGCAAAAACTATTGGGGATGGCCGGGGAGCATAAGGGGCAAGGGGGCTAGAAACCGGAATAGTCCAGTGATTTACGCCCTTGAGTACTAGAACCAGCGGTGACGCAGCCAGATTAACCGAGATGGCCCGATAGCCAGAGGGGCCACGCTTCAGACCGCCAATAACTTAAACCTCTCGCCACTGCCCTTATCGTCCTCTTACAATGGGGCACTCCTTAATCAATAAGACACGGCCCCATTGGTGATCGCCATGTTTAAAGCCTTTACAAAAGCAGACTACCTGCTGCGCGAAACGGCCCTCGGCCTACAGCGCGGCGGCTGGATGAACTGGGCCGCCATCAGCACAATGACGGTGCTGCTGTTTCTGTTTGGCATTAGCCTCCAGGCCTCTTGGCAACTGGAAGGATTGCTGAATCAATTTGGCAGTCAGCTTGAGGTCTCCGCCTACCTGGAGAGCGGCGTCCAAGCCAGTTCCCTACAGGGGACGGTGGAAATCATGCCGGGGGTGACGGCGGTGCAGTTAATCCCTAAGGAAGCGGCCTGGCAGGAACTCGTCGAGGAGCTGGGTATTTCTGATATTGAGGGCGCGACGGCTCAGCTCAATGGCAATCCCTTGGTGGATGCGCTGCGGGTGAAGGTGAGTCGCTCTGAGGAGGTGCCGATTCTAGCGGGGCAACTCACTGAGGTGCCAGGGGTGCAGGAGGTCTTGTATGTGGATGAAGCGGTGCAGCGCCTCAGCCAGCTCAACGGCAGTCTGCGGTGGGCCAGCGCATTTATCATCACCGTGCTGAGTTTGACGGCGATCGCCGTAATCACCACCACCATTCGCCTGATCGTCATGGCCCGCCGCCGGGAGATTGAGGTGATGCAACTGGTGGGGGCCACCACATCTGGATTTATCTGCCCTTTGTCCTCCAGGGGATCACCTTTGGGCTGGTGGGGGGCCGGGGTCTCTTGGGGGTTATTGGTGGGGATCGATCAATTTCTGCAAGAGCTGGCGGCCCAACAGGCGGATTTTATCCAGTTTTTAGTGACGGGCTTGCAGCTCACCGCCCGACAGTTGTGGATGCTGCCCGCATCGCTCCTAGCCCTAGGCAGCACCGTAGGGCTGATGGGCAGTTTGGTGGCCGTGCGGAAGTTTGCCCTGCATTAAATAAAGCCCTTACCCCAGCCCTCTCCCAAAATTGGGCTACTGCTTATACACATCTCATGGACTCGCCCAAAATGCTGCATTGGCCCCCCTTGGTCCCCCCAATTCTGGGGGGAGACCGGAATTCAAAGTCCCCCAGAATTGGGGGCTTAAAGCCCTTCGGGCATACAAGAAAAGGGGGCTAGGTAACTGGAAGCAAGAAACCGAAGACTTATGTGTAAACAACAGCCCAATTTTGGGAGAGGGAGCAAGAATTGTGCAGTTATTAAATCCTTATTCCTAAACCATCACGAAGTCTGCCAGACAAACTTGCCGTCTTTCCAGAGGGCGGCAATCGCCCCAATCGCAAATTTTGTCACCGTCTCTCCAAACAGCAGCGCCACGATCTCCCACAGTGGTAACACCCCCGCAAAGGCGATCAGGGTAAACAGCAGCGTATCCAAGGGAATCGAAACGGCATTGCTCCCCGCCACCCGCGTCAACCAGGGGTAGCGCATCAGCTTTTGGTAAACCTCAGTGTCAGCGGTTTCGGCTAGGGCGATCGCCAAGAAGCTAGCCAGAATAATCCGCAAGGGCACCTGTAGCGCCGCACTCATCAGCACATTTGCCAAAGCCGCTGCGGCAATGGTGCCGTAGACCCACTTGCGTCCAGCCCCGTGCAGCCGATCCCGCTGGGTAAAGGTCACCCCAAAAATGAACGTCCCCACAGCCACTTGACCGAAGATCGGGAAAGGGATGAACCAAGCCGCCGTGTAATTGGCCCCCAGCGTCGCCAAAATGTAAATGATTGCGTTAATCGTGTATTGCCGTTTCATCCCGAATGTCCTGGTTGTGCGTTTTAAAGGGTAAATCAAAGGCCACCCTGGGCGTCCCCTTTAAACCGGAAAATCCAGACCAGCATCCAGGCATAAGGCGCGAGGCATCAGTAGGGACTGACTCCTAACTCCTAACTCCTAACTCCTAACTCCTAACTCCTAACTCCTAACTTCTGACTTCTGACTTCTGGCTCTGGTTGACTGACAAAAGTTGTTCGCCCTCACCCCCAACCCCTCTCCCAGCGGGCGAGGGGAGCCGAGCACACCCTCTTGTTCCCTCTCCCCGTGGGAGAGGGCTAGGGTGAGGGCTTTCCGAGGC
>JAAUQE010000099.1 GCA_012032425.1 Leptolyngbya sp. RL_3_1 | reverse complement strand
GCACTGGGACCAGCGATGGTGCGATCGCCCCGGCCATTAAGACCATTGCTGAGCGGCTGCAACA
Source organism: Leptolyngbya sp. RL_3_1 (assembly GCA_012032425.1). Classification (GTDB taxonomy): domain Bacteria; phylum Cyanobacteriota; class Cyanobacteriia; order Phormidesmidales; family Phormidesmidaceae; genus PCC-6406. The sequence goes on along the minus strand of JAAUQE010000099.1, from coordinate 13,200 downwards.
CTTGGAGTACTACGTTTTACAGACCCTGGATCAGGGCTGGGTGATGACCACCCTCAGCAATCGCCAGCAGCCCAATACCCGCAAGAACATCATTTACGCCTACCCGACTCTGGCGGATGCGGCTAAGGGACCCCAATCAGTCAAAGACCCGCAACTGATGGCCATTCCGACGGCGGTCACCCACATTCTGTTTCAAATGCTGGCGCTGAAGAGTTTGGACAGTCTGATCTTTTTTGAGACCCCTGGCAATGTCGCCCAGGGGATTGAGGTGCGCCGTCAGGAGTTCCAGGCGCTGTTACAGGCCCATCTACAAGAAACGCAAGGTGACCCCCACAGCAATATTGGCTGACTTTAACTTTACTGGCCTGTGGGTGACGCGCCCTCTCAGGTACGTGATACAGCGTTTTTGAAGCTTGTGAGGTACAAAAAGAGACTCGAAACCCTTGCTGTCAGTACATCATCTGTACCTTACCAGGCCAGGAAATGCTGTAGGGGCTGGCAAAACCCTAGCAAGCCTCTGGCCGATTGCTGGGGTAAACTTATCGCCCTTGTCCAGAGAGCACCTAGGCTTTTTTCAGCAGGCGTTGACCCATCGTGACCCACTCGTGGACAGGTTGAATTGTTTTTAAAATCCATCCGCTGGAAACCAGCAGCCAGATTGCAGCGACGCTACAGGCGATCGCCATTTCTCGGTTGATGGCAGCTTCTAGATGGGTCAAATAGGTGGCATCGTATTCCAAGAGCAGTGCCCCCACCGATTCTCCGGCTGAGTTCCGAATCGGGCCATAGATGGCCACCCAAGCATTGCCCGCCGGATCCCTGTAGATGTCCAGGTTTAGACTCACCCCCTCAAACCCTTCTAGCAGTTGCAATGCTGCTGCTTGATTTAACCGATAGGGGGCTTTAAAGGGATAGGCATAGATGGGGTTAACCGTTCGGTAAATATCCCCAACAATCAAAATCTCATTGGCCTGATTCCCCCTTGCATAGGACATGGGCTGCGCTGATGGGGTGACTTGATGGATGGTATTGAGCCAAGTCTGGTGGCGCTGATAGAGGGCATTATCCAAGGGTTCCCGTTGGCCAGGGGCTACGTCAAGGGCAACCAGCTCAGCAAACTCATCCCCGTCGATGCCATGGATGGCACCCTCTAGGGTCTCCTCCATGGCTTGGGTGATTTCGGCTTGGGCAATACGGGTCATGCGGGCATAAATCCAAAAGAGCCCCCCGGCGACAAAGGCCAGATTGGCCAACACGGTGGTGAGCACCACCACCCACTTGGCGGTTTGTCGGGCTTTGAGCAGTTGCGCCTCTGCCCCTAAGCTGGCCTTGAGATAAGCGACTTGGCCGTCGGTGGGGTAGGGCTTTTGGTTGATCCCCTGGGTGAGCCACTGACGGGCCTCCATCAGGTCCTTGCCCCGCAGGAGATAACTGTGATCGCGCCCTTGATGAAGCCATTCCAGCGATCGCACCAGCAAGCGGGTGTGCGCCCGCACGTAGTCGATATCGGTATCCAGGGCCTTCAACAGGTCTAGAAAAGCGGCATTCAGGTCATCACCCTCGCGAAAAAATAGCCAGTTATGCTTGGCAAGCCAAGGATGCACCGCCCCCATCTCAAAGCCCTCCCGTCGCACGATTGGGAGGCAACGCTTATGGCACTGAACCGCGTGGTCGATTTCTCGGCGACAGACCTCAGAGGCGACGGAGTCGGGGGTAATCACAAAGATAAAGGTGTCGGCGGCTTCGATGCCACGGCAAATTGACTGCCACCAGTCTTCCCCCTTTTGAATGTCGTCCCAATCAATCCAAGGATCCCGGTGGAATTCACGAAAGGTCTGATCTAGGGTTTCGACAAAGGCTTTGTCTTTGCGCGAGTAAGAAATAAAAACATCATTTTTATAGGCAGGCTTCCGAGCTTTTCTAGCCTGACCAGCACGAGCAGTAAGATGCACCATGACCAATTTGCACTCAAGATGGGGTCGGTGAAACCCTCGGCAGGGAGATCACCACGTTTAATCCGACGCCACCCTCGGCCCATCGGTGCCATCTCGATGTGCCACTTATCGCCCTGGCCCTTGCTGAATTCTGAATTCTGAATTCTGAATTCTGAATTTTCTACCCCGCCACGCCCCCACCCCTAACCAATCACGCCCGCCAGATGCAGGACCAGCCCGATGCCGCCACCGGCTAAGACCAACCAGACTGAGTTGAGTTTGAAGCGGAAGACGGCGATCGCGCTCAAGATCGCCACCACCAAGGTCACCCAATCCACCACGGCGGCTTGAGCCAGGGTGTAGGTCACCCCCGCCATCAACCCCAGAGAAGCGGCGTTGACCCCATCCAAAAAGCCGCTGGCCCAAGGGGACTTACGCAGCTTCGGCACCCATGGGTTGACTAGCCCCACCAGCAAAAAGGCGGGCAGAAAAATGCCCACGGTACCGGCGATCGCCCCGCATTCCCCGCCAGCAGATAACCCACAAAGGTAGCGGTGGTAAACACCGGGCCAGGGGTAATTTGGCCGATTGCAACGGCATCCAGCAACTGCTGGGAGGTGAGCCACTGGCCCCGCTCCACCAAATCGCGCTGCAAAAACGCCAGCAGCACATAGCCACTGCCGTAGAGCACGCTGCCAATTTTCAGAAAAAACAAAAACACCCCCATCCAGCCCATGGAGGCGGTGGTGGTCACCAACCCACCGGTTTGGGCTAGGGTGCCTGATATTGGCAGAAGCCACATGCCCGAAGGGGCGTCCCGGCGACCCCAATTTTTCACCAGCATCACCGCCAAGCCAATCAGCAGCAGCAACGCAATTTCGTTCAATCCAGAAAAGTAGGCGGCGATCGCGATCGCCCCGGCGATCCGGGTGGGGGTATCTTTGGCGGCTTTTTTGCCTAGCTTCCAGAGGGCTTGCAGCACCACCGCAATAATCACCGGTTTGATGCCGTACAGCAGCCACCCCACCTGCGGCACGGTTTGGTAATGGACATACAGCGCCGCCAGCAGCCACACCAAGGTCATGGCAGGCAAAATAAAGCAGCTCCCCGCCACAAACAAGCCTTTCCAGCCGCCCCGTTCGTAGCCAATGTGAATGGCCAGTTCGGTGGAATTGGGACCGGGCAGTAGGTTCGTCACCCCGATCAAATCCAGCAGGTTCTCGCGGCTCATCCACTGGCGGCGCTTCACTACCTCGTCATCCATCATGGCGACGTGGGCGGCGGGGCCACCGAAGGCCACCAGTCCTAAGCGAAAAAACAGGGTCGCCAATTCGGTCAACCGCTGCTTTTGTTGCTCGGGGGGCAAGGCGCGATAGGCAATGGCGCTGAGCTCGCCCGCATTGTCGTCTAGCTCTGGGGTCACGGGGATACTCCGGGGGATGCGAATGACCAACTTCTCTAAAAATCATAGAGAGTTACTCTCCCCAAAGGCGGTATTTCAGCGCGATTTCAAGGAAATTTTCTGCCTCTTAATTTATCCATAACTGGGTGTTAATAGGATCTTAAAGAACGGCGATGTTTGCCCTTAGAAAGCGCTGTTTGGATAGGGCTATTCAAAAGCGGTGATCTTAGTGAAAACCATGTGATATCCACCCTTTGGGGCGGGGACGGATTCACACCGCCAATGTCCCGCTTTCAGTTTCCAATTGGAGCCATGCTCGCTGGGAAAAAGCCCCCCCGTGCCGATTGCTTCTACGACCCCATTAACCTGCTGTTGTTTGAGCAGGGCCAAGACCTGGGCGATCGCCCTGGCGGCAGTGGATTGCGGATGCAAATCAGAACCCGGTAGGGGTCCGGCAAGTGCTGATACCATGCCAAACCCTGCATGTCTTCAAAGAAGACGGCCTCGTCGTACATTTCGGCAAATTCGACGTCGCATTTGAGCAGATAGACGGTGTAGCAGAGGGCTTCACCATCGACAGGAGGACAGGACTCCATGGAAAAATCACGCTGGGATTAACGAGACTTTTGGGGAGGCTCCGACTTGCCGTAATTGGCGGCGCGACTGCGGTTGAGATTGTAAGCCTGGGAGCGGGCACGCTTACGGGCCATGGACTTTTCCCCACTTTCAAAATCAGTCGCCAGATCCGCTAAGGCCGCAGATTCAGCCATGGCTTGGGGAGAAGCGGGCATGGCGCTAAAAGATTTCGCCACGTTACGCAGCGCCTGGGTGGCACCGGCCATATCACCGCGATCGGCAAACTTCACCGCTTCCTGCCTTGCCCGCGCCGCCATCAGCAAAGCCACCTGCTCCTGCACCGCCGGGTTGGCCGGAAAGTCACTCATTTGAGCGGGGCTGACTACAGCCAGTTCCAGTGTACTTTCGAGGTGGTGGATCTCGGTGGCGTTGGGGGCTTGCCAGCTTAGCTTCACCTGCAACACAGGGCTGCTCACCGCAAGGGCCGGGATGCGGAGCCGCAGCACCAGATTCAGGGGACTGCCAACGATCAGGTTGGGGAGCTTCCAGGCTCCATCGTCCGTTTTTTCCAGATCGTTCAGCACATCGCTGACGGTGGCACCGGCCAAGGGGTTGAGGGTGGCGGTGACAGAATGGCCGATGGTGCCCGCCAACCCCTGTAGCTCCGTCTCAAAAATGCCGGGAAGCTGCTCAGGGGAATCAATGTGGAAAAATTACCGTCGCCGCTGCGGGCCATGGCTTCCAGCAGGTCTTCGTCATAGTCGGCCCCCACCCCGAGGGTGGTGGTGGTGACCCCCCGCTGCATCAAGCCGTGGACATCATTGGCGATGGCGTCGGGGTTGGTTTCCCCCACATTCGCCAGCCCATCGGAGAGCAAAATTACCCGGTTGAGCTGCTCGGGGTTGAGGTATTCGCTGACTTGCACCCCGCCGTTGACCCAACCGGCATGGAGGGCGGTGGAGCTGCCGGTGCGAATGCGGCGAATGGTCTCTAGGAGGGCCTGTTTGTCGGTGGCGAGGGTGCTGGGAATCTCGGTTTTGACGTGGGTGTCGAAGAGGGTGAGGCTGAGGCGATCGCTCGGCAGGAGTTGCTCAACCGCATAGGCCGTGGCCTGACGGGCATAGTCGATTTTAGCCCCGCCCATCGAGCCGGAGCGGTCCAGCACAAAGCCCAGGTTCAGGGGCGGGCGATTGAGGCTGCGCTCAATGGCAGGGGGGGTGATTTTGACCAGAATATCGAGGGTGACGGCGCGATCAGCGGCGATCGCCCATGCATGGGAATCAGGGATAGGGTGGGCGTGTTCATGGGTCAGATCTCCGAGAGATTAGGGGGGTGAGCGTTTGAGCGATTAGTTGCAGCAGATTCTCATGCTCCTGGGGCGTACTGGGCGGGGTGAAATCCTCCCGCACCTGTATCTCCAATCCGGGTAAGACCTCCACCCGTTGCCAGCGCGAGCGGCTGGCGAAATCCGGTTGTGCCGATCGAGATGCCGCCCTGGATGCTGCCGATAGGGGCATCGCTGATGGGGGCATTGTCGGTGGGGGCATCGCCGCTGGCAAGGCTGGGCTAGCGGAGACGGACCGGCCACGGGCTTGCACCGATTGCAGAAAGACCAGGGCTGGGTTGGCGGTTGCTACGGTGAGTTGTAGGCCGCCCTGTAAGAGGGCTTCTAACTCGGGGGTGGCTTTTGCGGATGTGATCGGTTGAATGGCGGCGGTGCCGTAGCCTTCGCCGAGCAACCGGCGGACAAGCAGCAATTGCAGCAGATGCCGGTAGGCATAACGGGCTTCGCGCCCCTGACGCAGGGGGCGATCGACCACCCCCTTGGGTGGTGTAGGACCGGACCAGACGGGGATTGACCCTGTCCGCAGGACGGCGATCGCCGTCCGTCACCGGCACGTCCGTTACGGGCAAATAGTGGGGCAGGAGGTCATTCGCCACTTGGACAAAGGCGTCTAAATCCCACTCAGGGTTCGCTTCGGCAATCTGCTGCGAGATGCTCATAGGCCCAAGCTAACGCTGACATTCTCAAATGTCAATAACAGCCATTGATGTCATTGATCAACCCAAAATGAGTCCCCTTTCTCCTCCGCCCCCCCGGCCCCCTATCTCCCCCCGGCCCTTCAATCCATAAAGCGACCTGGCCAGTCCTGATGAGCCGTTCAGTTGTAGCAAGCCCAGCGCACATAGACAAACCCGGTCTTTCGATTGTGCAACCACCAGCGGCCACAGGTATTGGGTTGCGATCGCCCACCGCTGGACAAACCCGGCGCGTAGATGCAGTCGAGCTGGGCGGTATCTTCGAGGCTGAGGCGATCGCTCGGGTCGAGGTCACGCCAGGGCGTCAGGCGAGACAAAAAGGTGGGCTGAGAAACCTGCTGTAAGAACCAGGTTTGTACAATCTCTTTTTCGGCGGGTGCGCATTGCCAGTCTGCGGAGAAATCTGGGATAAAGGCTTCCACCTCAGGGTAGGCGGCGGAATTGGGCCGCTGAAATCGCATCCAGATATCCTGCCCGTCAGCAATGAAATAATGCCCCGCAGCCAGCACCGGCTCCATGGCGGCGCGGGCTGCGGGGGAAAACTTTCGGAAAAGGTCGAATTCATCAATGTCGGGTTTGTAGGGCACCCCCCAGGCATAGGCATAGGTGATGACGCTGCACCCCAGGGTGGTGAGACCGGCGAGCAACCACAGCAATCGTTTTAGGGTCTTTGGCATCTCGCTATGCTGCGGGTTGAGCAGCCCCAATCTCTACAGAGATGGAGTCGCAAAAGGCATTGGCGAATCGTTTTCGTTGAGAGGCTAAGGCTTTAGGCTATTTTAAGCACTGGCGTAGGCAAAAACAGACGCTTGCCCCGCCAAGCGGACAGGCCGTCGACCTGGGACAGGTCGATCTGGGACATCAAGTTCAGTAACTGACCAATGGGTCGGTCTCCACCCGATCGCCACCCAAGTATCGGCTGTGGCATCGTAGATATCGGCTTCTCGGCTGCGATAGTTGAAGCTAAAGAAAGAACCGGTGGCGGCATTAGTCCCTGAAAAGAGAACGCCGGGGAAGTCAAGGTTGAACTGGCCGTAGACCTCACCAAATGTTAGCAAGAGCTGGCCCTGAGCATTGCGACAGTTGGCATTGAGGGCGCGTAGGTTAAAGACCCGATTGGGAGCACTGCGAAAGTAATCGCCCTCTACGGTGCCGGTGAGCTGATACCCCGATTCAAAGGTGTAGGTAAACCCAAACCGACCGGCCTGCAGTCGAGACGTGACCCGCCAGGGCTGGGGCGGACTATTTTTTATTTGTTGATTTGCCCGCTGAAAACTTTGACCAAGCAACATATCGTTCCCGGTGTGATGAATTTTTCAGTAGGGACGGCATTTCACCGCCCTGCACCCTGCCAACCCTGTAACCGCCCTGCTACTGCTCACCCTGCGGGGGTATCAGTAGACTTACCTGCTCCATTAGCCAAATCATAGGGGTTTACCCGAAAGATCCGTAATTGTCCTGCCTGGATTTCACGGACACTTCATCAAACCTAAACAGAATGTAAAAGAACATTAAAGCTAGACGTCGTTCCACGCGTTTTGTTGCCAAGGCTTGAGATGAGTTGATCAGAACAAAAAATGTTTGCTGAGAACAACAATAATTTTTGTCTGGTGATACAGGCGAATTGATGCTAACCATGGCTAGATCAGAGTAGAGGTGCTGAATGCCCTGGTGACATCCCGGCTTAAACCGGATTCCGGGCACAGATGGCTAGGGTCAGCACGATACCAGGAGTCTTATCCCCATGAAAATTAACCGTCAAGAAGCCCAACGCGTGCGCGAGTCGCCGCTTCACGACCGCCGTCAGCCGTTGGCAGCCGTCAGTTCCCCCTCAGTGACTGCACCTGACCCCACGGCCACCCCCAGCAAAGGGTTTAACCGCCTACGTCAAAGATTAGCCCAGTGGCTCGCCAGCCGCTCAGAGCCTCAGATTACGGCCATCACCGACCGCGCTGGTCAGATCTGGTGGCGGGCCTATAATCCCCGCACCCAAGATCTGAAATGGCTGGACTCTGAAGCAGAAGTCAGACTCTGGCTAGACACCCAGCCTTGTTTTTGAGACCCCTGATTGGCTGAGGACTGAGCGGTTTGCTAGCGCATCTCGGTGCGGGCGATCGCGGCGATTTACTCGGGTGCCAGGGCCGCGATCGCCGCATCCATTTCTCGCTCTAGCTGCTCGGGAGTAGGTAAATTGGTTTTGAAGGCGTCTGGCAGATTTTGATTGAGCTGATAAGTGGAGACACCGATTGGCTTTTGCAATCCCTGGAGGGCAAATTCCACCGTAGTTTTCTGTTTGGAGCGGCAGAGAATAATGCCGATCGTAGGGCTATCCCCTCCGGAACGGAGATAGGCATCCACCGCCGATACATAGAAGTTCATCCTGCCCGAGAACTCTGGCTCAAACTCCCCCATCTGCAAGTCGATCACCACATAGCAATGGAGGCGAGCGTGGTAGAACAGCAGGTCGATGCGGTAGTCTTTGCCATCCACAGTGATTTCATATTGGCTGCCCATGAAGGCAAATCCGACCCCTAACTCCAGCAAAAAGTCCCGAATGCGATCCACCAGACCCCGCTCAATCTCTCGTTCCTGGGCATCTTGGCCGAGGGTGAGAAAGTCAAAGTTATAGGGGTCTTTGATCAGCTGCTGGGCCAAATCCGACTGATGGGAGGGGAGGGTATGCTCAAAATTGGTAATGGCGTTCCCTTGGTTGCCGTAGCGCCCCCCTTCAATTTGCAGCGCCAGACCGTTGCGGCTCCAACCATTGGCAATCGTCTGCTGCATATACCAACGCCGTTCGGTGGGATCCTTGATTTTGTCCAGCAAAAGGCAGTTATGGCCCCAGGGAATTTGTGCAGCAAGCTGCTGCACAAATTCGGTTTCCGGGTAGGCCGCGGCAAAGGCCCGCATGTATTTGAGGTTGCGGGAACCAAACCCCTGCATATCGGGGAATTCCCGCTTTAAATCTTTGGCGAGGCGATCAATCACTTTGCCGCCCCAGCCCTGGGTCTGCTGCCGGGTGAGAATCTCACGACCAATCTGCCAGTAAAGCTGCACCAGTTCTTGGTTGACGGCCAAGGCTGCCTTGACCTGGGCCGAGCGAATCTGGGTTTTAAGGCCATCTAGTAGAGCAGCGTAGCTGTCTTCACTAGAAAATGGCAGGGCAGACTTGGCCATGGGAAGGTCGTACGGGAGTACGGTGCATAAGGCTATCGTATCGCTTGATTGGCACACAACATTTCCTTGTCAAACTGCCCCCCCTGACCGGTAGGATCAAGACAGGTAAGGGTTTGATGACAAGAGTACTGTGGGAGTAACAGTTATGCGGGCGATCGCCAAGTCTCTTTTACTGGGTTTGATGGTGGTGGTGATGGGGCTGATGGTGGCGATCGCCCCGGCCCCGGCGGAGAGTTTTGATCGCCAAAACCTGCGGATGTCGGATTTCTCCGGCCAGGATCTGCGGGGAAATGATTTCACCCGAGCGGACTTGGCTGAGGCCGATCTGCGGGGGGTGAATCTACAGGGGGTACGGATGTTTGATGCCAACTTGGTCAAGGCTAACCTCGAAGGGGCCGATCTGCGGGGAGCCACTCTGGACGGGGCGCGATTTATCCGGGCCAACCTCACCAATGCAATTTTGTCTGGGTCCTACGCCTTTAACGCCGATTTCCGCAAAGCCACCATCACCGGCACGGACTTTACCGATGTGATGCTGGATCTACGCACCATAGACCTGCTGTGCGAAATGGCCGAGGGCAGCAACGCCGTCACCGGCAACAATACTCGCGATACCCTGTACTGTCCTTAAGGTGTCTTGCCCCTAGGGCGATCGCAATACAAATTGAACCCCCAGCCCAATTAATCCCATGCTGAGCCCCATGGTGGGCGTGATTGCCTCTTGGAAAAATAGCCCCGCCAAAATCGCCACAAATATCGGCACCCCGCCATAAACCACACTGGTGGTGCGGGTGGGGCCAATGCGTTCGACGCTGAGATTAAACAGCAGATAGCCCACCCCTGAGGCCGCAATCCCCATGTAGGCTAGGGCAACCAGCGCTGCCCCAGACAGGCCACCCAACTGCTGCCACCACCGCTCCCAAGTGGCCACCACCAGTAATTGCAAACAACCGCTGACCGCCGCGTAAAACGTCAAGGCCAGCCCCGAGTATCGCTGGCTCAACTGCTTGACCAGCAGGGCATAGATCGCCCAACACAGCACCGCCGCCAGCATCAACCCATCCCCCAGATTAATGCCCTGGCTCCAGATCTGGGGCAGGTTGCCCTGGGTGAGTAGGACCAAGACCCCAAAGCAGGCGATCGCCCCCCCCAGATATTGGCGGCGGGCCAGCCGTTCCTTAAGAAACAGGGCCGATAGCAAGCCCGTGACCACCGGATTAAAGGCGTTGATCAGGGCGGTGTTGGCGACGGCGGTGTGACGCAGGCTGGCAAAAAGAAGGCGTGATACCCCAGCACCCCGAAGCTCCCCAGCAACATGATCGGCAGCGCGTCTTTGCGGGTAATGGGCGTAAATCCTTGGGGCGATCGGGCCATGAGGGCGGCCAGCACCCCGCTGGCGATCAGGTAGCGCAGTAGGGAGGTGGTGAGGGGACCCAGATCGACGGTGGTATATTTGCCGGCGATAAAGCTGCCAGCAAAGAGCAAACTGGTGAGCAGCGCCAGGGCACCCCGACGGATCAAGCGCAGCGACTGGGACGGGTGGGACGCGGCTGACCGCATGGATGGCCTCGTTATGTTGACTGGGGCTGATTGGGGCAAGCGGGTAAGCAGCGTACCGCTTCACCAGTGCAGCGTCAACTTACAATTTGTGGGCAAAGTCGATTGAGCCTAATCCGCGCGTCTACAGTGGTAAATTGCCAATTGCTTGAGCTACCCACTTAGTAGGATTTTATGACTTATTTTTTGCTCACAATTATCGTATTTCTGGTTCAGATCTATCTTTTCTTATCCTGGTTCAGATCTCTTCGAGAAGAAGATAGCAAGGATAAACTCTTGTGCCTTTTAGGATTCTTGCTAGGGCAAATCTATCTGCTTTGGGAAATTGCTGTAGTCAAGCAGACCGGCAAGCCTTTGCCAGGATCTATAGAGCAAAAGGCTTTGATGGCAAGGATTTTACTGGGCGGATCAATGGGCGGCATTTTTACAATATTGGGCTTGTTTTATCTGAGTTTTGGCTCTTTTGAAGCGCTGAAAAAAACAAGGCAAAAGCACCGGCAAAGATAAATTTTCAGACATCTCCAAGTCATGGGGCGAATCGCGACTACAGCGTTTCTAAAGCTCGTGAAGTACAAAAAGGAACCTGAAACCCTTGCTGTAAGGACATCAGCTAACTTTCCCAGGCAAGGCAATGCTCTGTATTCACAGAAGAGGAGCTGAGCCGCACCTATGCCCCTCCCCCCAACATCGCAGGCAGATCAATTTCCTTGATGCAGGTGGCTCGCGACAAAGACAGCACACAGCTGATCACGCTCAGCAAATCAGACAAAGGCACGCCTCGCCGCCCACCAACGCATCATTGGCCAGATCCTCCAGCACTTCTGGCGTGCCGACATTTCCCGGATTAATCACCGTGACGCCGATGCGCTGGGCTCTCAACTCCTCTCGCAAAGAGTGGACGACCCCCCGCAGGCCAAACTTCGACGCACTGTTTGCCACCTCCCGACCGGGAAAGTTATCGCGTCCCGACAGGGACCCCATAAAGATGACTTTGGGATTGTCGGACTTACGCAGCGCAGGCAACAGCGCCTGCACCAGCCGAATCGGGGCCACCAAGTTGACCCCAATCACGCGGATGATGTCCTCATCGGTGCAATCTTCAAAGCGATACTGCCGGGTGAAGGCATGGGTCTCCCAGGTGCCGCCCATGTACAGCAAGGCATCCAGCGGCGCTGCCCCTACCGTCTCGGCCACCGTTTTTACCCCAGCCAAGTCCGACAGGTCCGCTTGAATCCACTCCCCCACCGGGGCTGGGGTCCGAGACACCGCCAGCAGACGACTGCACTGCTCCACAAAATGCTCTGCCACCGCCAGACCAATGCCGCGACTGGCCCCAGCCACCACCATTGTTTGCAACGCCATCGGTATTCTCCGTTAATTGAGCCGCAGACCAAACTTGGTGACGCCGGGAAACTCGATCCCGAACTGCTCCGAGAAATAGTCGCCATAGAAGGTTTGATAGGGCTTGAAGCCCACCGACTCATAGGTGTGGCGGGCCGCGTCGTTGCCATTAATCACCATAATTCCAGCAAATTCGTGCTGGCGGGCTCGTCCCTCATCCAATAAAGCCCGGATCAATGCCTTGCCCAAACCGCGCCCCCGGCCCTCAGGCAAAACCGCCACGCTCTCAATAATCCAGTCGGCTTGGGGGGTTAGGAACAAGGGTCGTAAATCGCCGCCCCATAGCTCCAAGTAGCGATCGCGAAACATCTCCATCGTCGCCTTTGACCAGCCCAAGATGTCGGCCATGGCATCCAGGCGCGACAGTCGCAGCGGACAGTAATCCTCCTGTTCGCTAGGCACGTAACCTGCCGCTGCCGCCATCGGCTTGCCGTCTTCTTCGATCACCACAAAGTCTTCGACACCGCCCCAGTTAGAAGCGTCGGCCTTGAGTTCCGCTTCGATGAACGCCAACGCATGGGTGCCCGTGCCCTCCAGCAGGTCTTCCCAAAAGCAGCGGTTCATCGGCGGCAGAGAAGCTTCGTACTCAATGCGGGTCAGAAACGGAATATCGGCGATCGCAGCTTTGCGAGTGCGCAACGTAGCCAGCATCAGAACTCCTTTGAGGCAAGCCCTCAAGAAAGATACAATCTGTATGTATCTAAGTTAGCGAGGGAGTCCGTCCTTGTCAAGATACATACTGCCTGAATGTTAGATTGAGCCTATTTGCCAGTGCCAGTTAAGTTGACCAAGGCGGAACAAACTCAGCGCACTCGTCGCGCCATTCTGGATCGAGCGCGTTACTTGTTTGCCACAAAGGGGTATGCCGCTACTAGAACCGAAGAAATCATCAGCGAATTAGGCATTACACGGGGAGCCTTGTATCATCAATTCAGCGACAAACTGGGCGTGTTTAAGGCGTCATCGTTGAAGCCTACGGTGAGATCACAGACTACATTCCAAGCTAAAATCCAGCCCCTAGACACCAATTGGCAGCGGCTCGTTGTCGGCTTGCCAGGCATTTTTTAGAAGTAGCCCACCAGGAAGAACTACGGCGTTTAGTTTCGTTGAAGC
>JAAUQE010000098.1 GCA_012032425.1 Leptolyngbya sp. RL_3_1 | reverse complement strand
GAAGCCAGCGCCACCAAGCCAACCACTACCACTCCAAACCCAGTGGCCCGTGATCGGATAGGAAATCGCCGTGAGTAATAGGCTAAAGATCAAGAAGGCATCAAACCGGATGCGTTCAGCCACTGCCCCAGACACGATGGTGGCTGCTGTAGCTGCAAAAGCGGCTTGGAATAGGAAGAAGGTGTCTTTGGTCAAGCCAGCACCGGTCTCTAGACCATAGGCTTCAGGCGCGCCGGTGAGGAAGAAGCCGCCACCACCGATAAAGCCACCGCCAGCGCCAAACATCAGAGAGAACCCCAGCGCCCAGAAGGCCAGGGTAGCCAAACCAAACACAATCAAGTTCTTAGACAGAATGTTGACAGCGTTTTTTTGGCGACAGAAGCCGGTCTCCAACATGCCGAAACCGGCATTCATGAAGATCACCAGCACCGATGCGATCACCACCCAAATATTGTCCAGAACCATCTGAACATCGGCGGCGGCGATTTCATCTTGAGCATGGGCAGACAGGCCCCAAGCCCCGACAATGACTAAAGCCAGAGGGATGCAGGCCACCCAATTCCAGCCGTTGCGCTTGCCGAAGAACGATTGAATCGCCTCGGAAATAGGGGGCACGCTGGCACCCCAGAAAGTGGATGCCGATCGCCGTTTCCGGGCTCGGGCATTCTTACGTAAAACTAATCTAGACATCTCGACAAACGTCCCTTCAACACACTTGTTAGACAGCGAACACGGCCTCAATGGTCGGTGGTCAGTCCGTCAAGACAACCCACCACCTGTGTAAGGAGTCCCTGGAACACAAACCAGGTCAACAGGTCAATGGACACTGAGGGGTCGAACACCCGTAAGCATCTCAGGAATTGCTCCAACTGGGCTACTCACCGCAGTTAAGCGCAGAGCAGTTGATCGGGGCAATTCACCAATCACCATGAGTACACACGATTCCACCAAGTCTAGGCTTGACGAGTTGTATCAGCCTATACGTTTCATGGAATGACCGCTGAGGTTAACCGTCGCTGGGGCGCATTTTAGCGACCGCGACAGTTAATTGATCGCTGAATCTGGGGGGATTATCCCAGCAGACTGGGGGCTTGGGGAGATCGCCTTCGGATTTTCTTAACTTTTCTCAAAAATCCTGAGAAAGGGCGAGTTTTCAAGGCAATCAGGGGCATGGGCTGGGTTGAGTGCTGACTCTGGACAGGTTTCAAAAAGCCGCGTCAGGTCATCTTCGCGGCGATCACCCGCGATCACGGGCCGCTTCTCAAGAGGGTTGCGGCCCCAAGTACTGGCTCAAATAAGCCTGATGGCCGAGGCGATCTAAACGGATTTGTTTTTCCATCACCTCACGATTGAGTCGCTGCCGATACTGCTGGACTTGGGCTAAAAGGGCCGGATCATGACAAGCCAGAATTTGGATGGCTAGCAGGCCCGCATTCTTAGCGTTGCCGATCGCCACCGTTGCCACCGGAATTCCCCCCGGCATTTGCACAATTGAATACAGTGAATCAACGCCATTGAGGGTCCGACTTTTGACCGGCACCCCAATCACCGGCAACGGCGACAGCGCGGCCACCATGCCGGGGAGATGAGCCGCGCGCCCGCCCCAGCAATAATCACCTTAAGCCCCCGTTCGTGGGCGGTTTGGGCGTAGGTGACCATGCGCTCAGGGGTGCGATGGGCCGAGACAATGGCCACCTCGTGGGGGATGTCAAAGTCCTCGCAGACGGAGATCGCCGCCTGCATGGTGGGCAAATCGGAGTCACTGCCCATAATGATGCCAACCTTGGGAGTCTCCACAGCAGTAAACCTCAGAAGCGTCAGGGACAGGATAGCGGCCATAAAGCTGCCATAGAAAAAGATAATGGGCTAGATTGATATGTTTAAATCCAGCGCCATGGAAGTCTATGGGAGCTTTGGTTGAAAATCGAAATATATTTAACGTTGGGCCAGTTTACTGGCCTGCTGTTGCCAATTTCTCCCCTTGGGTCCCCTATGACTAATGCTGGTGTTGATGACAAGACCGTTGTCCGCGAATATTTCAACGCTACGGGGTTCGATCGCTGGCGGCGCATCTATGGCGATGGGGAAGTCAATAAGGTGCAACTGGATATTCGCACGGGCCATCAAAAGACCGTCGATACCCTCTTGGCTTGGCTCGCGGAAGAAGACAACTTGGCCGGACGCTCGGTTTGTGATGCCGGTTGCGGCGTGGGTAGCTTGAGCATTCCCCTCGCCCAAGGGGGCGCAAAGGTCAGCGCCAGTGACATCTCTGAGAAAATGGTGGGTGAAGCCCGCGATCGCGCCCAGGCCGTACTTTCACCTGATCAAGTACCCACCTTTGCGGTGTCGGATTTAGAGGAGCTTTCCGGCACGTTCGATACGGTGATTTGTCTGGATGTGTTGATCCACTATCCTAAGGAAAAAGCTGAGGCGATGATTCAACACCTGAGTTCGTTGGCCACCGCTCGACTGATTCTCAGCTTTGCCCCCAAAACCTGCTTTTACACGATTCTGAAAAAGATCGGCAGCTTCTTCCCAGGTCCCAGCAAAGCCACAAGGGCTTACCTCCATGTCGAGAAAGACGTGGTGGCAATTTTGGAATCCCTGGGGTGGTCCATCAATCGCCGCACCATGAACAAAACCCAGTTCTATTTCTCTACCCTGCTAGAGGCAACCCGCAAACCCCCGGCGGATTAGGGAATTGCCCTGGTCCCCTTGGTAGCTAAAATCGGAACAGCATTAGGGGCAAAGGATCGGCCCATGGATTTAGTGAAGAAAATTGTGGCTTGGGGTTGCCTGAGTTGGGCGGCCTTACTTGCCATTTTCATGGTGGTGATCGCGTTTGACCCAGAGGAGTCGCCTCAAGAGAAGCGGGAAATTGGCCTTGGTTTGCTGATCCTAGGCGCACCGCCCGCAGTGGTTGGGATTGGCTTGCTCACCAATCTTCGCGGCAGCCACCAAAAGCGCCTTGAAGAACAGGACGCGGCTCAAGAAGAACGACTGCGGCGGATTGTATATGAATTGGCGGCGGCGGATAGTGGTCGAGTTACCGCCTTTAAATTTGCCCAGGTGGCCCAGTTACCTGCGGATGAAGCAAAGGCTTATTTAGACCAATGCGCCCAGGACTTTGGCGCTGACTACGATTTTACGGATGCCGGAGAAATCATTTATCGGTTCCCCACCTAATTGGCATCCATTCCCAGGGCTAAAATAGCTCTGCACTTGCGACTCACTCGCCATGGCAACGATATCGGGGATTAAGCAAGGGGCCGCAGTGGCGTTGATGGTGGTGGGGGTACTGTGTCTGGGTCGCGCGATTGAGACTGGCCTAGACCGCAACCCCAACCGCGTCGGCAAACGGGAGACGATCACCGCTGGCCTCCTGATCGGGGGGACCGCCACCACCGGCGGCATCGCCTTAGCCCTAAATGCCCGTCGCCAGCGCCGACGCCAGCAGCAGGCCCAACTGCAAGTGGTCTTCTTCAAGTTGGTGAAGGCGGGGCGGGGGAAAGTCACCCCCTTACGGCTGGCCATGGAGGCCCAACTGACAGGGGAGGCCGCTACAGCCTATTTGAATGAGCAGGCCCGCCAGTATGACGCCACCTTTCAGGTGGATCAGGAGGGGGCATCACCTACTGCTTTAATCTGGGCGCGGTCGATAGCCGCCTGTTGCGCCCCCCTGCCCCCGAGTTAGTCTTTGATGTGATTTTGGAAGCAGTGCCACCGGTGAAGCAGCGGGAAATCATTCGGACCGTACAAACCTTAACCGGGCTAGAGTGGAAAGCGGTGAAAGCCTTGGTGCGTAAGTTGCCCCAACCGATTCAAACGGGAGCTTCCCAACAAACTGCCGAAGACTTTAAGCGGGCCTTAGAAGCGGTCGGGGCTCAGGTGGCGCTCGTGTTGAGAACCCAGCGGTAAGGCAAAAGGCAATGCAATTATTCCTGGCGATCGCGGCAATTTTAGGGGCGTTATCGGTGGCGGGCGGGGCCTTTGCTAGCCATGCGCTGCAAAGTCAGCTCTCGGAGCGGGCTTTAGCGGTTTTCAATACGGGCATTCGTTATCAGATGTACCATGCCCTAGCCCTGCTGGCGGTGGCGCTGCTGGGGCGAATTACCCCGCCCCCTCTGCTTGGCTAAACGCTTCAGGGTGGGCCTTTATTGCTGGGGTCGTCCTGTTTTCCGGCAGTCTTTATTTGATCAGTTTGGCGGGTCTCAAAGCCTTCGGGCCGGTCACACCCCTGGGCGGATTGGCGTTTCTGGTGGGCTGGGGTTGTTTGGCGATCGCCGCCCTCAAGCTACCCTCCCCATAAAATGTAACTCTCCCCAGAAATGTAAGGGTTTGCAACTCACCATTAAGAAGCCGCAGCAATTACACCAATAAGCAAAACTTTGTTTAGGAAGTCCTTGAATTATGGGATAACCATGGGGTAGTCGAGGGCGTTCTGGGTGCCGCCAGAGCCAGGGATTGCCTATCCCAACGCCCCATCCTCTGAGGGTTCTATGAAGAAGATAATCAAGGGTCTGCGCCGCTTCCAAAGCGACTATGTACCCTCCCATCAAGGGCTGATGGCGGAACTCAGCAAAGGACAGCATCCTCGGGTGCTCTTCATCTCCTGCTCTGACTCTCGGGTAGACCCTGGCATCATTACCCAGGCGGATATTGGCGACCTCTTTGTGATCCGCAATGCGGGCAACATTGTGCCCCCCTATGAGGCCACCAATGGCGGCGAAGGGGCCACCATTGAATACGCGATGGAAGCCTTAGACATTCGTCAAATCATCATCTGCGGCCATAGCCACTGCGGGGCGATGAAGGGGCTGCTGCAACTGGGGGAATTAGAGGAGAAAATGCCCCTGGTCTACAGTTGGCTGCGCCACACCGAAGCCACTCGCAAGCTCGTGATCGACAACTACGGCCACCTAGACAAGGCCGAAATGATGGAGACCTTGGTGGCAGAAAATGTCCTCACTCAAATCGAGAACCTGCGCACGTACCCCGTGATTCGCTCTAAGCTTTACCGGGGGGATCTGTCGATCCACGCTTGGATTTACAACATTGAAACGGCTGAGGTCTTTACCTACGACAATGACCAACATGGATTTGTGTTGCCTAATAGCCAAGCCCCCAGTACGCCAGTGAATGCGGGCAGCTATGTCACCCCGAAGGATCATTTGCCGGGGATAACCCGATTATCGCGTCCACAGGCAGAGCGCATCTATCGGGGCAGTGCTGCCCGCTAAAGGTAGGCTACGGGTCCGAGGCGATGTCTTGAGGTGATTTGGGCTAGGAGTCTGAGTTGGACGGTTGCGAAGACTCGCCTGCCGGTTGGCCTTGCCTGTGGTTGGTTCTGCGGGTTGATCAAGGGCACTTCGAATAAAAAGATTTGTTTCGCCAATTCAATTGAGAGTGGCAAAGCAGCCCTGCATTGGGCCTTTCCGTTGACCAATTTCAATCTTCTTCAAACCTGCTAAGCCTTGCCTGCACTTCCGAACAGCCGAATTTTTTGGGCAACGATCTCCTGCATGGCACCTGTTGCGGCTTTCTGACAGGCTAAGAGGTCAGTTTGGGCGTTGGTTCTGCCATACTCTCGCCAAAATTCAAGATATTTCTGGCGAACCTCAGTGTTGACGTTAAATTTGCACACGCCTAATTCAATTGATCGCTGAATCATCAGAGCTGGTAAACCCGAAGCGCCGTGTAGCACTAGGGGAATATCAAGGCGTTGGCGCACTCGGTCTAGCCGCTCGAAATCCAGCCGGGGTTCGCTGTGATACTCACCATGGACGTTACCAATGGTCACCGCGAGAAAATCCACCTTCGATTCCGCTACGAATGCTTTGGCTTGGTCGGGATCGGTCATCTTGGCTTCTTTTTCGGCCACCGTCATCCCATCCTCGGTGCCACTAATTCTGCCGATTTCTGCCTCCACCGTCGCCCCTTTGGCGTGGGCTAATACCGTCATTTCACGGGTGAAGGCCAGGTTTTCTGGATAAGAAAACTTAGACCCATCCGCCAAAACGGATTGGATCCCGGCATCGAGGGCAGCTTGGATAACGGCAGGCTCCTCACAATGATCGAGGTGAACTGACATGGGGACTTTTGCCGAATCTGCTGCTTCTAAAAAGAGGGCAATTAGGGGAGCACCCCCATACTTAAGGATATTGGGCAAAATTTGGATCATTGCGGGGCTGTTATCGGCTTCAGCCGCATTGACCACGGCTTTAGCCCCTTCAAGGTTATAGAGATTGAACGCACCCACGGCGTAAGAATATCGTTGCGCTTTCTCTAACAGGTCTTGGGTAGAAGTCAGCATGAATGGGTGATCGCGTTTGATTGCTTAGAGCAGACCGTGGGATAGGAACGTGGGGCTGATTATCAGCCTATATGGGTCCTTCCCCTCTGTACATGGTTTGGCGGTGGAACGTGATGCCAGTGGGAATTCCGCCCACCCCCGATCTGGGTGACGGGCAGGGGAGCGCTGGGAGCACTGAAAAATCATGGAATGTCATGATTCACCGCATCGACATCCATCGACCTGGCGGATTACGATCTAACTGTTAAACGGCATTCAACCCTACATTACCAACCACCCCATGGTCTTTGTAGCCGACTTGTCAAATCACTTTCACACCGGCCAGACGCTGCAGCCCATGCTTCACAAGCTCAGCCGTATCAGGCCCCATTCATCCGGTTGACTCAGTCTTCCAGTGTGAGAACGCTACTCACGATGACCACCAGATGCTCAAGTTTGGCAAGGGGTTGAGGCCAGCCCTACTGTCTGCTGCGTTAGTCCAATTTGGCTATCGGTATTGAGGTATTGAGGTGCGTCATCGCTTAAAAGCCCAAACCTTTAAAACCCTATCTGACCGCGTCCGTTGTCGATCCCTTCACTCAGTCCGACCCTTCTTAACTGATCACAGGCCCGAGTAATTGAGATTTTCCCCTTCCACCCCAGGAGTTTCCATGCTTTCCCAAACCATGAGCGATCGCCTCAACAAGCAAATCAATTTGGAGATGTATTCCTCCCATCTCTATCTACAGATGAGTTCTTGGTGCGCTTATCAATCTTTAGACGGTTGTGAAGAATTTTTGCGCCTGCACGCCCAAGAAGAGGCCGGACACATGCACCGATTGCTGACCTACATGCACGAAACCGGCGGCTTTGTTATCCTCGGCGGCATGGATGCGCCCCCGACCCAGTTTGAGTCGCTGCAAACCCTGTTTGAGAAAATCTACGAACACGAAACCCACGTCACCCGCAGCATCAATGAGCTGGTTCACTACGCCAATACCGAACCCGATTATTCCACCCTGCAATTTTTGCAGTGGTATGTAGCCGAGCAGCACCAGGAAGAATTTCTGTTTAAGGGCATTCTCGACAAGATCAAGCTGATCGGCACCAGCGGCACCGGGCTGTTTTTAATTGATCAGGAAATCGCCAAGCTCGCCACGTCTCCAGCCAAAGAGCAAACGGCCCTGACCGGCTCACCTGCTAACTAAGGCGATCGCCCACTTGCCAACCCCGCCCTCTACCCCTGACGCTTCCATTTGTCTGTCGCCTCTTGGCCGACCTGGGCTCATCCTCGGCAGCATTTAGCTATTGAACAAGGGGCTCAAGTCCCTTCCTTGAATTTGCAATGGTTGGGTTATATGCGCCCTTGAGTACTAGTCCCCAAGGGTGTATATCACTGGCCTATTCCGGCTTCTAGCCCCCTGGCCCCCTGCTCACAAAATCGTGTTGTAACTGATGCCGGACGGCATGAATGGGGTGGAGGATCACAGCCCATTCGGTGATCTTTAGATAAACTTCACTCAAACCGTAGTCAATTTGTCAATTTCTTTTCACACTCCGAAATAAATTCTTGTCATCGGATTGCATTCGCGATCCGGTAAATGGAGGAGTCGGGCGCTCCTGCCCACCCTGCATTGTTTTCTCTCAAGATGGAGTGGTATTGATGAGTGACGCTGTGCAACTCTCCTTAGAGCAAAAGTTCAGCTTGCGGTCTTTCGAAACCCAAGTTCAGCATATGAATCGTGAGCAGGCCCAAGATTTCTTGGTGAAGCTCTACGAGCAGATGATGATGCGCGAAACCATGTATAAGCACTTCCTCAAGCAAGAGTGGGGTTTAGAGCCGCCTACCCTCTAGGGTGTGAACGGCATGGTGCCATGACACAACAGGTTAGTGACCTCCCGCTCTCGCTTAATTCCGTAAGAAATAAGCTGGGGCTGCCGGGGCCTACCCTTTTCTAACCGCGCCCTTTAATCATTTATGTTTTCCGCGATCGCGCCGCTTGCTTTCCCTTAACACCCCCTCTCTTAATTGCGTTCTGCTAGCCGTGGCAGCACTGACGGTTCGACCCTGGCCCAGTCAGCTTCGATTTCCAATTCAATTTTGTGGTCTGCTCTCGTTGTTTGCTCTCTAGAAGCGAGCCGGTAAGCCAGACAGTCATAAGATGGGAAAACAACTGCCCATGGAAGAGATAGCCTGCTATGTTTCGGCGTGCTCTAATTTGCACTGATTTTTCTGACGGATTATATCGCTTAACCCAGGTCGTACCCAGTCTGGTGACCGGGGGGTTGCAGCAGCTCACCTTCTTTCACAATGTTCCACTGCAAACTGATCGCGGTGTTCCGCAAATCAATAAAGCTGAAATGGCCGCCGCTCAAAACCGGTTGGAGCAGGCCCTCGGACCGATTCCCGATCCGGCCTCCGTCTCTGTAGAGGTAATGTCAGGCCGTCCTCAGGATAATATTTTGGCCTTAGTCGAATCGACGGGTGCTGATGTGGTGTTTTTAGGGATGCCGACCCGGAATCTGTTGACGGAGAAGCTGTTTGGCAGCACCACGATGGGTTTGGTGGAACGGCTACAGGTGCCGGTGATGATTCTCCGGCCCCAATTGATTTCCACTTACACCACGCCGGAACTGGAACTCCGCTGTCGGAGCTTATTCCAATATCTACTGGTGCCTTACGACGGTGAAGAGACTTCTGAACGGCTCCTACAGCGCATCCAGATGGCGGTGGAGCAATCTCCTGAGCGGGTGCTACAGCGCTGTTTGATCCTATGGGTGGTGGATGAGAGCATTCGTCCAGAGTTAAGGTGCGATCAAGCCACCGCTGAGACCAAGCTGGCTGAAGCGAGTGCAGGCTTACGAGATCTGGGGGTCATGGTCGAGACTTTAGTGAAACAAGGCGACCCCCAAGCAGAACTGTTTAAGGTGGCAGAAAATCGGGATATTTCCGCGATCGCCGTTTTCTCTAGCCACAAACGGGGGTTACAGCGCTGGTCAGTCCCCAGCTTTACTCGCGAGATCCTGCGGTGTAGCTGGCATCCGGTGCTGGACTTTCCAGAAATGACCTAAGTCTATCGAATTCACCCGCAACCACCCCCGGCTCAAAAATTAATCAATGCTCAAAGATGTTGTTGTACTGCATCAGATCCAAGGTGACGATGGTGGGCAAGCAGGCGAAGCAGTCCCTTGCCAGGGCCTCACGCCCCTCGCGCTGCAACATTGTGATTAGCGTCTGACGAATGCTGTGCAGATAGCGCACATCATTGGCGGCATAGCGGAGCTGCTGCTCCGACAGATTCATCACATTGCCCCAGTCCGAACTCTGGGCGGTCTTGTCTAAATCCACATCGGCCAGCTCCCGCACCAGCTCCTTCAACCCATGCTTGGGGCTGTAGGTGCGGATTAGCTTGCTGGCCACCTTGGTGCAAAACACCGGAGCGACGTGGATATCGAGGTGGTGGCGCAGGGTGGCCAGGTCAAACCGGGCAAAGTGAAAGATTTTCTCCGCCGTGGGGGCTTCTAACAGGGTTTTGAGATTTGGGGCTGCGGTTTGCCCCAGCGCAATCCGCACCACCGAGCCATAACCCGCGTCGTCACACAACTGCACCAGGCAGAGGCGATCGCGCTGGGGCAGTAACCCCATGGTTTCGGTATCGACGGCGATCGCCCCGGACTGCAAATACCGCTCTAGCAGGGCGGAGGAGAGGTTCGCGATCGCAAATTTCAAAGGGGTCTTGTTCGGATGAGTTCATTGAGTCCGTTGATTTTACTGCTGAACTCACTGCAAATTCCCCAAGGCTTTGGCCACGGTTTGCACATCCTTATCACCCCGCCCCGAGGAGTTAATCACCAAGCGGGGGCTACCGGTGAGTTGGGGGCAGAGGGTTTCGAGATAGGCAAAGGCGTGGGCCGTTTCGAGGGCGGGGATAATCCCCTCCAGTTCAGAAACCAATTGGAAGGCGGTGAGGGCCTGGGCATCGGTGACGCTGTAATACTCTGCCCGACCAATATCCTTGAGATAGCTGTGCTCAGGGCCAACACCGGGATAGTCCAACCCGGCGCTGATGGAGTGGGCTTCGGTGACCTGGCCGTGGCCATCTTGCAACAGGTAGCTCATCGCCCCATGCAAGACGCCGACGCGGCCTTGGGTGAGGGTGGCGGCATGTTTGCCGGTGCTCACCCCTTCCCCTTCCGCTTCGACGCCAATCATGCGGATATTGGCTTCTTCCACAAATTCATTGAAGAGACCCATGGCATTGGAGCCGCCCCCCACACAGGCCATCAAAATGTCGGGCAAACCGCCCCATTTCTCTAAACATTGGGCGCGGGTTTCAGCCCCGATTACCCCATGAAAATCCCGCACCATCATCGGGTAGGGGTGAGGACCGGCCACGGAGCCAAGGATGTAGTGGGTAGTTTCCACGTTGGTAACCCAGTCGCGGATCGCTTCGGAAGTGGCGTCTTTGAGGGTGCCGGTGCCCGCAGTGACTGGGCGCACCTCCGCCCCCATCAACCGCATCCGAAATACGTTCAGGGCCTGCCGCTCCATGTCGTGCTCACCCATGTAAATCACGCAGTCAATGCCGAAGCGGGCGCAGACCGTAGCGGTGGCGACGCCATGTTGACCGGCCCCGGTCTCGGCAATCACCCGCCCTTTACCCATGCGCTTTGCCAACAGCACCTGCCCGAGGGCATTGTTGATTTTGTGGGCACCGGTGTGGTTGAGGTCTTCCCGCTTCAGATAAATTTGAGCGCCGCTGCCGTCGGGCCGACTGTAGTGCTGGGTGAGGCGCTCCGCAAAATAGAGGGGGGTGGCCCGCCCCACGTAGTCCTTCAGCAGACCGCTGAGTTCCTGGTTGAAGTCGGCTTCATCTTTATAACGATGGTAGGCGGCTTCGAGTTCCGCCAGGGCGGGCATCAGGGTCTCAGGGACATACTTGCCGCCAAACTGACCGAAGCGACCGAGGGCGTCGGGGCGAACGGCGGGGGCGGTCAGGGCGGGGGAAGGCTGGGGGAGGTGAAGTCTGGATCACGAGAGGAGGTGCGGCTTTGAGCGTGGGTCGCCCCCATTATACGGAATCCCTCTCTCTAGGGGGCTGCTGTTGCTTTGAAACGCAGCAACTGTTTGACGCCCAGTCTAGAGGGGTAAGGGAGCCGCGCGAAAAATATCCTCATTATTCGTCAGCAGATCCCTGAACATCTTGCCAGGGGAACGAGGGCGATACAAATTCTTTCTCTACGCCAAAATGGCCCATAGTCTTGTCTTCGCTGGACAAGCCACTGCTATAACATGAGAGCGTTATAGCACGGGGATTGGGGTTCACGGCGATGGCAGATTCATGGCAAACGCTTGCGGACCAGCGCTGGCACACCGTAGACCCAAACCAGGCCCTGACCCTGTTGGAGAGCGATCGCCAAGCGGGCCTGACGGCGGCGGCGGTGGTGGAGCGGCGATCGCACTTTGGGGCCAATGTTTTAGAAGAAACCCAGGGCCGCAGTGCTTGGCGCATCCTGTTTGATCAGTTCACCAACATTATGTTGCTGATGCTGATCGCCGTGGCGGTGGTGTCGGGGGTGCTGTCGATTCGGGCGCAAGAGGTACCCAAGGACGCGATCGCCATTTTTGCCATCGTGATTTTGAATGGGGTGTTGGGCTACTTCCAGGAAAGTCGGGCTGAGCAAGCCCTCGCTGCTCTGAAGCAAATGGCCACTCCCAACGTGCGGGTCCTGCGGGAAGGACGGGCTCAAGAGGTGCCTTCCCAGGATTTGGTGCCGGGGGATGTGGTGCTGCTGGAAGCGGGGGTGCAGGTGGCCGCCGATGGTCGGCTACTGGAAGCGTCGAACTTACAGGTGCGGGAGTCGGCCCTCACCGGCGAAGCCCAAGCGGTGACGAAGCACGCCCAGGAAACCCTGCCCCCGGATGTAGGGCTGGGGGATCGCACCAATCTGGTCTTTCAAGGCACCGAGGTGGTGAATGGCCGCGCGGTGATGGTGGTCACCCAGACCGGGATGCAGACGGAAATTGGCCGCATCGCCGCCATGCTGCAAGCGGTGGAAAGTGAACCCACCCCGTTGCAAGAACGCATGGACCAACTGGGCAACACCCTGGTCACCGGGTCGCTGATTTTGGTGGCGATCGTCGTGATTGGCGGAGTGTTGCGATCCGGCTGGGGCGCGTTTGAAAACCTGCTGGAAGTCTCCCTGAGTATGGCGGTGGCGGTCGTCCCCGAAGGTCTGCCCGCCGTGATCACCGTTACCCTTGCCCTCGGCACCCAGCGATGGTGCGCCGCCATGCCTTGATTCGCCGTTTGCCCGCCGTGGAAACCCTGGGTTCGGTGACCACCATTTGCTCCGACAAAACCGGCACCCTCACCCAAAACAAAATGGTGGTACAGCAGGTGCAAACCGTCTCCCATCGCTGCACCGTTACCGGCACCGGCTATACCCCCAAGGGGACTTTTGAGGGCAATGGTACTGTGCTGGCCCCGCTGGATCAGCCGGAACTCACCCAACTCCTGCTCTGTGGGTTACTGTGCAATGACGCTGCCCTGCAAAAGGAGCAGGGGGAATGGGCGATTTTTGGGGATCCCACCGAAGGGTCGCTGGTGGTGCTAGCGGGGAAGGCTGACCTGAATCAATCTAGTCTTCGGTTTCCCAGGGTGGCGGAGGTGCCCTTCTCCTCCGAGCGCAAGCGCATGAGCGTGGTGGTGGATGCCCAGGCACAATCGGAGAGGGATGCTCTGACTTTTTTGAATCAGGCCCCCTACTGGCTATTTTCGAAGGGCTCCCCCGAGCTTTTGCTAGAGCGTTGCCAATCCCAACGGGTTCACACCAAGGCCCAGGCGCTCAATCCTGAGGCCCGAGATCGCATCCTCGCGGCCAATGCCGCCCTCGCCTCCCAAGGGTTGCGGGTCCTGGGGTTGGCCTGCCGCCCCCTCACCGACCGCCCCGCCGCAGACAGTCCCGAAAATATTCTGGAACAAGAC
>JAAUQE010000299.1 GCA_012032425.1 Leptolyngbya sp. RL_3_1 | reverse complement strand
AGATGTCAACAAGCTGCTTGCGCTTAATCGGTCATTCTTGCGATGCTGTTGCCAGTGAAATCTGGACATAAATACTTCTGGAAAAGAATTTCGGCTTTCTGGTGGCCAGAGTGGAATCTGACCGCTGAGGCAGAAATTGGCAATTATTGTCAACTATGGACCCGGTTGCGGGTCGGTAGTCTGAGCGCGATCGCGCCCCGAGCCCAACCTTTGATCATCGCGGCTGGTCCCTTATAGTTTTAATAACGACTGATTTCTCTTCGCGTCATGGCGCGCCAAAAACGATGCAACACCACTTCACCCGCACGCTCTGGGGATGGCTTTTGGCCAGCTTTGTCTTGTTGGGAAGTGGGCTGCTGGCCAGTGCCGCCGAAGCGACCGGCGTTTACCAGATGCCGCAGCTCTCTGCCGGTAGCCCCACCTGGATTATTGATGATGCCGATCTGCTGAGTCGGCTCAACGTCGGCAAAATTAGCGATCGCCTCGCCGCCCTCGCCGCCGACACCGGTACTGAAGTGCGGGTGGTCACCTTTCATCGGCTGGACTATGGGGAAACTCCAGATAGCTTTGCGAAGGCGCTATTTGAGAAATGGTTTCCGACTCCAGAGGAGCAGGCGAATCAAGTCGTGCTGGTGCTTGATGACGTCACCAACGGAGCCGCCCTCCAGGCTGGTCCTGAGGCCGCCACCCGCCTAACCGAAGCGATTGCCCAGAGCATTGCTGCTGAAACCATCGCCGTGCCGCTGCGCCAGGGCGGCCAGTACAACCGCGCCTTTTTAAACGCTAGCGATCGCCTCGTTGCGGTTCTCTCTGGGGAAGTAGATCCCGGCCCCCCAGTGGTGGACGAATCCTTTGAGATTGTCAGTACCTTCAGCAGCGCCGAAGAAACCGAAGAGCATCGCGGTAATTCCACCGTGATTGTGGTGGGCTTCTTGATTGCCGCCACCGTGATTCCGATGCTGACCTATTACGCCTATATGTCTATGGGGGGGTAAGGGTGGAAGAGTGGATGGGTATGAGGGTGAATGGGTGAGAGTAATATCCCCAGTACTCAAGGCGTAAATTATTGGACTATTCCAGTTTTTAGCCCCCATCTCCCATGCTCCCAGCCCCCATCTCCCGCAATCGTGTTGAAACTTATGTCATCCGGTCCTAATCCTGAACGTATTCTGCACCTCTCAATAGCGCCACTTCAGCCCGGATAAATTCTCGACCCAGGTAGGCGGCATGATCGAGCCGGGTGACCGGGCTGGGCTGATCGGGATTCTCAAACAGGGCGATGCAGAGTTCCTTAGCCGTGCGACCGGTATAAACCTGGTTGTGCTGGCGCGGGGTACCGCCTGTGCAGGGCAGGGGCTTGCCGGTCTCTGGATCACAGGCAACCCCCTGATCGTTAATACTGTTACCAAAATGCTTGGCGCAGATGTTCTGCTGCTCATGATCCAGATAGATCAAGAAGTAGCCGCCTGGATCAAGGTCAATGTGACGGTTAGAGAGGGCATGATCCAGCGCTGCCAGGGCGTTGGTATCGGGCAGATCAAGGGTGGAGGGATTGACCATAGTGGCGAAGGGAAATACACCCCAGTTAAAAAGGCTAGGGCAGTGTCTAATTTGAGGCCCATTTTCACGGATTAATTATTGTAGCTCTTCGATTTAGCCTAGAACCAGCCGCGAATTGACAGGGTTTATTTCCCCTTTTATCCGAATGAACGCAGTCAGCCTCCTTTGAGCGAAATCCGTTGGCTTGGCCGGAGGGGTTAAGGGCGCTCCCTCCTGGGATTAGGTAACGAAACATTACCCCTTGACTGCGAACTATGTCCCTCTGCAAAGTTACTGAATCTTTACAGGAAGCGCTCATCTTGATCATAGATTCCGAAGAAAACCCTAAACCTTTGCTGGTATGGGGTTTTCGGTCCATAAAGTGGGGTCAGTCTCTCGGGTCAATTCAAGGCTCTGCCAATAGTAGCGACTGCTACAAATGCAGATTTTTGTAAACAGATCCGGTGTTTCCCCTATCCGCGCACTATGTCTGCTCACCTCTCTCCCTCCAGCACAACTGATACGCCCCCTCTCTTGCCATGGCCAACGCTGAAGTTTGCCCCCGCCCCAGTCCGACTGCGGCGCTGGATTTGGAAGCTGGCGATCGCACCCTGCTGCTAATGGCTGTGGGTAGCGCCACTCGGGTGATGAATGCGGGTCTTGCCTGCCCCGATTGGCCCCTCTGTTACGGCCAGTTGGTGCCCAGTCAACAAATGAACCTGCGGGTGTTTTTGGAATGGTTCCATCGGCTTGACGCCATGGTGATTGGCCTGATGGCGATCGCCCTCGCCGCCCAAGCCTGGTGGTGTCGCCGAGACTTGCCGCGCTGGCTCCCCTGGGCCACCACCGGAGCCTTGGCCTTGATTGTGGTGCAGGGGGGGCTGGGGGGGCTCACCGTCACCCAGTTACTCCGCTTTGATATCGTCACCGCCCACCTGGGAGCGGCTCTGGCCTTCTTCCTCACCCTGCTGGTGATGGGCTTGGGGTTAATGCCTTACCAAGGGCTCGGGACGGCGGGCAAGCTCCCATTCTGGGGGCTGTTAGCCAGTGGCCTGGTTTATTTGCAGTGCCTCCTAGGAGCGCTGGTGGGTTCCCGCTGGGCCGCCCACCAATGCTTGGGCACCGCCGAACTCTGTCAAGTCATGAATAGCCATCTAATCGGGGTGGTGCCACCGACCCTGGTCACCCTATTACTCATGCTGGCAGTGTGGCGCACCCCCGCCCTGCACCCTTACCTACGGCGGTTAGCCAATGCCATGGGGGGTTGCTCGCGGCCCAAATTTTATTGGGGATCGTCACCTTCCGACTGCGGCTCCAGGTCGAACCCTTAACCGTCGCCCACCACACCCTCGGAGCCACTCTCCTCGCCGTCTTGGTCAGCTTTACGGTGTTGGCATGGCGAGATCGCCAAGCCGCCCAGAACCTGAGCCCGCAGGATCTCCCCTGATCGCGTCTTAACCCATCCACCCTGACACCCATCCACCCGTCCCACCCCCTCAAATCCGACAACGCCAAGCTGCCCTCTTACCGACCTATCAACTCTGAACTGCCCCTTTATTGCCGTCGCATCGTCCCTCTCAAGACGTTTATAAGGATTGCCGCTATATGCAACCGTCTTCCACTTGGAACCCTGCTGTTCGCCACCACGAAACCTTTGGGCAGGTCTGCCGTAGTTATTGCCAACTGACAAAGCCCCGGATTATTCCCCTCCTACTGATTGAAACCGCCGCCAGCATGTGGGTTGCGGCCCATGGACAAGTCGATCCCGTGATCCTATCGGTAACGCTGCTGACCGGGACCCTAGCCGCCGCCTCTGCCCAAGCGATTAACTGCATTTACGATCGCGACATCGACTTCGACATGGAGCGCACCCGCCACCGGCCCATCCCCTCGGGGCGCATCCAGCTACGGGATGCCCTCGTGTTTGCTGTGATTCTGGCCTGTTTGGCCTTTGGCCTCCAAGCGCTGGTGGTGAATCTGCTCAGTGCCACCCTGGAGATGGTCGGTCTGGCGGTTTATGTGGGGGTCTATACCCACTGGCTGAAGCGATCTTCGCCCCAAAATATTGTGATTGGCGGGGCCGCTGGGGCGATCCCACCTTTGGCGGGTTGGGCCGCAGTCACGGGTGAGCTGGGCTGGGCGGCATGGCTGTTTTTTGCCATCGTCTTTG
The DNA here is from genome assembly GCA_012032425.1 of Leptolyngbya sp. RL_3_1. GTDB lineage: Bacteria > Cyanobacteriota > Cyanobacteriia > Phormidesmidales > Phormidesmidaceae > PCC-6406. The sequence continues at coordinate 592 of JAAUQE010000299.1, read as the reverse complement.
TCTGGACCCCGCCCCACTTTTGGGCCTTGGCCATGGTGATTCAAGATGACTATGCCAAAGTGGGCGTGCCGATGCTGCCGGTGATCGTGGGAGACGAGGCCACTGCCAAACAAATTTGGATCTATTCCTTGGTGCTGGTGCCGATTACGCTGTTGATGACGATTCCCTTACAAGCAACCGGAGTGCTCTACTTGGCGATCGCCTTGGGGTTGGGCTGGATTTTTCTCAAGAAAGCTTGGCTGCTGTTACAAACCCCCGAAGATCGCGATGTGGCCCGCTCGCTCTTCAAATATTCAATTCTGTACATGATGGCCCTGTCGGCTGGCATGGTGCTCGATAGCCTCCCCGTCACCCAAACGGCCATTGCCAGTGTTGCGGGTAACGTCAGTGCGCTACTGGAGACCGGTCTGGCCTGGATTGCCTAATATAGTGCTGGCCACTTTGCTTAAGACACCTCGGCTCGCCCTGTTCTTTAGCCCACAAGCAAAGTGGCTCGCAGTCTTGTCTTAATCAGACTGGCGACTGCTATGGACTCATGACAGAACTGACGCAGCCACGATTGCTGACGTTACCGATAGCATAGGGATCCCCC
>JAAUQE010000298.1 GCA_012032425.1 Leptolyngbya sp. RL_3_1 | reverse complement strand
CTACCGATAGCATAGGGATCCCCCTGCCCCCCTTGTCAAGGGGGGTGGGCGACAGCCGGGGGGTCGTTGCAACCCGCCGAAGCTCTGTTCCCCGTGCCGTAAGTCCTAAACCGATGATTGTCATCGAGCCCATGCGATGTCCCTATTGTCAGAGTGAGCGCACCGTCAAGAACGGTAGAGCACCCCTAAAAGAGCAAAACGCCCTACAACGCTTGCCCTGAATGTGCGTAGCGAGGGTTTGGGAGTACGGGCCACACGCTCGTTTGGCACCTCTCATGCCACGGTCATTAGCTGGGAACGGCGCTTAGCGGCTTATGAGCCTTACTGGTCACCACCTGCCCCAGAGGATGGTGACGTAACTGTTGAAGGGTACGAAGTTTATACTCGCGTGGGCGAGAACCGTTCGACTAAGCTCATGACAGGCCTTTCCCCCCTCTGAGTCAAAAGGCTGGACGATTCACTTTATTGAACGCAAAAGCAGCTATTGGGTCGCTGCCAAAGCGGGCGAAAAAACCAACGTGTTATTTGAGCAAGGTACCGCAAAGGCTTGGCAATGGGCGCGCTCAGCCCGTTTTATCCATCGGTTCACAGATGGTGAACGCCGCTATGGCAAAGCCCTATGGCGATTAGCGAGTGTCTACCTCAAAGCGAAGGAAACGCATCCAGCTTATGGACACCGGAAGGTGTGGCGTGAAGGGTTAGAGGTAGCCATGAAAGTAAAGGGTTCACAAGGAAATCGTCGGGTTGAGTGGGTGAAAGCAGAGCATCCTTTCACCACTATTAGCCCTAAGCATGAGGTTCATGCCAATCACAATGAGTCGCAGAATGCGGCGTTAAGACGCAGGGCGATCGCCTCGTTCAAGGACACTTCGTCAACCTGGAAAGTCAAAAGCCCTGATCTCGCATAGCCCAGTGCTCAGTCCAATCAACTGGCGCACTTAAGATAGAAGCATGTCCCTTGCCGCCCTTGCCGCCATGTTCAGCACCACCGTCACCGACACTGGACAAATCACCCTGCCGGAAGAAGTTCGGCAACATCTCAAGCTAACCAGTGGTAGCCGCGTCGAGTTTGTGATTGACGAAGCGGGCCAAGTCAAAATCTTTCCTCTCAATGTTGCGGTAGAAACCCTATCCGGCATCCTGTATCGACCTGGGACCCAGCCAGCTAGCCTGATAGATATGGACGCCGCTATTGCTGAGGGGGTCAATGATTGGGCTTGATACCAACCTCCTGGTGCGTTATCTCACCCGCGATGATGAGCGGCAATGGCGACAGGCTAACGACCTGATTCAGCAAAACCAACCCTGCTTTATTGCCAACATCGTCCTTTGTGAACTGGTTTGGGTGCTCCGAGGGGCCAACTATCGCTTCCAAAAGGAAGAAATTACCAGGACTTTAGAGGCCATGCTTCACAGTGCCGCATTTGAATTTGAAAATCGTTCAACGGTGGATCAGGCCCTACAGCGGTATAAACAGGGAAAAGCCGATTTCTCCGATTACCTAATTGGGGCAACATCGCGTCAAGTAGGTTGCACTGAAACCGCTAGCTTTGATGGCAAGCTGAAAGGTGAGCAAGGATTTCGTTGGCTAGCTTAGCAGCAGCTAACTTTAGTAACCCAGTTGCTCGCTCCAAAATAAATTGCCACAGCTATTCTGAGAGGGCTTTCCCAGGTTACGCCCATGGCCCATCCCGTATCACCTGATCAGCAAACGGCCCAGCTAGACGCACTGCGATCGCAACTCCGAGCAGGTCAACAAGCCTTGGCGAATTGGAGGGGCGGTCCCCTAGCGGTTTCCGCCGTGCCGGGTGCGGGGAAATCTACCGGTATGGCCGCTGCCGCCGCGATCGCCATTGCCCGCAACCAGCTCCATAGCCGTAACCAACTGCTGCTGGTCACCTTTACGCGATCGGCAGCGGCCAACCTCAAAGGGCGGGTCCGCAATCATCTCAAAGATCTGACCCTGCCTGCCAATAGCTTTTCGGTGCAGACCCTCCATGGGCTAGCCCTCACCATCGCCACCCGTAACCCAGAACTGTCGGGGCTCAGCCTAGAGACCCTGACCCTGATCAATCCCGCCCAGAACAATCGCCTGATCCGCACCTGCGTTGAGCAATGGATTGTCGCCCAGCCGCAGATGTATCAGCGCTTGCTAGAAGGCCAAAGCTTTGATGGCGAAGAGACGGAGCGGCTGCGGCGGCAGTCGGTGTTGCGCACGGAGATTTTGCCGAATTTAGCCACCACCACGATTCACGAGGCCAAAAGCTCGGGGCTGATGCCAGCGGATTTAGCGGCCCTGGGTCAAACCATTACCCGCGCCCTGGTGCCCGAACAGGGGGACTACGATGTCTTGACCATCGCCGCTGAGCTGTACGAGCGCTACCAACTGCTTTTGCAGCAGCGGCAGTTGATTGACTATGACGACATGATTTTGGCGGCGCTGCGGGTGCTGACCAGTCCAGAGGCGCAGCAATTTTGGCGATCGCGCATTTTCGCCGTCTTTGAGGACGAAGCCCAGGACTCCTCACCGCTGCAAACCCAACTCCTAGAGGTGCTGGCCGCCGATCCTGCCCATCCTGAACGGCCCATCAATCTGGTGCGGGTGGGGGATCCGAACCAGGCGATCAACTCTACCTTTACCCCTGCCGATCCGGTCTTTTTTAATCAATTTGCGATCGCGCCCAGCGGCACAACCGCCTGATCACCTTTGACCAAGCGGGCCGTAGCACTGGCCCGATCATGGCCGCAGCCAATACGCTGCTGCAGTGGGTGAATGCCTCGGGGATTGCGGGGTCAGAGCGCCCCTTTCGCGCCCAGGCAATCCGACCCGTGCCGCCTAATGATCCTCAGCCCGACGCGAACCCCGCCCCCCTGGGCCAAGGGGTGGAAATTTACACCCCCGACACGGTGACCGATACGGTTAAAGCGATCGCCCAGCGGATCATCCAGCTTTGCACCAGCGATGACAACCTGAGTCTGGCGATCTTGGTGCGGGACCATCGCCAGGGCCGCTTTATCAGCCAGCTTCTCAGTGACCCCGAAACCCTGGGGGTAGATATCTTGACGACAGGGCTCAGGGTCTTAGATGTGGGCGCTCACAGTCGCCAAACCCATGTGCCCTCAGAGGTGTTGGCGATCCTCCGGTTCATCGCCCCGCCCCCATTCCCCAGATCGCCTCAAAGAAACCCTGCAAGTTTTGGTGAAGCGCCAGCGGCTGCCCCCCAGACCTGAATGCCCTGGCCCATGCCCCGGAGCAGTTTCTCTATCCCGGCCCCCTGGATCTGCCCCCCCAAACGGAAGCGGCCCAACAGGCGCGGCGGCTTTGTGTGGGACTGTTGCGATCGCGCTTAGAGCTACCGCCCTACCACTTGGTGCCTTTTATCGGCCTCACCCTGGCCTACAACCAAAGCGAATTGGCCACCGCCGACAAGCTGGCCTCCCGTTTGGCCCAGCAAACCCGCGCGAACAACACCCTGCGGACAATGATCGAGGCGCTGCAAGAGATCGTCGGCACGGAACGATTTGAGGCGGTGGATACGGAAGATCGCGATGATCTGTATACGCGATCAGGGCAGCTCACCATCCTGACCATGCACAAGGCTAAGGGCTTGGATTGGGACGGGGTGTTCCTGCCGTTTCTCCATGCCCGCCTGATCCCTGGAGATCTCTGGGTACCGCCCCAGCAGAAGTTCCTGGGGGAAATCAGTTTGCCGGAGGTGGCGCGGGTGCAGATCCGGGCGGAAACCCATGGAGAACAACGGTCGGCCCCGATCCCGGATGCGCTGACGGCTTGGCAACAGGCCCAGGATCTGAAAACCGCTGAGGAGTTTCGACTGCTCTATGTGGCGATGACGCGGGCAAAGCGACTGCTGTGGATGTCGGCGGCGCAGCAGGCCCCGTTTAGCTGGAGCAAACCGGAGAATTTACATGAGGCCGAGCCTTGTCCAGCGTTACCAGTCCTAGCAAACGCCGACTCAGCCCACCCTTGAGTTGATTCACCAGCAGTCGTCAGTTCGATCAGGACAAGACTACGAGCCACTTTGCTTGTGCGCAAAGGATTCAGAGCGATTCTAGGTGTCTTAAGCAACGTGGCCAGCGCTATATTATCGCCACTCCATAAGTGAGACCATAAGTCCTGATTGACTGATAAAAGTCCCAGAAGCCCTGTAAATTCGTTGCGACGGCTGGCGACTAGAAGTCGCGCCTACGTAAACAAAAGTCCGCCCTCCGCGGACTATGCACACCAAGGGTTTGAGTAATCCGCGAAGGCGGATTTTGTCCCTATAGCTCGGTTTTCAACCGCCAAGC
>JAAUQE010000097.1 GCA_012032425.1 Leptolyngbya sp. RL_3_1 | reverse complement strand
GCAAAGGATCGTTCTCAAGCGGCAGCCAATCTCAACCGTTAAGGGCCTTAGGGGCCGTATTAACCCCGCCCTTAGCGGCAAGCATGGGCACTGCAAAAAAGCAGCGTTAAAAAAGTGTCAAAAAAAACGGGGAGCTTTAGGGCTCCCCGTTCACCGACCTAGACGGTGGTGAAGTCTACTCCGGCGGCATCAGCGACCCCCTGGAGAATCGCCAGCACCTGCCCATCCAGCTTGATGGCGTTGCCATCAAAGGTCAGGTCAGCCTGGGTGAGGCCATCTGCCAAGCCAATCACATCCACACCCACCTCAAAATCGACGATGGTGTCGGTGTAGAAGATCTCCACCCCATCCACAGTCGTTTTTCCATCAAGGGCCGACAGCACAAAGGTGTCGCTGCCGCTGCCGCCGGAGAAGTCATCCCCCGTCAGCCGGTCGTTGCCGAGGCGCCCCGGATCAGGTCATCGCCGTCATCACCCCAGATGGCGTCGTCACCGCTCTCCCCAAAGAGCTGGTCGTTGCCGCCCTTGCCGCCGATGCGATCGTTACCGGCTCCCCCAAAGATGATGTCGTCGTTCCCGATGTTCACCTGGGCATCGCGCTTGTTGAGGTCGCCCCGCAACACGTCATCGTCATCGCCACCGACGATGTAGTCGTCACCCAACAGACCCGCCAGGGTATCCGCTAGCTCAGAGCCGATGATCACATCCGCGCTATCGCTGCCCTCAACGGTGCCGCTACCCTGGATCACCGCATTGCTAAACAGGGCATTGCGGATGCGGGTGTCTTCGGCAATCGGGGTCTCGGCAGCGCTGAAAGGATTGGCTTCGCTAAAGTTGGCGGCCAAATACTCAGCCAGGGCGTCTTGCTCAGAACCGGCGGCGGCAAAGCTGGCCACATCAGCGGCCCCAGCGGGAAGCGCCTCGGTGACCAAATCAACGCGGTTGGCGCTGGCATCCTGGGGGAAGGGGTAGCCATCGCCACCGCCCGCCAAGAAGTTCAGGGTGACCAGACGGAAGGTCTGGTCTGGGTCAGCCACCAGCTCACCGTTCTTGACAATTTCAGCGAGGGTATTGCCGTCGCCATCCACCACGTTCAGGTTCAACAGCTCATAACCTGGGGTGGTGGGGTCGGTGTCGATGTAGTCGAACTCGACGCCAGACACCTGGGGAAAGCGGCCCTGGGTGAGTCCCGGACCCGAGGCGGCAATGCCGTGCTCAATGATCGCTTGCAGTTCAGCGGCGGTGACGGTGAGCAGCGACAGCTCGTTGTTAAAGCTGAGGGCGTTCTGAATCGCCGTCTGAGAAATGCCGCCCTCGGGACGACCGGCCAATTCGTTACCGGCAGGGGGGGCAAACACGGGTTCCGTGGCCCCGGCGGGAACCACGATTTCACCGATGCTGTTGCGGATGCCGCCGCCGTTTTTGATCGAAATGACGACGTCGGAGTCGTAGGCTTGGGCGATCGCCAAATTAGCATCAGCGGTGAGGTTGCCGAGGTTGGTCTCTTCGGTGCGAACGCTGGCGCGAGCGCCGTTCAAAAAGACATCGGTCACCCCAAAGAAATTGCCATCCTGGGCAACGATCACCTGTTCCAGGGCATCCACAATCGCCTGAATCTCTGGGTCGATCAGACCAGCGGCATTCAGGTCAGCCACCCCCTGGGCATCGGTGGCGTAGGCCCCGCTAATGGCCGGGTCATAGCTCTCCGGCAGGAGTACGCCGTTATCGTCAAAGTCGATCACCAGACGACCGACATACTTGTAATTGCCGTCGGTGTTGACGATCGCAACGGGGTTCCCGTCTGCCCCGGTTTGGATGATGGGATAAACCCCTTGGGCGGTATCGCCATCCCGCAGTCGATCGGTCTCATCAACGAGGCGGGTGTTAGAGCCACCGGCCACGATGATGTCTACATGGCTGAGGCGACTGGCCAATTCTTGCTCGATCGCAATCTGCTGCATGTGGGCCAACAGCACCACCTTGTTGATCTCTGGATTGCTGGCCAGCAGGGCATCCACATCCGCCTGAATCTCAGCGGCTAGGGCATCGAGCTGATCGGAGGTGGGGTTGCCCGCCGAAAGGCTGGGGGTTAACCGTGACCCGCCAGGACTGGAGATGACCGGGATAGTGGGGGTGGTGGCCCCGACTACACCGATTTTTTCGCCATTCACATCAATTACGGTGCTAGCGGCGATGCTATTGGCCTGGGGGGCTTGGCCATCGGCCACCACCAGGTCAGCCAGATTGGCATCGGTGGAAAAGTCGAGGTTGGCGCTGAGGTAAGGGAAGGCGGTGCCCGTAAACGTGCCGTCTCCCAGGATCAGGTCCCGTACCCGCGCTGTTCCTCGATCAAACTCATGGTTGCCGAAGGCGATCGCCTGGAAACCCAGCTCATTTTGGATCAGGATATCGGCGCGACCTTCACCCCCATAAACATCCGCAGAGGCTGAGAAAAACACACCCGGAATGAACGCATCGCCGGAGGACAGAATTAAGGTGTTGGCAAAGTCATCAGCCAGCGCGTTCAGCACACCAGAAAAGTTAGGGGCATCTAAAAGGGCCGGAATAGCCGCCTCTTGATCGGCTGCATGGAGCAGTTGCAGTTGAAAAACCATGGATTCCTCTTATAAGTCACAAACAGACAGCACAACAAGTCAGCCCCAGCGATTTCACTGGCTCTGACTCACTCACGAAAATTTGAACCGCTCAGACCAGGGCAGCCTGCCACCCCTCCAGCTTGAAAGGCCAGTCACGCTCAATGACGCGATCGCCCAACCCACTCCTCTGCACCCCCGATCCGACCGCAGCCAAATCCAGCGTTTGGCCAATCCGCCCTAGACCGATACGAGTTTCTACTGATGTGGTGTGGTTTAACCGTTACCCTGCGATCGCAGTTCCACCGCTTAAGGTTGCAGCCCTATATGAAGCCCCGGTAAAGACGAATTTAAGGGAGCTGTAGAATCCCCGGACTTCACAGGATCTTCACAGTGGCACCGTGGACTTTATCTTCTCTTCACATCGGGCTGACAGGGCCAGCCTGATCTCCGTAGGCTTACTCACGATTGGGCGGGTGGGGCTGCGTTCAGGGCGGTCAAAAGTGCGGGGATTAAATGTTGGTGTTTTTGCCGATCTGGGGCAACCTGGTAATTGCTGGAGGGTTTCAACCGGCTTCAGCGGTGAAATTATTCAACCGAGCAAAAATCTACTACTGTTAATGTCAGTATTCTTTCGGAATCACCCATCACAACTGGCACCATACTCACATCCCATTGGCGTATGATTGAGTCTCTGCAAATTGGCACAGAAACCTTTAGCGCAGAAGCAGTGTTACCCCTGCTGGTGCAGCATCAGCTCATTCCTCACCTGAGACGGGAAGTGATCATCGATCGCGCCCTCGCCGAGATTGAATGCAGCGATGAGGAAAAAATCCAGGCGATGCAAGCCTTTTGTGAGCGCAATCAGCTTGCCTCCGACGAGCATAAGCAAGCTTGGCTTGCCTACCACGCCATGGCCCCGGAACACCTCGAAACCCTGGCGCTGCGGGAGCTAAAGCTGCAAAAATTCAAACGCCAGACCTGGGAAAATCAGATTAACTCTGACTTTTTAGAACACAAGCAGCGTTTCGACCGGCTGATCTATTCCCTGATTCGCACCCAAGATGTGGGGCTGGCCCAGGAGCTGTACTTCCGCATTCAAGACGACCCCGACAGCTTTTCTCAACTGGCTCAGACCTACTCCGAGGGGGTGGAAGCCGAGCGCGGTGGCCTATTGGGACCTGTCACCTTAGATGTGCCCCATCCGAACCTGGCCAAACTTCTCTCCATTAGTCAGCCCGGTCAGTTGCATCCGCCGATGCGTATTGGCGAGTGGTTTGTGGTTGTGCGTTTGGAAAAATTCTTGCCCGCTCAGCTCGACGACAATATCCGTCAGCGCCTCCTAGAGATGCGCTTTCAAACTTGGCTGAAAGCCGAGTTGCAAAATAATCCGATCCAGTTAAAGTGAGTCCATTTCAAGTAAGCCCAGTCATAGCAGCCTTCCATGACTAATTCGGTGCAGCGACCTTCCCTCTCAGATCTGCCTCTGTTTGCCGGCTTGCCGGCAGATGCTCTAGAGAGCCTCACCCAGTCGGGCAAGGTGCTGCGTTATCGCATCGGCCAAGCAATTGTGCGGCCCCAGGGCTTGCCCCAACTGGTGGTGCTCTTAGAGGGGAAAGCCCGAATGCTCGGGGTCGATCCGCGCGCCTCGACTAAAGCGCCCCTGAGCATCAGCATTTTGAGACCCGGTGCCCTGGTGGGGATTTTAGGCTTTTTGCGGGGCATGGCCTGTGAGCAGGCGATCGCCTCCACGGAGGTGGTCGGCTTTAACCTATCCACAGTCACCCTCCAGCGCTGCATGGATGAGCACCCCAGCTTTGGGCAAGCCATCCGCGAAAAGCTGTACCGCTCTGAGGTGTTTGACCTGCTGGTCAGCCATATCACCGACCAGGCCCTAGATGTGGGAGATTTGCGTCCCCTCACCCATGAAACCTACGACCAGGGGGTGGTGCGCTTTTTACCCTACGGCAGAACCCCAGTGACCGATCTGGGGGAGCGGGTCTGGTTTCTGAGCAGTGGTACCGTCCTCAACCACCCCGTCGGCAGCCGCTTAGAGGGCATCGAAGCGGGTCAGGAACTGGAGGTGATCAGCCCCCAGGGGGCACGCTTGGTGGGACTGCCGGTGTCTTCGGCGATCGCCCGTCTCACCGCCCCCGTCATCCCTGTTGACAGCAATGGCCATCAGGCGGTCTCCTCCGAGGTCACCGACGACATTCCCTACGCCGACGAAAATGACTTCCCCCTAGAGGAAGCCGACGGCCCGGTCCGCACCGACTACTCCTGGGTCAAAGGGCGCGGCCCCATCGACAATCCCCTGGCCTGCTTAGAAATGGTCAGCAAGCATTTCGAGATGCCCTTCCGGCGGGACGTGATTCGCAAGATTCTCAAAAATCAACAGGAGCGCCTCGGGGACCTGTCCCTGGCCATCACCGGCAAGGTCGGCGAGTTTATGGGGCTCAAGACCCAACTGGCCAAAGTCCCGGCCAATATGTTTCATCGGCTCCCCACTCCCGCCCTGATCCAGTGGCAGGAAGGGCTGGCGGTGGTTTACGAAAGCACCACCAAGACCCGCGTGATTGCGGTCCCTGACCAAGGCATCATCCAGCGCAGCCCCACCGAATTTGAAGAAACCTGGGGGGCCGAAGGGGGAGGTACTGCTGCTGGAGAAAACCCGCGAGACCCCAGAGCAGCGGTTTGGCCTGAGCTGGTTTTTGCCCTCCCTCCAGCGCTACCGCTGGGTGCTGCTAGAGGTGCTGCTGGCCTCTTTCTTTGTGCAGCTCTTTGGTCTGGCCAATCCCCTGATGGTGCAGGTGATTATTGACCGGGTGATCGTCCAAAACAGCGTCGATACCCTCCAAGTACTGGGGGTGTTTTTGATCGTGGTGGCGATCGCCGAAGCCCTGCTTAGCGCCCTGCGCACCTACCTGTTTGTCGATACCACCAACCGCATCGACATGGCCCTGGGGTCGGAGATCATCGACCACCTGTTTCGGCTGCCGCTGCGCTACTTTGACCGCCGCCCGGTGGGGGAACTGTCTAGCCGGGTAAACGAGCTAGAGAATATTCGCCAATTCCTCACCGGCACCGCCCTGACGGTGGTCCTAGATGCGGTGTTCTCGGTGGTCTACATCGTGGTGATGTTGATCTATAGCTGGCTGCTTACCCTGGTGGCCCTGGCCAGCATCCCCTTCTTTATCTTGCTGACGGTGCTGGTGTCGCCGATCGTGCGGCGGCAACTGCGGGACAAGGCTGAGAAAAATGCCCAAACCCAGTCCTACCTGGTGGAAGCCCTCTCCGGCATCCAGACCGTCAAGGCCCAAAATATCGAGCTACGCACCCGCTGGAACTGGCAACAGCGCTACGCCCGCTATGTCAGCGCTGGGTTTAAGACCGTGGTCACCTCCACCACCGCCGGTTCTGCCAGCACCTTTTTAAACAAAATGTCGGCCCTGCTGGTGCTGTGGGTGGGGGCCTATCTGGTGCTGCAAGGGGAGCTGAGCCTGGGGCAACTGATCGCCTTTCGGATCATCTCCGGCTACGTGACTGCGCCGCTGCTGCGCTTGGCCCAGCTCTGGCAAAACTTCCAAGAAACCGCCCTCTCCCTAGAGCGCCTCAGCGACATTTTGGATCACCCCCGTGAGGCCGAGGAGCAGGGGGCCAACCAGATTCAAATGCCCGACATCCAGGGCCATGTGCGCTACGAAAACGTCTCCTTCCGGTTTGCTGCTTCGGGGCCGATGCAGCTCTCCAATGTCTCCCTAGAGTTTGACGCGGGGGAATTCATCGGCGTGGTGGGCCAAAGCGGTTCCGGTAAAAGTACCCTGATGAAGCTCTTGCCCCGCCTCTATGAGGTGCAGTCCGGGCGCATCCTGATCGACCAGTACGACATTGCCAAGGTGGAGCTATACTCCCTGCGGCAGCAGGTGGGCATCGTCCCCCAAGACAGTCTGCTGTTTGAGGGCACCATTCGCGAAAACATTGCCCTGACTCGCCCCGAAGCCGATGATGAGGCGATTCTGACCGCCGCCAAGATCGCCTGTGCCCATGAGTTTGTGATGGATATGCCCTTGGGCTACAACAGCCGGGTCGGGGAACGGGGCTCCTCCCTCTCGGGGGGCCAGCGCCAGCGGATTGCGATCGCCCGCACCGTCTTACACAACCCCAACCTGCTGATCTTGGATGAAGCCACCAGCGCCCTCGACTACGACACCGAAAAACAGGTGTGCGACAACCTCAAAATTTGGGCCAAGGGCCGCACCGTGTTCTTCATTACCCACCGCCTCAGCACCATTCAAGATTCCGACCGGATCCTGATGATGGATAAGGGGGCCATGGTGGAGCAGGGCACCCACGATGAATTAATGGATCTGAATGGCCGTTATTGCACCCTCTATAGTCAACAAGTCAGCACCATCGCTTAATTCCCCCCCGAATTCATCCAAGTCCCTCGCCTAAAAACACCATGACCTCAGCTTCAGCCCCTCGCCCGGATATGGGTGCCTACGATAGCCCGGTGATTTTGAAATCGTCCCCCCTCTGGGCACGACTGGTGGTGTGGGCGATCGTTGGCGTCACCACCGCTTCGATCCTCTGGGCCTGTTTGGCCAAAATTGAGGAAGCCATTCCCGCCCAGGGCAAGCTAGAGCCGCGCGGAGCCGTGCAGCCGGTGCAGGCCCCGGTGGGGGGCGTGATCGACACGGTGGAAGTCCAAGAAGGGGAAACGGTGGAGGCGGGCCAAGTGCTGATCACCCTCAACCCCTCTGACACCGAGTCCCAGCTCCAGTCCCGCCAGGATGTCCAGTCCCGCCTGATTTCGGAAAACCAGTACTATCGCGCTCAGCTCTCTGGAGAAGGGGGGCAGTGCCGGTCACCTTGTCCGCTGAGATGTCCCGCCTGACCAGCAATCGCGCCGCCTTTATCGAAGAAAATGCCCTCTATCAACGCATGTTGGCCGGAGCAGGGGGCGGCGGCCTCACGACCCAGCAGCGCCAGCGCCTAGAAGCCGCCCAGGGAGGGCGTGCCGCCCAGGGCAACATTGACCAGTTGCAAGTCGGGCAGATTACCCAGCAGCTAGAGCAGGTGCGGGAGCAGCTCGACAATGCCGAAAAAGACCTCGCTCTACAGCAAAATATCCTGGATGAGATTCGTCCGGCAGTGGAGGCGGGGGCGATCGCCCGCCTCCAGTTGCAGCAGCAAGAGCAAGAGGTGAGCAACCGCCAGACCCAGGTGGATAGCTTTCGCGAAGAAGAAGACCGCCTGCTGCTCGCCATCACCCAAGCCCAGCAGCAGCAGGTCCAAAATGTGGTTGGGGCCGATGAGGGACTGCTGGATCGGATTGCCGCCAACGATACTCAAATTGCCACCATCGACAGCCAGCTCACCCGCATCATCCTAGAGAATGAAAACCAACTAGATCAGCTCGAAGCTGAAATTGAGCAGTTGGAATATGCGCTGGAAAATCAGGATCTGCGGGCTCCAGTGGCGGGCCAGGTGTTCAATCTACAGGTGAGTCCCGGCTATGTGGCCAATGCCAGCGAGCCCATCTTAGAAATCGTCCCCGATGACACCCTGGTGGCGCGGGTGTTTATCACTAACCGGGATATCGGTTTTGTAAAGCAGCGTTTGGATGAACGGGAGTCAGAACCCGTGATGGTGGACGTGCGGATTGACTCTTTCCCCTTTAGCGAATTTGGCGACATTGATGGGGAAATTATCCGCATCGGCTCAGATGCCCTGCCGCCGGATGAGGCCAACCCGTTTTCCGGTTCCCCGCCGAAATTGAGATGGAAAGCCAGATGCTATCGGAGGTGCTGACCCTGCAATCAGGGATGGCGGTTACTGCCAATATTAAGCTCCGCAAGCGCCGGGTGATCACGATTTTGACCGACCTATTTGTGCGTAAAATCGATAGCTTGCGCGCTGGCGGATAATTACTTGGGCTGCTGTACATTTAGAGGCGATTATCGAGCAACATCAAAACGCAGAATAAATTAATTCATCCGATACAACGTATCTTCAACTTTTCTGGCGGCTCTTTCTACTTTTTTTAGATCTTTCAAGAGCCCATTGAAATCCGATGGATCTACCAGCGCCTTGCTAGCCAGATCGATGCTGGCTTTAACCAAGCTGAATGCGGAGCTATTAATCATGGGTTGCCCATTTCCACCCTTTAATTTCTTAGCAATTGAGATGAGTTGTTCGATTTCCTGAGACCAATCTTTTTGTTCTATTTTGGTCTTCGCAGCATTTTGCTTGGCTTGCTGTTCCCCTAGGGCGGTAATAATCTTCCCGTTTTGCTTGGCCTGCATATAGGCTGCTTTTAAAGAGCTTTTGATGCCGCCCCCAAAGAAGAGATTGTAGCCCTGCATCAGCCCGTCATAAACAATGATCCTCCGAAAGGGGAGCAATACCGTCTTCACATAGGCTGGCAGATGACTTTTGGGATAGAACTGCTCAATCTCCTGGTGCAACCCTAAGACACCGTAAACTTTGTCTTCGCTAATAAATATGGTGTGGTGTTTTAAAAACCGCTCTATATAAAACTCCCCTTCCACGAAATGCTGCCATTGCTTGACTATTGCCAGGTGCTCATTGCTGATCTCGTCTGGGTTGGCAAGGATATAGCGGTCTATGAATTCGGGCTGACTATAAATTTTCGATCTAACCTTAGATTTATCTTCCGCAGATAAGGCGGCATAATCTTCACGGGTATGGACATCTGGAATGAGCCTCAGCTCATGATTGACAAAACAATGGAGCGACCAGGTCAGGTCAAAGAATAGATCTGCGTCTGCGTCTGTCAATCTCATCGTTTATATTCCTCCACCTCGGTGTTTGGAAAAAATAGTTCGGGCGATCGCAACGAAATCGCTGGCGTAGAAACCTGACCAATATCAGCACTCAGTTGGCTTGCTCTTTTGGCCAGATTTGAACGAGTTCCTGAGCTAAAACAGGCCGTTGAGGGGCGTTCAGATCATGGCTGGAGATAGGGTTTTGCTAAGAAGAAACTGGCGATCGACTTCGCATCGATCGCTTCCCCTGCCAAAATCCCTTTCTCGAAACGCTCGGGGGACATCAAGACCACTTCAATATCTTCGTCAATGTCCTGCTCCGGCGGCGTCTCAATTTTCTCTAAATCCGTGGCCAAGAATGCATAGATAAACTCGTCGGAGTAACCGGGCGCTAGGGGAAAATGCCCCAGGGATTTCCAGGTGCTGGCCCGGTAACCCGACTCCTCTTGGAGTTCTCGCTGGATGGTAACCGCTGGGGTTTCTTCGGGCTCGATCGTCCCGGCGGGAAACTCCAAGAGTCGTCCCTGCACCGCAAAGCGATATTGCCGCAGCAGCACCAGGTCGCCCGCCGCCGTCACCGGCACCGCCAGGGCACCACCGGGATGGCGAATGCATTCCCATTGCCCTTCGGCCTTATTGGGTAACCGCAGGGTGTTGACCTCAAAGTCAAACTTGCGGCCTTTGTAAAACAGTTGCTGCTTGAGCAGTTGGGGGGGCTCTTGACCAATTGCCATATCGCGGGGGTACTCAATCGAGGGTCTTTAGGGGAGCGATGGGGGGGCAGGTTAAATGATGGTTAATCTCTGCCCATCGGCATTTATTCTACGCCTTGCCCTTCTATAGCGCTGGCCACTTTGCTTAAGAGGCTGTTTGAAAAGTTCTCTGGATTTCGTTTGACGACATAGATTACCCCAGACAGGCAACGATAGGATAAGCGCTTCAGCAACCCGACTGACTGACTCCCGTATTATCCAAGACTGGTTTACCCCCTTTTCAAACAGCCTCTAAGACACCTCGGATAATCCTGTTTTGTAGCCCACAAGCAAACTGGCTTGCAGTCTTGTCTTAATCAGACTGGCGACTGCTGCCCGGACCCTTCTGGCCCGAAAAATGGGGCATACCATCTGACCCCAGTAGCATCCACCTTTTGCGCCAGGGCCGCCACCGTTAGCCCCGAAATAGGATCGCGCCAAGTGGGGGCGATCGCCGCCAAAGGCACCAAAACAAAGGCCCGCTCCTGCAAATGGGGATGGGGAATTTGCAGGGTCGGGGTCGTCATTACCCGCTCCCCAAAGAACAGCAGATCGAGATCGAGATGCCGAGGTCCCCACCGCTCTCGTCGCTGGCGACCAAACTGGGCCTCGATCGCCAGCATCGCCCGCAACAGCGCTTCTGGGGCGAGATTGGTTTCAATCAGGGCACAGCCGTTCAATAATCCGGCTGGGGGGGACCCACAGGGGCGGTTTGATACCAGTCAGAAACGGCGGTGACTCGAATCTGGGGATGGTGCCTCAAGGCCCCAATGGCTCCCCGCAAAACTGGCTGCCGAGTCCCCTAAATTACTGCCAAGGGCGATCCGCGCCCCGGAACCAAGGTCATAGAGCGGAGCGGGAGGTAGGGGAACGAAGATTTATCCTAATCGGTTTGGCTGGCTGGGGAAACGCCTCTAGGGTTCTGTTAATTCTGAAAATCAGGGTTTCGTAGGTTGGGTGAAACGCAGTGGAACCCAACGATCATGGACTGTGTTGGGTTTTGCTAGGGTGCAAAATCCAGCCGTGACGCTTGAGACGCGAATCCGATCAACTATCCAGCCTACTCTAGGTTGGCTTCAATCACGGCCTGGATGGCGACCGGCACCTGGGACAGCAGATCGTAGCCAGTGGCTAATTCGATCCGATCAATCGTGGTTTGGTAGTCGCGCCAATCTGCCGAGAGGCCATTGCGGTTGGGCACATCGATCGCAATGATGCGGCTGCCGTTGCTGACCCCCGCCACCCCTTGACCGGGCTGATCGAGCACCACGATCACTTTCCACAACCGGGAGGGCACCGTGACTCGGCCTCCGGCCAGGGTGTCCTGGGTGCCATAGCCTCCGGCCAGGATAAACAGCTCTCGGTCTTCCTGGTAGACCAAGTCCCGCTCAAATTCCTCCAAGGCCCGCCACAGGCCGCGATTATTCTCGGGGGCTTGGGGCAGGATATTGGTCATCAAAAAGGTGGCGCTATTATCCCTCACGCTGGCGGTGCGATCGGCGGAGGGGACAATGTGGCCGCGATCGTAGCCGCTATTGCGATAGTCATTGGGGGTGACCTGATAGAACCCGGCTGGGAGGCCCCCATCCTGCCGGAAGTTATCCTGCCGTTCGGTATTGCCCAGCCAGCGGGCGTCTAAATGCCAGCTCACCCAGTTGGCAATGCCGCGATCGCGATCGTAGGCCAGGGCATATTGCTGACGCTCAATCAGGTAGTTATTGGGGTTGCCGGTGGCGGCATTACTGGGGTTTCCCAAGGTCAGGTGCAGATTGTCAGAAGGGGGTACCGCCGCATCCAACCCCGAAGAGACCGGTGGTAGGGACTCACAAGCTAGACCATTGCCGTCTCGGTCTAGCACAAAAGGGTCACCCTCAAAGCCATCCAGCACCTGTTGGGCCAGAGCCTGGTCCCGAAAGTCACCACAGTTGCAGTCATCGTCCACACAAGCAGGAAACACTTGGTCGGTTTGCACGACCGCCGGTTGGGAAGTGGCGTCTGAGAGGATATCTGTCAGTAGCGGTAGGACTGCATCGCAGCTACTTAGTCCCATACACAGACCACTCAATCCGGCCCACCATACTAGTTTCAACACCCCAAAAATCCTCAGCGATCGCGCCATTGTGTTGAGGACACTTCGGGTCACTCTCATACTCAGGGCATTATTACAAATTTAAGGATGTTTGAGCTGGTGTTCGTCGGCTGCGTGACGATTACAGCCTCATAACCACATTGTCACAGGGCAACGCTCAAGTCTGACTGGGTTTGAACCGATGCGTTGGAGTCATTTCACAATCCCGATGAAACCAAACAAGCTGGGTAACTGTCCCCTATTCGCGTTAGCGGCTCCCTTTAGGGAGCAACGAAGTCGTGGGCTTTACCTCCCCAGCGAGGCTAGGGGAGATTCGGGCTAGGTTTTGGCTTTCTCCCTTTGGGAGACGCTTTGCGTAGGCGTAGTCAGCCGTTAGGCTGACGACTTCGCGGTTCGGCTGAGCTCACCGTCGAAGCCTCAGCCAGCGTAGTTGCTGGGGCGATTACCAAGCTGGGGCTAGAGCGGATTGTTTTTCGAGGTGCCCTAACAGTTATGTTCTATATGCCTTGATAGCTGTTGGATAAACGCTTCTGTTTTTCGGGGTAAATAGGCTCGGGCAACGTATACCGCATGAACCGGGAAGCTTTTTAAGGCGTATCGCGGCAGAATTTGACAGACATCCCCTTGCTCCAATGCCGCTTTGAATACCCAGGCTGGCCCCAGGTGAATGCCCAATCCACCCTGCACCAACCTACGAATGCCATTCACGCTATTGACTGTGATGTTGCTGTGGATTTTGGCATGGGGAAATTTAGAGCCGTCGGCAAATTCAATATCGCTTCTCGCCTGAATGGGTGAGTACAAAATAAAGTTGTGGTGAATCAAATCATCAGGGGTTTCTGGCGTGCCGTGGCAGTTTAGATAGCTGCGACTTGCCACTAAAACTCGGGGCACCTCACCAATTTTCTGAGACAGCAAATTAGATTTCGCGGCGTCGCCAATACGGATGGCCACATCGATATTTTGTTCAACCAAATTGACGAAATGGCTACTCAGCAATAGCTCGACGGAAAGCTCCGGCGCACTTTTGAGCAGGTCATGGATGACGGGAACGACAAATTCAGCCCCAAAGTCAACCGGGGCGCTCACTCTGAGGGTTCCTTTCAGGACTTCGACCCCACTGGTGATTTCCTCTTCCA
>JAAUQE010000297.1 GCA_012032425.1 Leptolyngbya sp. RL_3_1 | reverse complement strand
CCCCACTGTCGCCGCCCCTACGCCCTGCGGGCAGGCTGCGCCAAAATCAAGGGGGCTATTCACGCTTTGGACTGGGATGCCCCCCTTGACAAGGGGGGTTGGGGGGATCAAACCCATGAATCCACTTAGCCGTTTACTTGTGTATAAGCGGTAGCCCTCTGGAAGAGGCGATGTCCTGAGCTTGTCGAAGGAGGCTGGGGGTGAGGGGAACTCCGGGTTGTAAGGTAAACGAGGTTTAGCTCCAGTCATCGCGCTTACTGGCGATCTGGTCGTAAACCTCGGCCTGTTGATGGATGGCTCGGGTTTGGCTGAACAAGGTGGCTTCGGTCAAGCCCCATTTTTCAACACCTTCTCTAAGTCCACCTGAATATCTCTGGCCCCTGGAAAGCCTTTATAGCGGGTCAGCAGCCGCCCCAATTCGGCCAGTCCATAATCGTCTGGCTCCCGGTTGAGCAGTTGATTGACGATGGCGCGATCGCCCGAATATTGAGGATGCCGCTGGTCTTTCAGTTCCGTCGCCTTTTCATCCATCGCCATGGTTGTGGTGAAATCATCGGGTCTCAGTGTAGGTCACGATGTCCCCTCCGCTCTCTTCACGAGTCAAGCAAACAGCCGAGCAGGGCATGATTCCCCACTCGGCTGTTTGTTGTTTTCAGGTCAGACTCAAGCGTGTAATTTAGACGCTGCCTTCAGAAGGGGTGTGGCTGCGATCGGGGAGCACCCAACAGAGGATGGGGGAAACAACGATGGTCATCACGGCGACCGCCAGAATGATTTCCAAACCTTGGGTGAGAGAAGAGCTGATCATAATATTCGCCTCCAAAACGCGATGGGTGGTTAGTGAAGACGCGTTCCTTCGGGCAATCCCTACTTCCGCTCCGTTTCAGCAGCTACGACGTTGCCTAAATTGAGGAGTGAACGAATTCAGATAACTGTTTCTGTATCCATTATTACTAATCTCTCTGATAAGTCATCCCTATCGACATCATTTGTCATGTTTTGATCACAAGTCAGGATGACAAGCTAGCTAGCTGAGGGCCGCTGTGCGCGGAGTGAGGGGAAGCTGGAGGCGATCGCCCACTTGAGGATCCATGACCTGGGCCGTCTGACCCGATGCCGCTAAAGCCGCCCGCACGGCCTCAACGCCCCCTTGGGCCTTTAGGAGCGAGACCAACAAACCGTGGTATTCCGCTTCGCCCGCATTGGCCGTGGGCAACATCACCTGGGGCTGTAGCCAATTAGCCAGCTCCTGGGCGCTTTTGCCCCCCCGAATAATCGGCCCCACCAGCGGTAGGGACAGGTCCAGCATGGGCGTAATCACCACATCCACCGGAGCCAACGCCTTTAAGGTGTCTTGATGAAAACCATGGGGCTCATAAAACAAGTTCAAACCGCTGGATTGGTCCGTCAGCACATACCCATTTTCTAAAGTAGTCGGACCGACTGGGGCACCGGGCACCGCTTGAATGGTGACACCACCATGGTGATGGCTTTCCCCATGGTCGAGGGCAGTCACTTGCGTGAACCCCAGATCAGTCGCCACTTGGGCTGCGCTAGGAGAACCGATCACTGGGATGGACTTATCTAGGGCCTTGAGGGTGGGGGGATGGGCGTGATCGGGCAACCCCTGGGACAGCAGAATTAGACTAATCCCCTCAGGGATGGCCCGTGGCTGGGGATGCTCGCCGCGAAATAGCCAAGCCGCGTTGCCAAAGGTCAAGGGGCCAACCAGCCAAGGATCTACCAGGACCCGCTGATCGGCCAGTTCCCACAACCAGCTATTGCTGTCTAACCAAGTGACCTGCATGGCACCGCCTGTTACATTCCTTCATGATTCTAGCAAGTCTGTTGACGGTTCCTCACCCCAGATCAGACTAGATCAGACCATTTTCAGTGGCTCAAGGCTCGATGGCTGTCACGAAGTCTCTGTGGATTCCTGAGGTCCGCTGGATGATGGGTTTTTGGGGATTTCAGAAAGCTGATCTCACTATCATTTTGCCGCCTTTAACTGCTCTAAGTTGCTGGGTTTCGTTGCCGATCAGCAGCGATCCCCGTATAATCCTTGAGTCTTGATCCCGATAAGAAACTTAAGGATTTAAAGACAGTCGAAACCCAGCGCTTATGAGAATTCAACTACCTAAGCACTACACCATCCTGATTACGCGCACGGGGACAACCCCGATTGCCCTCAGTATTCGTCCTGGGCCGATCCTGGTTTCTGCCCTAGTGCTGGCCTGCTTGCCGGTGGCATGGGTGGCGTCCCTGGTATACAGCAACGCCCAGCTCAGTGAACGCAACGAATCCCTCACTGAAACGGCCAATGAAGTCCTGACAGAGCTGGACTCCCTTGATGCAGAGGTGCAGGATTTGCAAGAGCGGGCGGGCTTACCCGATCGCAGTTTGACGGTTCCTGAGTCCACCGACTCTCAGGGTGGGGTTTCTCAGGAAATTGAAGCAGAAACCCTATTTGAGTTGGCCCAAAACCGTTTGCCCGAGCTGTCTTTTTTGGTGGATGGCCAAGTTCGCCCTGCCCTAGAAGAAACCCTGGAAGAGGAAGCCAGCCGGGAAGCCGCCTTCCCCAATGCAATCCCTGTCAAGGGAAGTGTTGATGTGTCCTCAGAGTTTGGATTGCGCGCCAATCCCTTTGGCGGGCGGGGGTATGAACTCCACAACGGCATTGACTTTCGTGGGGCGATTGGCACCCCCATTTATGCGACCGCCAATGGCGTGGTGATTAAGGCCCAGCGCTCTGGTGGGTTTGGTAAGCATGTGGTGATTGACCATGGTTACGGCTACGAAACCCTCTATGCCCATTTGTCCGACATTAATGTGGAAGTCGGGGACACCGTGAGACGGGGCAAGCAGATTGGGGCGTTGGGTAATACGGGTCGGTCCTCAGGGCCACACCTGCACTACACCATCTATCGTCAGGGCAAGGCAGTAAACCCTCGTTATTACTTGCAGTTGGAGCCCTAGGGCACGTCATCAACCAAGGACGAAAAGCTGAACCGATTTGCCAGAGCCTTGCCCGACCCAACATCACAAGCGGCTGTCAGCCGTTCGCACAGCAAGTTTTTGATGCCAATTACTGATAGCCGCTAGGGCTGCGATCGCGGGCTAGGATGAAAAAGCACTTCACCTAGGGCTGCCATGGGCAACACATTCGGCCATCTGTTTCGGATTACCACCTACGGAGAGTCTCACGGTGGCGGGGTCGGGGTGGTAATTGATGGCTGTCCGCCCCAGGTGGCGATTTCTGTGGAAGAGATTCAGGCAGAGTTGGATCGCCGTCGGCCCGGTCAAAGCAAAATCACCACTCCCCGCAAAGAGGCCGACCGCTGTGAAATTTTGTCGGGGTGTTTGAAGGGCAAACCTTGGGCACACCAATTTCAATCATGGTGCGGAATAAAGATGCTCGCTCCCAGGACTACAGCGAAATGGCGACGGCCTACCGGCCCTCCCATGCCGATGCCACCTATGACGCCAAGTACGGCATTCGCAATTACCAGGGCGGGGGCCGCTCCTCTGCGCGAGAAACCATTGGCCGGGTAGCGGCGGGGGCGATCGCCAAGAAGATTTTGCATCAATATGCCGGGGTCGAAATCGTCGCCTATGTGAAACGCATCCAGGACTTAGAAGCCGTAGTTGATCCCAACACGGTGACCCTGACCGAGGTGGAAAGCAATATCGTTCGGTGTCCCGATGGCGAAGCCGCCCAGCGGATGATCGATCGCATCGAGCAGATTCGTGACGAAGGGGATTCCATTGGCGGCGTGGTGGAATGCATCGCCCGTCAGGTGCCGAAAGGACTGGGGGCACCAGTCTTCGACAAGCTGGAGGCCGATTTGGCCAAAGCCGTGATGTCACTGCCTGCCAGCAAGGGGTTTGAGCTGGGGTCCGGGTTTGCGGGCACGCTCCTGACGGGCAGTGAGCACAACGACGAGTTTTATTTGGATGAGAACGGCAACTGGCGCACCCGCACCAATCGCTCTGGCGGCACCCAGGGGGGGATTAGCAATGGTGAAGCGATCGTCATTCGCGTCGCCTTTAAGCCCACGGCCACCATCCGCAAGCCCCAAAATACCGTCACCAATCAGGGGGAAGAAACGGTACTGGCGGCGCGGGGCCGCCATGATCCCTGTGTCTTGCCCCGAGCGGTGCCAATGGTAGAGGCGATGATGGCGCTCGTTTTATGCGATCACCTGCTGCGCCACCAGGGCCAATGTCGCTGGTTTGATCCCCAATAGCGCTAGAGTGGCGCTGAAGTGGCACTGGAGTAGCGCTAACTTCTGGCTTGAGCCCACAGGCGGCGATCGGGGGCTA
>JAAUQE010000296.1 GCA_012032425.1 Leptolyngbya sp. RL_3_1 | reverse complement strand
GAATCTCGCCAACAGCAACCTCAGCGGCGCTGATCTAAAGGGAGCTGATCTCAGCTATGCAGACCTCAGCGAAGCCGATCTGGGCGGGGCCAACCTGCGGGGGACTGACTTGAGCTACGCCAACCTGGGAGGGGCCAATTTGACCGATGCCGATCTGCGGGGGGCGATGCTGATCGGCACCAATCTCCGGACGGCGACGCTGACCGCAGCCAAGCTCGAAGCCGCTGATTACGACCCAGAAGCCACCCATTTCCCAGTTGGGTTTGACCCCATCGCTTCAGGCTGCATCCAAGACCATAGCTGAGATCATCGCTGAGCCCGTGGCTCAACCGCCGAATACGATGGCAATTGCGATCGCGATCGCAAACATCACCGCCCAAGCGCCCACCGTAATCCCCAGACACTTCAGCACGCGGGTCCGGGTCGATTGACTGCGATCGCGCGATACCTGGTAACAGCCCGCCGCTGCCCCGGCTCCCACTGCCGCTGGAATCGCCCCGCGCAGACCGATAATCCCCAAACAGGGCACGATAAAGAACCAGGCCCATCCCGGTGGCCATTGCGAGACCCGACTCTTCGGCGCAGTGTCCAACGCACTGCCCCCCTCCAACGGCGGCATTTCGACGGCACCGGGTAACTGCTGAAAGACTTTTTGGGCTTGGGCTTCCACCATTTTCTGCACTTTTTTCTGAATTGCCCACCCCATCATCTGCACCGCCTTCAAGGGCGCTGTCGTGCGTCGAGGCAGATCAATCAGGGTAACGTTACTGATTTCACCGCCTACCGCCGATCGCGCTGCCAGGGTATCCATTTGGGCCAGCGCCTGCTCTTGCATCTCTCGGGTAAAGGGCTCCGAAGTTACCAGTACCGTTTGAATAATCGGAGCCTGCAAGCGTAAGGCTTTAGGGGTTTTGTATTGGCTGTTCACCCATTTGCAAACCATCTCATGGGCTTCCGTCAACCGTTCCAGATTGCCGTTAAATGCCTGCTCTAGGTCAAACAAAAAATAGTGATAGTTCTTGCGACGGCCATACAAAGCCGCCACCAGATCACTGCCTTCTAGCCTGTGTTTCGGCTGAATCTCAAACCCCTCTGCCTTCAGAACTGTCCCGAACAGGGCCTCAAAATTGTCCATAGTATCCATACAGGTGAACCGCGATCGCTGGTCAAGCAACCCTGTCTTAACCCCAAGGCTGCACCTCGATCTTCAAGAACAGCCGCAATCATTTTTAATAATTCCGACTAAGTTCCGCTGAAGTTCCGCCTAAGTTCCGACGTAGCTTTCCCCTGCGACCCCAGAGCGCCAAGGATGCCGTTGGGTTCCGAGGGATGCTTCACAACCTGGAGCTTGGGGGCCAATATCCTCAGGGCAAACTGCTGAGATTGACTGCATTAACCGGTTTAGCCCCCCGCCACACCAGACCCAAACATCCTCTAAACTCTAGGGTGATCCCTCATGAATCAAAGCCTCTATGCCCCTGCTCGACAAACTCACTGCCCCCGGCCCCAAACGGCTGTTGGCCCTAGATGGGGGCGGCATTCGGGGGGTCTTGACCCTAGGCTTTATCGAGCGCATTGAAACCATCCTGCGGGAGCGACACCAACGCCCCGACCTCCGACTGTGTGACTACTTCGACCTGATCGGCGGCACCAGTACCGGGTCCATCATTGCCAGCGCCTTAGCGATCGGCATGGAAGCCGCTGAGATCAAAGCCTTTTACCTAGATATTGGCCAGCAAGTCTTTGGCAAAAAGAAATGGCGCAAATGGGAAGCCTTCTTTGACATTCGTCCCTTAGAAGAGCAGTTGGAAACCGTCTTTGGGGATCTCACCCTCGGCAGCGAAGGCATCAAAACCGGGCTCTGCATTGTCACCAAACGGGCTGATACCGGTAGCACCTGGCCCCTCAACAACCATCCCCGCAGCAAATTTTATGACTACAACAAAGACTGGCTGCTGCGAGAAGTGATCCGGGCCAGTACCGCTGCCCCCACCTTCTTTGTGCCCGAAAAAATTGATATCTCCAAAACCCAAGTCGGCGCTTTTGTGGATGGGGGGGTCAGCATGGCCAATAACCCCTCCCTGCAACTACTGCTGATGGCCACCCTCAAGGGGTACGGCTTTCGGTGGCCCACCGGAGAAAACCAATTACTGCTCACCTCCCTGGGGACAGGGGGCTGGGAGCGGCGGGATGATGTCGATATGGTGGCCGAAGGCAAACTCTGGCATTGGGCCAAACAAGTCCCCGCCATGTTGATGGAAGATGCGAATTGGCAAAACCAATTGCTGTTGCAGTCCCTCTCTCGAACGCCAACCCCCTGGCACATTGACGGCGAAATTGGCGATCTCACCGAAGATCTATTGATTCCCCAACCGCTCCTCACCTACCTCCGCTACGACGCTCGTCTCGAAGCGGATGCCTTGCAAGGGATGGGGTTAGGACATTTAGTGCCCGCCCTAGGGGAACTCCGAGAGATGAGTAATGCCGAGCATCGCTTTGATCTCGCCACTATCGGCGAAAAGGTAGCCGCCACCCAAATTGCCCCTGAGCATTTTTCGCCAGCGTTTGACTTGGTTGAGTCCTCAAGGGCGTAAATGGCTGGATTATTTCAGTGTCTAGCTCCCTTGCCCCTTCTAATTGCCTGACAAACCTTATCCAGAGCCTCGGAAAGTCCTCTTGTTCCCTCTGGGAACAAGAGGGGTGATCGGCTCCCCTCTCCCTGCGGGAGAGGGGTTGGGGGTGAGGGTGAACAACTTTTGTCAGTTAGCCAGTTGATCCCCTGCCATCCGCAATACTGTTGAAGCTGCCGTCACGTTCTAGCCAATGATTTTGGATCCGGACTATCCCTACATTGTCTTGTCCTATCCCTATCGAGGGGCGCAAATCGAGTTGGATAAAAGTGAGCTGAACGGCACGCCCATTTACGCGGCCTGGGTCAGCTACGCCACTGGCACCGCCCTCGCTGTACCCAAAGCTTGGACCACCGTCCCACCGTCTTTTCCCTGCCTCAGACAGCCGTAAAGTCGGGATTGATGTGGAGATGCCACCACAAACGACGCTGGCGGTTTCGCAAGCGATCGCAGACGATCTCGGCGACATTTCTTCGCCAAAAACCCTACATCGAAAGCGTCATCAAATACACCGGGCAGGGCAACACGCTCGTGGGTTCAGGCACCCTCCAGCCCAGCGACGGCAGCTATCTCTCTGGCTTTTCTGTTTTTCTAATTCCCGCCGAAGATCGCGAAGCGGGTTCAGATATCTATGCCAGTGAACTGCGAAGCGAACTGACTCAAGCCATCCAGCGCTATCCAGGGGCTTCCTTGATTGTGAATACCGAAAGCTCGACCGGCGCAGGTGACCCGATCTCAATCGAAATTACCGGTAGCGACATTGCTGAACTCAGGCAAATATCGGCCCAGGTGCAAGACGCAATCAGGCAAATACCGGGCTCTTCCGATGTCCGCGACAATCCAGGCAATCTTCGCGCTGACCTCCAGCTCTTGCCCAATCGAGAAGAGCTGGACTTTTACGGTCTCAGTGAAGACGACCTGACGACTCAGGCCCGCTACTACATGAGCGCTGTCCAAGTAGGAGACTTTGCGATCGGCGGCAACCAAGAAGACATTGAAATTCGATTGAGTACGGCTTGGCCTTCTCGCAATGGCGCGGTGGGTGGCCCTACCCGGCGCGATGAGCTTGGCCTGATTCGCTTTTTTGGCGCTAATCCTGATCAGCCCGTCATTCCAGCCGGGTCTGTTGTCACCGCTGTGCAGGGTGAAACAGCCCTTTCAATTACCCACTCAGGCGGTGAGCGCACTGTCAAAGTGCTTTCTAAAACGGCAGGAGATACCACCGTCGGCCAGATTTTGACGGCAGCAGAGCCCAAAATCGCAGCGCTGCAAGCAAGTTGGCCTGCGGGCTACAGCTACAGCTTCGGGGGTGAATCGGCAGAGCAAGCCGAAACCTTTGGGTCTGCGGGGCAGGCACTGGGATTGGCTATCTTCATGGTGTTCGCAGTCCTCGTCCTCCAGCTCAACTCCTTCCGCCAGCCATTCATCATTTTGCTCACCATTCCCCTAGCCCTCATCGGCACGTTCTTCGGGTCTGTATCAGAACTTACGCCTAAAAATAGAGATAACGTCATAAAACTTGTTTGTGCAGCTAGCGACCTACACTTCACTGTCAGTCATATGACTGGGCAGGCTGGTTGACTGACAAAAGTTGTTCGCCCTCACCCCCAACCCCTCTCCCAGCGGGCGAGGGGAGCCGAGCACACCCTCTTGTTCCCTCTCCCCCGTGGGAGAGGGCTAGGGTGAGGGCTTTCCGAGGCTCTGGATAAGGTTTTGTC
>JAAUQE010000295.1 GCA_012032425.1 Leptolyngbya sp. RL_3_1 | reverse complement strand
TCCCCAGGCATTGATCAGGCTTCGCGCCGCTCGGCGTGTCTTCAATAACGTTGATGATGTAGCCCAGATTGACTACATCGGCGGGGAGGTGGGTTATATCAGGGCGGTAGTAGGGGTCCCAACCGCTGCTGGGATGGCCTAGCCGCTTGATGTATTCGATGTCGGCCCCATGGCCGCAGCCGTAGTCGAAGTAGGTGGTGTCGTCGGGAAAAAGCCCCGCTTCGACGGCGAGGCGGACGGGCTTGGAGGTGGTGACGCGGGCGATCGCCGCCTTATGTCGCTGAATCCTGGGTTGGGCTGTTTGCAACGATTTCAGCGAACAGGCCAGGGCGTGATTGTGAATTTCCAGACCGTGCTGGGTCAGGCGCTTTTCCCAGTTGAGGAGGGTTCCGATTTCGCGGGCGTTATCGAGTAGCCCCATCGCCACTTGCTGCTGGGTGAGGTGGGCAAAGGTGGTATAGCCGGGATAATCTACAGCAACAAAGGTTTCTTTGCGGTGTAGTAATGGCGGATTGGGGACGTCGGTGTAGTCTCGCAAACGCACTTCACCGGTTGCCAGATCCACAATGACACTGCTGCGGAGCAGGGGGTGGGGTTCTCGATCAAAGTCGGGATAGTACAGATAAGAGAGTTTGGGCTGGTCAAGGTGAAACTTGATCAGGGTGACGTTAGGATACTGCTCCCAGTGGGCCTGGGCCTGCTTTTCGTAATGCTGGAGGGCTGTAGCCAAACGACCCAGGGCTGACAGATGAATGTAGAAGGCACTGGGCAGACACTTACCGAGAGGACTGTCCTGACAATGGGCGGTGAGAGATGGCAGTGATGGTCGGTGCTCTACGTCAACAGGCTGTCGGTGATCGCGACCTTTTTCCGCCTTCTCAACAGCTTGCATCACAGAGATGTCCTCAATTAGAGCGTTTGAACTACATTGGAATACATGGCATTCCCGCCATGGTGTTTCGAGTTAGGAATAAATCCTATGGATAGGGTTTCGCTGCCAATTTGCCGTTAAAATGACGCTACCAACAGCGCCTAGTGAATGACCGTGAGAACGCTCAGCCTATTTGAAAACGAGCGTTTGTCTCTCGACCGCAGCATTGAGCTGACGGTGCAGTCTTTGCGGGCCTATGGTTCTTTGTATCAACACTGGGCGATCGCATTTTCTGGCGGCAAGGATTCTTCAGCCACCGTTACGTTAGTTGCGGATTTGATTGAGAAGGATAAGATTCCTCGGCCCAAAAGCCTGACGGTGCTCTATGCCGATACCCGCCAGGAGCTGCCTCCCCTGCACCATGCGGCGATGGCGCTGATGGCGAATTTGTGCGATCGCGGCTTTGAAACCCGCGTTGTATTGCCCCAGCTCGACCATCGCTACTTCGTTTACATACTAGGCCGAGGGGTGCCGCCACCCAGCAACACGTTTCGGTGGTGTACGCCCAAGCTCAAGGTGATAGCCATGGAGCGGGAGCTAGAAACCCTGCGCCAGGAGCGAGGGGAGAAATTTTTGATGCTGACCGGGGTGCGCATTGGCGAGTCAGCGGCGCGGGACCAGCGCATTGCCCTGAGCTGCACCAAGGATGGCGGGGAATGCGGGCAGGGCTGGTTTCAGCAGACCACCTCGAATGCGGTGGCGGATACCCTCGCGCATGCTGCACTGGCGGGTGTGCCATGTGTGGGACTGGTTGGTGCAGGCGGATGTGGAGTTGGGCTATCCCACCTTTGACATTGCTGAGGTGTATGGCCACGACCCCCAGGATGACCTGGGGGAGACGGAACCGATGAATGCGCGGACGGGCTGCATTGGGTGTCCGCTGGTGCAAGAGGACTCGGCGCTGGAGCGGGTGTTGGCGAACCCGAAGTGGACCTATCTAGCACCGCTACGGCAATTGCGCCCGCTGTACTGGGAGGTGAAGAAGCCCCAGTATCGGTTGCGGAAGCATGGTGAAACCCGAAAAGATGGTAGCTTGGCGAAAAAACAGGGGCGATTGGGGCCGTTAACCCTGGAAACACGGGAATGGATGCTGGGGGAAATCCTGCGGATTCAAGCGGAGGTGAATGCAGCCGCAGCGGTTTGTGAGCAGCCAACCATCAGCCTGATTAATGATGAGGAGTTGGCGCGAATTCGAGCGTTAATCGCGGCGAAGACTTGGCCGGAAAAATGGGATGGGACGGAACACCAGGGGGATGAGTGGCTGCCAGATATTCTGCCCGATGGCAGTGTACAGCCCCTCTTGTTTTCGAACCGTTCAGATTAGCGCAAACAGGAGTTGCGGCAGCGACTCGATTTGAGCGGCATTTGGTGGAGCTGTAATCACTTTGTCAAAGCAAGCTGGCAGAGATTCTCAAGGCTTTTGAGCGCAGGGTCACCGGCCAGGTAACCAATGCCCCGATGGAGGTGGAGGCGCAGTTGGATGGCGAGGGTGTCGGGGTCGGTGCCGAGATCGTCGTTGTGGCAGCGTTGCTTGAGGGCGATCGCCAGCGGGTCGGCAATGGGGCCGCCAAAGGTTTGCCAGGTCATCTCCACATTACTGTCAGCGGGGATGGGGACGGGGGAGGGTTGGGAGGACTCAGCGAGAGAACGACACAGCGCCCAGCGACACAGCACATTCCAATTGGGGATTTTGGTGATGCGCTTGAGCTTCACCAGTTGGTCTTTGGCGGATTGGGAAAGTTTGATGCGATCGACGGGGGGCTGCATAGATAGAAGGCGGGAACGAGGGGGAAGTCAATGGGAGCATGTCAATCGGGGGCAAACCCTTTACTGCTGGAGGTTTCCATGAGTGTTGCCAGGGTTGTCGCTCCTTGCAAAATATCAAGGGTTAATCATAAGGATTTTAAAGCATGGACTGAAGCCGATCATTGACTTCCGCTAGGTCAAATGCCTCTGGGTCGAAGCTGCCGTCAACCCACTCCAGCAGGTCTGCATGGTCGGGATGCTTGGGGTCTGTAATCGCTTCTAGAAATGAACCATAGCCCCAGATGCCGCCGCAGTCTTCGGGGGGGCAGGCGCGTTTGCCTTTGAGGCAAAGGGGATACTGGGTATTGCGGTCAGTGGAAAGTACTTTTTCCACGAGAATGACATGCTCCCAATAGTCGCCCATGTCGTAGGCGTAGTGGAATTTGAACTTCTCGCCGGGGATGAGGCGGGTCAGGGTGATGGTGCGATCGCTGCGGCTGTCTTCTAACTGAAAGGCGGGGTTGCTGTAAAATTCTGACCCGATTTCAAACTGGTAGAGGTGGGCGTTGTACCACCCCATGGCGGCCTGGATGACCTCATGGAGTTGGGCGAGGGTAAATTTTCCCGGCACCTGCACCCGTCGCCAGATGGGGGGTTTGCTACCCCGCAGGGTGATTTTAAGTTGATAGAGGGTAGCCATATATTCAGCGCAGGATGTGATGGCGTTGGCAAAATTGGGCCAGGGTGGCTTGGGATAGGGGTAGGGGGCAATCATGGAAAATATCCCTCCACGATATGGGTTTGCCGTTGGTGTGGATTGTACTCTAGCCGATAGGTTTGGGCGATCGCCCCTGTGCTTGCAGGCGCTCTAATTCTGCGGCGCGAATTTCGGTATCGGTGGAGAGCAGAATGACTTGGTGGCTGGCCTGGGGGAAGTAGCGATCGATGAGGTGGTGGCGATGTTTAGAGTCGAGGCGACCCAGGGGCGTGTCGATCGCCACCGGCAGTTGCCGACCGGAGACGCTAGCAAGCCCCCATAAGAACGAGATCGCCAGGAGCTGCTTTTCACCCGCAGAGAGGCGTTGAATGGGCAGGGGATCGCCATCGGTGTCGTAGAGGTCGAGGCGGAAGGTGGCCCCATCCACCATGACCCGATGCACCAGGGTGGATTTATGGAGCAGCAGCAAAAAGTACTGGGTGATGGCTTGCTCTAGTTCGCCTAGTTTGTGTTGGGTGAGGCGTTGGCGAAATTCCACCAGGGTTTGCTGCACGCGGGGGGCGGTGGTCAGCAGGGTATTGCTTTTGCTGACGGCGATCGCCTCGGTGCCATACTCGGCCAGCTTTTTTCTCAGGGTTTCGCGTTTTTTTTCCAGGTCGGCGTGGCGGCGGCGATGGAGTTCGAGGGTGAGTTGACATTCGTTGAGGTGCAGGCGGGCGCGATCGCGGGCGGACTGGAGGCGATCGTAGTCTTCGGGGGAGGCAGCTTTGGTGAGTTTGCTTTCAATGGCCTCGATGTTGTCGGTGAGGGCTTGCATCTGGGTGAGATGGGTTTGGGCCAAATGCTGTTCTACCCCCAGTTGATGGTGCAGGACATGGTTGAGTTGGCTCAGGTCATCATCGGCGGCGTGTAACCAAGCTTCGCCGCTGGCTTGGCGGCTGAGGGTCGTGATTTCTTGATCGAGAAAGGCCTGAAT
>JAAUQE010000294.1 GCA_012032425.1 Leptolyngbya sp. RL_3_1 | reverse complement strand
CCGATGAATCCTATACGCAAAATAGTACATGAAATCTACTATTTTGTATACTCACAGATGACGAAGTGCAACAGAAGTAGGACTCAAAGGCGCTATTGCAAGGAAAATCTCTCAAAGGATGACGAAGGTGAGCTTTTGTTCACTCAGAGTTGACACTTGCCAGCCCCAGAACTATATTGGTTGATATACATTGTTTGTCAACCCTGAGTGAACAATCGGAGAGAAGACATGCTGGAAAAGTGTGCGCTGAACCTGCCTGATGTCCGTAACAAGAAGACCGAGCCCGATGAAAATCTTATTCGAGGGCTACTGCTGCGTATAAGAGTGGAGGATGAATTGCATGCTTTAGAAAGCTGGCATGATTGTCCACGCTGTAGTTGCCCAATGTGGCGAGGTAGTGCCCTTTGCGAAGACTGTGATGCTGACTAATTCAATAAGGGAAAGATTGTCCGATGTTCCTTGAGTATGCTGCGCTACCCACCACTTGAAATCAGACGCTCGTCAAGAACTTGATAGCCGCTGCACCGCTTCCCGCTCCAACCGCGTATGGGTTTCTGCCAAGAGTGCCGGGATGCGATCGCAATGGGGACTGCGGGCGATCGCCCCCCCCATACTCCACCTTCACCGCCTTCTCCCCGGAAACCCAACTGCCCCCTGAGCTATCCCCTGCGCTCTGCCGCCATGGGTCGAGGCAGAGCTGCATAAGCGCTTCTCAGCTAGAATCTGGGAAGCAGAGACAACCAGAGACACCCGTATTCAGCCGGTTACTCTGCTATCGCGATCTCTGCAAACACCTCAGCCACAGTCGTATTCAACGGCCCTAACTGGAGCGATTTCACCGCATCTTCTCCCGCCAACGTCGCCGCCTCGATGTAACGCCCCTCCGTCAACGCCAACACCAAGATCGATCCCGCCTGCGGATCGACAATCCAATACTCTGGCACCCCAGATCCTGATATTGAATGCGCTTCGCCACATAATCTCGATTACGCTGCACCTCGCCGGGGCTGACAATTTCAATCACTAAAACGGGGGGAACCATCGACAGCCGAATCGTGTTCCGTTGTTTGAGCTGGGCAATGTGCTCCTCACGAATCACGGTTAAATCAGGGTAGCGATTGCGCGGTTCACCCTGCACTTCTAGTTCTAGCCCTTGCCCCCGCACCCGGCGATAACCCACTAACGGCAACAACAGGGTAAATAGCAGGTTGGCGACTTCCACATTGAAGCCCGACTCCGGTGGCACTGCGATCAGCTCTCCGTTAAATAGTTCGTACAGCGTATCGGTCCCGTCATCGTAGGACAGATAGTCTTTCAAAGCTCTGAAACCGCTGCTGAAGCTGAACCATAGGTCGTATAGATGGTTTGGGATCAGGGGAATCTGGCATTGCCGCAGGGTGCCTGCACAACGGCGGCAACAGTTCTCCTAGTCTAAGCGCCCTGGCGAAAACTTAGCTCCCGACGTGACAACCTAGGTAGCCTTGCCTCGCTCCTAGGCCCTGCCTGGTGTGCTATCCCAGTGGCCCTGCCGCTATGGGTCGCCAGATCGAGCCTCGTCAGATGTGCTCAGCCAGAGACTGGGAACCAGAGAAGAAAGCGGGTCGATGGGTGACAATCAAAACATGGACATAATGCCAGCGACCAAGGCCCGTGATGATGTTAACCATTAGTCCAGAGCAGATTCAGCTTCCCCCCGGTAGCGAAGTCACCCTGCGCTACCAAACCTGGGCCGACTACGAGACTCTGCTGGCCAGTCGCCGCGACGATGCCGCCATCAAAATCCGCTTCAACGCCCATACCCAAGCAATTTCCCTCATGGCTCCTCTGGCTGGCCACGGTAATCGCAGTCGCACTTTAGCCGATCTGGTGACTGCCCTGTTACGCCATCAAAATCGAGATTGGCATGGCTTTGATCCGCTTACCCTCAAGCGCCTCCAAGCAGCCGGGGCCGAACCCGATGCCTGTTTTTACATCGAAAATTGGCGAGCCATCTTAGGCAAAGACCGGATCGATTTAGCCACCGATCTCGCCATCGAGATGGATCTGACCTCGCTGACCGATTTAGAGATTTACCAAACCTTGGCCGTCCCCGAAGTGTGGATTTATCGCCAGGAGCGTTTAGGGGTGTATGGGCTGACCCCAACGGGTTATGAGGACCGCCTCACCAGCCCCACCTTCCCAACGGTGGATGTGATTACCCTGCTGCCCGCCTATGTTGAGCGGGCCTGGACCGCTGGTTCGAGTGTGGCCCTGCGGGAGTTTGAGCGGTTCCTCAACAGTGAAGGCTAAGGGTTATCGGCGTTGCTGAATTACGGTATGAATCCGCCCCCCACCCCCCAATTCTGGGGGAGCTGGATTTCTCCAAGTCCCCCAGAATTGGGGGATTTAGGGGGCGAGATAACTGGCAACTCAAATAGATCCATACTTCGATTCAGCAACGCCGTTATCTGGCAACCCCCTAAGGCTTGATGGGTTCAGCCAGCTCTGGCAACGCTGAGGCGGATGCCATCTCTAGTGGTGCTGGCTCTGATTCGGTGGGCTCTGATCGTGAGAGATGATTGTGACACCAAGAGATCGCCGCTGCCTCGCTCTCCCACAGCACGCAGGTATCGTCCTCTAAATCTAAGGCTTGCCCCTGCGTGAGCTGCCGCTGTAAGGATTCCGACACCTGGCTAAAAATCAACGTCACCGACTGCTGATGGGCCAGCTTCAGCAGCTTGCTAAAGCTGAGCACCGCCGAGGCATCCATCCCCAGCACCGCTTGGAAGTTGAGGACTAGGTAATCGGGCGGCTGGTCATCGGCGGGATGGAGGAGGCGCGATCGCAGCTGCTGAAACAACACCGCCGCATTCCCAAAGAACAAAAACCCGTGTAAATCAACCCAGTCAACCTTGCCCTCCCCTGGGGCCAGATGGACGTCACGGAAGTCCGCTGTGAAGTCTCTCAGGATATTGTCGCTATCCGTGGCCATATCCGTGGCCATGGGACTGGTCTGGGCACAGCCGTACAGAAACTGAATGGCCGTCATCGCCAATCCAATCGCAATCCCCGCCATAAACCCCACCCAGTTCACCACCACCAGGGTGACGAGGATCGTCGAATAATCTGTCCAACCCAGGCGAAACCAGACTTGATAGAGCCATTGCCAGAGCAGCTCTAAGCCCAAAAACAACAGCAGACTGCCCAAAATCGGCTTGGGGAAATAGGCCAAAAACGCTGGACCGAGCAGCAAAACTGCGAAGCAGGGCAGGGTTTTAAATAGGCCCGTCAGGCGGCTACTCGCCCCCATCTTATGGACCAGTAGCGTGCTGGGTAGGGCCTGATTGCCCGCCATGGTGCTGCCTAAACCGGCCACCATATTGGCGATACCCACCGCCCGCAATTCTTGGTTCAAGTCCAAATCGCGACCGAGGGCCAGCTCAATGCCGCCATTGGTCAAGATCAGGGACAGCAAACTCACAAACACCAGTAGCCCCAGGGTGCTGCTGTGTTGGGCAATCACCGCCCAATGCACCTGCTCCAACCCAGTCGGGGTGAGGGGTTGCCATAGATTTCCGGCGGGGAACGGCCCCAGCAACCAGCCCTGGGCGCGAACTGTGGCCAGCGGTAAATGGGACTGCCACACCGCCCCGTAAAACAGTCCCGTCGCCACCAGTAAGATTCCCGGCATGATCAGGGGATGGTGGTAGCGCTTGGTGCTCACCAGCAACACCACGGCAATCACCAGGCCACTGCCCCAGTGCAGCAACGGCTCCGGGCTCGCAAACCAGCCGAAGTTGGCCAATCTCAAGGGCTCCCCCGTCATCACCTGGATCGCCCCCCGTACCAATAGCCCCCCCGTCGCGGCCATAAAGCCACCGACTACGGGGTAGGGCACAAATTGCAGCGCATTGCCCCCTTGCACCGTGCCTAAGACCCAAAGGGTGACTCCGGTGACGAGGGAGCCGATCGCGATCGCCGCCACCACCGTCACCAGCAGTTCACCGGTATCCGTCGTGATTGGGTCTAAGCTCTGGACAATTTGGGCCGCTAAAATCGCCAGCACCGCAGTGGGGGCCGCCAGAGGGGTAGCAATCATCCCCGGCAAGGAACTCATCAGGCGACCACAATGCTGATGATCGCCGAACTGAGGATGGCCAATGCCCACCCCCACATTCAGATGGACTGCCAGACTGCCCGAAAAATCAAGGCGGCATAGGAAATCGCCCGAATCACCCCGATCACCCCGGTAATGCTGCCCGCCACAAAACTCGGAAACAGGATTTCTGGCTGTAGATCCTGGAGCCAGGGGGCAAATTGGGTGGGCTGGAGAGGTTTGCGGGAGGCCATGGCGGGCAGGGTGAGGGTGGGCGACGTGAGAGGGGGTGAGAACG
>JAAUQE010000096.1 GCA_012032425.1 Leptolyngbya sp. RL_3_1 | reverse complement strand
ATGGATTGAGGGGGGGCTGTTGGCGATCGCCCTAGCCAGTTTGTTGGGCACCAGCCTGCTGGGTAGTGGCGCTTGGCTACTGCTACTAGGGGGGCTGGTGTTCTTGCAGGCCCGCCGCATTATTGAACGGTTAGATTTAGTGATTATTGCCGGGGTGACCCTGGCCGTAGTCGTGCTGTTTCCCCCCTTGCGCATGGTTTTAGCGACCACGGGTTCGCCGCTGCAAACGGCACTGGTGCTAGCGATTCTAGCTGGGCTGATGGCGGTGGTGATCGCCACCCTATTTCGGCTAATTTACCGGCTGCTATCGAGTATTTTGTAGGGGACTCAATCCCTGGGAGCAATCGGCATGAGCAGCAAAAATGAAACCCCAGTACTGATCGCCGCCTTACTGATCACCGCTGGCCTACTGGGGGGCGGATATTGGTGGCTGAGTCGGGATGGCGGCGGTTTTAACTTAGACAGCATCACCGGTGCGAACCCCAGCGTTTCTGGGAATGACCCGAACGGGGCTTCATCCAATGGGTCCAACACTGGGGCTTTACCCAATGGGGACAACACCACTTTTGCCCAAGTGCCAATGTCCCTGCTGGCCTGTTTAACTACGGCGGCAGCACCACCTGGGCTCCGCTCCGCGCCACCGTCGATGCAGCCATTCAGCAGTCCCAGCCTAGTTTTCAGCTCCGCTATACCGACCCGATTGGTGCTCCCCCCGGCTCCGGTACCGGGATTGAAATGCTGCTGAATAATCAACTCTCCTTCGCCCAGTCCTCGCGCCCCCTACAGCCTGAGGAACGGCAGCAGGCGGAGCAGCAGGGGTATAGCCTGAAGGAAATTCCGGTGGCGATCGAAGGGCTGGCGATCGCCGTTCACCCCGAGCTGGCCGTGGCGGGGCTGACCTTGACCCAATTACAGGATATTTATCTGGGGCGCGTCACCAACTGGAGCCAAGTGGGCGGACCCAATCTCGCGATCGTGCCGATTTCTCGACCAGCCGCTGGGGGCACCGTCGAGTTTTTTGTGAATACGGTCCTGGCTGGTAGCCCACTCCCCAGCACCGTGCGTAACGCCAACACCACCACTGAAGCGCTGCGGTTGGTGAGCGACACCCCCGGTGCGATTTACTATGCCTCTGCCCCAGAAGTGGTGGGCCAATGTACCGTCAAGCCCATTGCGGTGGGTCGCCAGCCTGATCAAATGGTGCTGCCCTACACCGAACCCTATGTCCCCCCTGCGGCCTGTCCCGGTCAGCGCAACCAGATCAACATTGAGGGCTTGCGCAGTGGCGACTATCCCCTCACCCGCCGCCTCTTTGTGATTGTGCGAGAAGACGGCCAAACTGACCAGCAGGCGGGGGAAGCCTATGCCAATTTGGTGCTCAGTGGCGAGGGGCAACAACTGCTTGTGCAAGCAGGTTTTGTGCCGATTCGATAACGCCAAAACTTAAGCCTTACTGAAATCGTGCTCCAAACCACAGTGTTTGCCAGCAGACTGGTGGTAGATCGTTAAAATTCTGTAATACAAGGTTTTGAATCTATGGGTATGTCCCCGTCACCCGATGGCACGAACGCCGCTCTATCTTGTCCGGCTTATCGGACGGGAGTGGACATTGAAACCCTGAAGCGGGCCTTCCTAGACAACCTCTTTTTCGTTCAGGGTAAGCCGGTGGCCCTAGCCACCCAGCACGACTACTACATGGCCTTGGCCTGCATGGTGCGCGATCGCATGCTGCACCGTTGGAATGGCACCGCCGAAAGTTACACCCGTGATCGGGCCCGTACCGTCTGTTATCTGTCCGCCGAATTTTTGATGGGGCCACACCTCGGCAACAACCTGATCAACATGGGCATTTACGATCAGGTCAAGCAGGCCATTGCAGAGCTGGGCCTCGACTTTGAAGAGCTACTGGCCCAAGAAGAAGAACCGGGCTTGGGTAATGGTGGCCTGGGCCGCTTGGCCGCTTGCTACCTAGACTCCATGGCCTCCCTCGAAATCCCCTCCCTCGGCTATGGAATTCGCTACGAATTTGGCATTTTTGAGCAAGGGCTACGGGACGGTTGGCAAGTGGAGCGCACCGATAAGTGGCTACGCTACGGCAACCCCTGGGAGCTGGCCCGCCCAGAATGGTCTAAAGAGGTCAAATTTGGGGGCCGTACCGAGTCCTATATTGACGATCAGGGCCATTACCACGTGCGTTGGGTGGCTGACCATAAGGTGATGGGGGTGCCCTACGACACCCCGATTTTGGGCTACCAGGTGAATACCGCCAATACCCTCCGACTCTGGAAGGCCGAAGCCCTTGAATCCTTCGATTTTGCCGTCTTTAACCAGGGCAACTACTACGGCGCGGTTGAAGAAAAGATCTTGTCGGAAAATCTCACCAAGGTGCTTTACCCCAATGATGAAACCTCAGCCGGCAAGCAACTGCGCCTAGAGCAACAGTTTTTCTTTGTGTCCTGCTCCCTACAGGACATGTTCCGGATTCTGAAGGGACAGCAGATCCCTATCGAGAAATTCCACGAGAAGTTTGCGATCCAACTGAACGATACCCATCCCGCGATCGCGCTGCTGAGCTGATGCGGCTGTTGTTGGATGAATACGGGCTGGATTGGACCCTGGCTTGGGAAATCACGCAAAAAACCCTGGCCTACACCAACCACACCCTCATGCCCGAGGCCCTAGAAAAATGGCCGATCAGTTTGTTTGAGCGGTTGTTGCCCCGCCACATGGAAATCATCTACGAAATCAATAGCCAGTTCCTAGAGTTGGTGCGGATGAAATTTCCCAAGGACAGCGATCGCCTCGCCCGCATGTCCTTAATTGATGAAAGTGGCGAGCGCTATGTGCGCATGGCCAATCTCGCCTGCGTCAGCAGCCACACCATCAACGGGGTTGCCGCCCTCCACAGCGAACTCCTGAAGGAAACCGTGCTGCGGGACTTCTACGAGCTGTTCCCCGAAAAGTTCTGCAACAAGACCAACGGCGTCACCCCCCGCCGCTGGATCGCCTTAAGTAACCCTCGCCTGAGTAAGGCGATTAACCACCGTATCGGTGACGGCTGGATCAAGCAGTTAGAGAAGCTCCAGCAGCTCGAACCCTTGGCTGAGGACAGTGCTTTTCGAGACGAGTGGCGGGAAATCAAGCAAAGCGTCAAGCGGGACTTGGCCAGTCGCATTCACAAGCAATTCGGGATTTTAGTGGATCCGGCTTCCCTCCTTTGATGTACAGGTAAAGCGCATCCACGAGTATAAGCGCCAGCACCTGAACGCCCTGCACATCGTCACCCTTTATAGCCAGTTGAAGCAAAACCCCAACCTAGAGATCACCCCCCGCACCTTTCATCTTTGGAGGTAAGGCAGCTCCGGGTTATCACATGGCCAAATTGATGATTAAACTCATCACCGCCGTGGGAGATATGGTCAACAAAGACCCCGACCTGCGCAACCAGCTACGGGTGGTCTTCTTGCCCAACTACAACGTCACTAACAGCCAGCGAATTTACCCCGCCTCTGACCTGTCAGAACAAATTTCTACCGCTGGGTTAGAAGCCTCCGGCACCGGCAATATGAAATTTGCCATGAATGGGGCGCTGACCATTGGCACCCTGGATGGGGCCAATGTGGAAATCCGTGACGCGGTGGGGGCGGAGAATTTCTTCTTGTTTGGCCTGACCACGGACCAAGTGAGTGAGTTAAAGGCCGAGGGTTACCGGCCTTGGGACTTCTACAATGGCAACCCCCTCTTGAAGGATGCGGTTGATCTGATTGGTTCAGGCCATTTCTCCCAAGGCGATGGCTCATTGTTCCAGCCCCTATTGGACAAGCTGCTGCACCATGACCCATTCATGTTGATGGCCGACTACCAGTCTTATATCGACTGTCAGAAAGCGGTGAGCCAAGCCTATTGCGACACCGATCACTGGACCCGCATGTCCATTATCAACTCGGTGCGGATGGGCAAGTTTTCCTCTGATCGCTCCATCCAGGAGTACTGCGAGGAAATTTGGAAGGTATCCCCCTTCTCCGTCAGCCTGAATGCGGTCCTGCGGGCCGATGGCATCCCTGCCAATGACTTGACCTGCAAATTAGGTCAGTAATGGGCTGATTTGGGCATACATAAGCCATATCTAACTCGAAAACTTGAGGTTTTACCGTAGGGCGAACTACGGGTTTGGATATAGCTCAGGTTTAAATAAGGGGTTGGGTTGGATGCTTGTCTTCTCACCCAACCCCTAGTATGCTCCTAAGAGGGTGTTTGAAAAGGGGGTAAGCCAGTCTTGAACAATGCTGGAGCCCATCAGTAGGGTGGCTGAAGCCCTAATGCTACCGTCACTTTTCTAGGTAATCCATGTCGCTAAAGGAAGTCCCGAGGACTTTTCAAACACCCTCTAATCCAGCTCAAGTCTAAGGGGACCTTGGTCCCTAAGCGACGGGGAAAGTATGACCCGCAATTTCTGCTTTGGCGTTCTCGCCTTAAATCCCAAATATCAAGCCCTGGCCAAGTCATTGGCAACTGACTTGGCTACCCATGGACCCGGCATCACCCTGGTGGTGGGGACGGATAATCCCGGTTACTTTCGCAACTGTAGCAATGTCTCTGCTTTTCAACTCCACAAACGGGGCATTCTGCACTGCTACCATGACAAGCGGTTTGTGATTGAAAAGGCGCTGACTCAGTTTGAGACCGTCATTCAAATTGATGCCGATACGCAAATCACCCATCCAATCCCCGAGAACATCCCATCGTCCCCAGGGATATCAGCGGTCCACATCCAAAACATTCTGCTCCATGCCCAGTACGCCCCCGAAAGGCTGCCTCACTTTCACCAGCTAGCCGCCAAGCTTGACGTCGATCTTAGCCAAGTCAGCTTTGTCGGCGAATCGTTATTTGCCGTCTCTGCCAGGGGCGATCAAGCTCAAGCGTTTATTCAGCACTGGCATTTAATTGCCCGTTATTTAGAGTTGCGGGGCATTCATGCGGGGGAAGGCAATACGATTGGGATTGCCGCTGCGAAAGCAGGCTTAGCGGTCCAATCCGCTGATTGGCTAGAGTCGATTAATCAAGCGCGCCGACATACCAACGCTTCGACCCAGGCCAGTGCCGCGACTCACCCACCTTCCCGAGTAGCGCAGCGCTGGCAGCAGTTAGCGCGCCGCATCAGCTACCACTATCGCCTCAACCAAGCCCGATTGCTGGCTCTGAAGCATTTCGACTTTTACTATCGATAAGCCAGCGATCGCAAAAAAGCAGCATGCAAGGTCTATCCCCCATGCTGCTTTTTGAGTCGCTGGTGATAGTCTTTAAGGCCCAGCGAAGCCAACCATACCCGTGGAGCTAATCATCCAGACTTAAAACATGCACATCAGCCTTCATCGACCCACTCCGATAGCGGCTCTCCTCCAAAGGGCTGAACCCCCACCGGGGGAACGTCTTTTTCGTTCGGGCTAAAAATGCGCACCAAGGCTTCGCTAAAGTATTTGACAACGGCCTCTAATCTTTTGAGAGCATTCATTGTGCATATCCTCATTAGTGATGGGAGTGAGGCAACAGAATACAGTTCTGAACTGAGGGTGAGAGCGATAACGAGCAGAAATTCAGAGAAGGGAGAGAACTGCTCTGCTGCGATCGCCTTGATCCTATCGGAGTTAACGCTATCATTTGGCCTGATAGCCACCATTCTTTACACCCTGAGCCCTGACGAACTCCGGGTTTGGATGTGGACAGGGTTGATCTAAGATTGGCTCAACTCTACCGCAGGCATCTCCTCCCCTTTGTACTGGCGGGTAGGGGTCTCAAACCCACAAGAGGTGCCGTCGGTGTAGATCACCTGATCTTCCCAGGGCAAACGATAGTTCCCCGCCACCATGTCTTGCATATAGGTGTAGGGGCAATCTTGAGCGCCGCCCTTTACCGCCACATAGCCCCGATGGCCAAACTGATAGATGTTATTTTCTACGCCCCAATGCTTCCGGGCTTCGCGCACGAGGTCAGGCCGCACCTCGGCGGTGATGATTTCGTCGGGACGGTGGCTCCCCATCACTAAGGGCTCCCCGTCAAAGTTGACGATCATCCCTTCGCCCATGGAGTCAAAGCTGCCGTCGCTGCCGCACATGCACACCGAGGCCGTCACCATCAGGTTGCAAAAGGAATTGGACTGATTGGTGATGCGCCAACTGTGTCGAATCGGGGCGGTGTAACCCGCTGTGCGAATCATGATTTCGGCCCCCTTATAGGCACATTCCCGCGCCATCTCGGGGAACATGCCATCGTGGCAGATGATCAGGGCAAGCTTGCTGCCGTTGGGGCCGTCACAGACGGGGATGCCAATGTTGCCCGGTTCCCAGGGCTCGACGGGGACCCAAGGATGGAGCTTGCGGTAGTACAGCTTCAGCTCTCCCTGATCGTCAATGATTAGACCACTGTTGTAGGGGTTGCCGTCGGGGTTGTACTCCATGATCGAGAAGCAGCCCCAGATCTGGTGATCAATGCAGGCTTGACGAAAGGCTTCGACCTCAGGGCCATCGAGGCGACACATGATCGCAGGATTGGTATCCATGGAGAGGCCGTGGAGCGAATACTCGGGAAACACCACCAGATCCATGGTGGGCAGGTTGCGGCGGGCCTTGCCCACCATCGCCACGATCCGCTGGGTTTGGGCGGCGAGATCGTCTGGGGTGACGACGTTGGGCAGTTGCAGTTGCACCATGCCCAGCACCACACCATTTGGGGTTTTATTGAGGCCACCTAATCCGCTCATGGTTCAGTCCTTTTTGGAGATATTTAGCGCTGGCCACTTTGCTTAAGACACCTCGGATCGTCCTGTTCTATAGCCCACAAGCAAAGTGGCTCGCAGTCTTGTCTTAATCAGACTGGCGACTGCTATAAAGCCAGTGTCTGATTAGGTGGGGGGCGATTTTGTGGCGATCGCTGCCAATCGTTCCCAAAATTGGCTTACCCCACCGGCTCCTGAGCGTCCCCCAGCAACACCACTGAGCAGCTCAACCGTTGCAGGAGCGGGAAGGTGACTTCGCTAACCGGTAAACCATCCGCCCCCACCCGTTGTCGCTGCGATCTCAACACCACCAGATCCTGCTGGGCTGATTCCCGTAAAATCCTGGAAATCACCTCCTTCGCCACCACCACCTGCACCCGCACCAACGATGCGGGTAAGGTTAATCCCTTCACCATCAGGGTGAGCTGTTCCCTGGCCCAGTCTTTTTGTGCCCGAGGGGTTTGGGGCAGACAGATGTGCAAGAGGGTGAGCTGGGCCTGGTTAGCGACGGCGAGCCCCTGGGCAAAATGGACCGCTTGCAGGGTGGCGGTGGTGAAGTTTTCCACCGGGACGAGAATGTGCTGGAAGGCCAGAGGCGACTGCTGCAAACGGGCGATCGCCACCAAACAATGAGCTGCTCCCAGCACCTGGTCCGTGATGTTCCCCAACAGTTGTGCCCGAAAGCCGAGGTGAGACCCGAGGCCGAGCAAGATCAAGCTGGCCTCCACCTCGCGACTGAGATGGTTAATGCCCTGGGCGACATCGTATTCAATCCGGAGCTTGGGGCGAGCGGTCACCCCTAAAGCTAAGCAAGTTGCCTGGGCGGTGGTAAGGAGCCGTTGGCAGCGCTGTAGCGATCGCGTCAGTTGCGGCGAGGCCATATGGGCCTGGGCGCGGGCGATCGCCAAGGGTACGATCGTCCCCCCTTGATGGCGGGCAATAATAGCGGCCATTTCCAGCAGATGCTGCTCCGTTTTCGGGTTGTAGACCGGCACCACAACGGTGAAATCTGTCGCCAACGGCAGCGGTTCGGCGACCTCTAACCATTCCGGCATGGTGTCTTCTAGGGTATTAATCGAGGGTAGATTCTGGGCCAGCCGCGCCGCCGCGCGGGTGGTAATCAGCGGTCCCCCCACAGCGGTGACTAACATCAGCAAAATGACGCTGTTAAATACCTCCTGGTTAATAATTTGCGCTTCGTAGCCCACCAAGGCTGCTGCTAACGTGGCCGCCACCTGGGGCAGCGACAGGGACCACATGGTCAGGGTTTGCGCCCAGCTATACCGAAATAGAGGCTTCAACACCCAGGCCGCCAAGAACTTGCTGATCACTAACCCAGCCACAATTGCCAACGGTAGACCAATGGAGGTCAATAGATCCCGAAAGGCATGGATATCAAGCAGCAGCCCCATGCTGACAAAAAAGATCGGAATGAAGAGGACACTGCCAACAAATTCCACCTTTTCTTTGACGGGGCTATTGCCCACCACGTCATTCACCGCCAGTCCCGCCAAAAAGGCCCCGACAATCTTTTCGACCCCCACCAGTTGGGCACTGACCGAGGCCAGAAATACCGCCAGCAGCACAAACAAAAACTGGTTGCCCTGGTCATCGCGCGATCGCCGAAAAAAGTCTTTGCCCAGCCAATCCAGACCAAACAATACCGCTACCGAGTAAAGGCCCAATCCCCCCACCAGGGTGAATAGGCTCAGGGCCGAAAAGTCCCCTTTGTTAACCCCGATACAAATCGCCAATACCAGCAGCGCCCCGATATCGGTAAAGATCGTGGCCCCAATGGTGACCGTCACCGCTTCGTCATGGACCACCCCCAAGCGCTGCACGATCGGATAGGCCAGCAGCGTATGGGAGGCCAGCAAAGAGCCGATCAGCACCGAGGCGTTCCAGTCAAAGCCAAACAACCGGCCCACCAGCAGGCCCGTGATTAGCGGGATCGCAAAGGTGGTACTGCCAAATCCAAGGGAACGACTGCGGGTGCGGTGAAACTGCTTGAGGTCGATCTCTAAACCGGCCACAAACATCAGATAAATTTTGCGACGTCGGCAACAGCTTCATAATCTCAGACTCATTGCTGAGCACATTCAGCCCACTGGTGCCCAAGACCACGCCAGCCACCAGCAACCCCACCAAACCGGGCAACCGCAGCCGCTCAAAAATGGGCGGAATCACCAAAATCACCGCCAGCAAAACGACAAAGGTGATCACGGGCTCTCGAAACAATGCCGGAATGGATTCCATGGAAACCTATCTAGGGAGGGGAAA
This sequence comes from Leptolyngbya sp. RL_3_1, assembly GCA_012032425.1. Taxonomy (GTDB): domain Bacteria; phylum Cyanobacteriota; class Cyanobacteriia; order Phormidesmidales; family Phormidesmidaceae; genus PCC-6406. The sequence continues at coordinate 4,597 of JAAUQE010000096.1, read as the reverse complement.
TACAAATACCCGGCCTGCACGCTAAGAGGAGCGCAGGCCGGGCAATCATACGGATTATCCATCAACTTTAAGCGACTTTCCTAGGCTTTTGAGCCATCCTTTCCGGCATAGCCTGATCCCTTGTGCTGTATGGCGTCTAGACCCGAAACCCTCCAAACCTTCGCCAATTTCTGCACAGCGCCCAGCACCGGCGATGAACAGGGAGAAGCCCAGGTTTTCCTGGATCGCTTCTTTCGGGCCTTTGACCATGGGGCAGGGGTGTTTCTTGTGAGGTAGAGAAAAACCCATACACCCCATGCATGAGGATGTCGAAAATTTTTTGAATACGATTGGCGGGGCGACGCGATGCCATCATAGACCCGCTCTGGCATGAAGGAAATCTGCCAGAGCGGTATCAGGGGGTGATGAATCAAGCAGTGAATGGATGCATGAGGTAAATCGATCACCTGCTCTTCTATGAGTTCCACCCGTCTGCCCTCAAAAACCGAGTTCGGCCAGCCGAGGGTATTCAGGGCGGGTTCACCGATGGACTTGAGCTGGCGTGACGGACACCATAGCGAGCGAATTCCTCAAGAAGTCGAGTGTTCTAAGTAAGCCTCGGCAATCGCTTTGTACAAGGCGCTGTCAATAAACTGTTAGCAAGTGATAGGTCCCGACAGACCTTGAAAAGAAGGCGGCACCAGATTCGAACTGGGGGATGGAGGTTTTGCAGACCTCTGCCTTACCACTTGGCTATGCCGCCCGATTTAGACTCCTGATTATATCAAACTTATCCCGGCTTGCTGGTCTCTAGAGGAACCTCAAGATTCAGGTGAGACGCACCTGCGGCTCCGAGCCATCTGCTACTCCCGCTGCCTCTGCCTGTGCGAGCAGCAGCGGGAGTAGCGGGCCAGTCTGCTCCTGACCATTGACCGCTAAATCACTGTGGCAAAGCGTGACTTGCCCAGTGGTGCGGCTGAGCAAATCCCGTAAGATCCGCTCCAAGCGAGCTTCGTGGGCTTGCTCCACAAACGCTAGGGTCCAGGGCCGACCCGACCAACCCTGCAAAAACAGCGGATACCCCAACAGGGCATCGTCGCCGGTCAGCCAACGGGGGGAGCCCGCATCCAGCCAGAGCTGCCAACGATGGGCCAGTCGCTGGGAGCGGTATTGAAACACCGTCGAGAGGATCACCCCCTGCTGCTGACGGTTCAGGGGTTTTACCGGAAAGGGATTAGCCGTCACGATGCCCTGGTGGAGCAGGGATAAAAACCGCTCTTCAGCGCGGTTTGGAGGCTCTGCCTCGCCCCCCGATCGCTGTTGCTGCTGCCGACGGCGCTCGACCTCCCAAAAATGCTGGGCGGTTTCCATTAACTCCCGCAGGGCCGCGAGCTGGTCATAGGGCAATACCCCTTGCCACAAGAAATGGTTGATGGCGCGATCCAGCAGCATTACCGGACTGGTCAGCAGTCGCTGCTGGCGGGCCTGACGTTGGCTGTCGAGCCACTGGCGCAGACGGTCATAGGCTTCAACGGCTTGATACCCGAGGCGATCCCAGCGGGGAAACTCAGTTACGGCCAGTAAGTCCGGCTGTTCTGGGTCGGGATGGAAGCAGTGATCGACAATCAACTCCGCCCGGACGGGATCAATCTGGACCCGATCGATCCAGGGTTGGCTGGGATCGGTCGAGGTGGTTTGGCTGAGGACAATCAGCATCTCGGCCACCGACTCTGGATCGAGCTGCCGCCCCAACCCTGGGTAGACAAAGGGGATTAGGGTCAAGAGCGCCCGAATCAGGGGGCTGCTCACCAAGGGCCGCTGATCATTCAGCGATTCCACTGGAATCCCTTGATTGATCAGGATTTTGGCGAGGGTATAGCGGGCGATCGCGTCAAATCCGGGGCCAATCACCGCAATCTCGCTGGGATGGAACCCCTGGTCTTGGACCCCGGCAATCACAGCGTCAGCCGTGGCTCGCAGCAGCTCGCCGCGAGCGGTCGTCTGAATCACCTGCACCGCCCCTAGGGGCGTGGGCAGCACGGTCGGATCCTGCACCATCTGCACCCAGTCTTCCGGCGTCGCGAAGCCAGTCCGGTCAGCCCCCGTCAAGGTTTCGGTCACCGTTGCCTGGGGCTGGAGCGTGATCAAGGCATCGGGATCGGCCCCGACCCCCAGCCGGACTTTGCCCTGGGGGTTCCAGGTCACCGCCCCGGCGATGTCCTGACTTAACCAGGTCTCGACTACCGCTTTAAAGATGCCGGGATATTCATCCAGATCATCCAGGCCAAAGCCCTGGAACCGCTGGGGCAGCTTGGCGAGGTAGGTGGGGTGATGGAGCAAATGTCGCCAATAGAGTTCGGTGGTGATGCCATAGGTCAAAAAGCCCTGGCTGAGGCAGCGATCGCGCCATGACACCAGCGCCTCACCGATCGCGGCCCATGTTTCCCTGGGGGCCAGACCCGGAGGCATTCCCTCCGGCAAGATCACGGCCAAGTCCTCCGCAGGAATGCCAGCCTGAGCCGCCAACTGCAAGAAATCGAGCGATCGCCGCACCGTTTGCGGCCCATTCCAACCCGGCACCGCCATGGACCCGTCATCGAGGCGCGGTTGCCAGAGTTGAGTGGCCAAGTCCTGTTCTGTTTCAGGCCGTAAATGCAGGGGGAATTGCGGATTGAAGCCCAGCGCCTCAACCAAGAGCGGCCAAAATAAAACCACCTCGTTCTGGATAAATCCGATCGGCGTTGCCGTCGTCACCGGAATTTCCGAGGGCAAATTAAGGGTGATCCGATCCAGCAGGGTGAGGCGATTATCCCCATTGGCGGCCAGGGCCAAAAAACCGCCCCCGTTAGCCGAGGGCGAGGCGATCGCTGGGCTTGGGTGGCCAGATGGGCCAGCAGGCGGGTGGTTTTACCGCTGCGGGTCGGCCCTTGAATCCAAGTGAAATCCGCTGTCATGGCCAAAGCTTATCGTGATCCGAGGCCGACCATCGCGGCAGATCACGTTTGCCCATCAGGACAATTCGCACCTTAGGACTCTGCGCCCAACCTAAATAGCATACCGATACAATCCGGTTTTCTCCGCCGGAGACGCTGCACGAACGACTTCGCTCAACCTACGCATCCCGAGAGTTGAGCGGAGTCGAAACTCGTTCCACTGGTATTTTATTTTCAGGCCAATCCCTTCTTACGCATCAGCGTTCATGCTGCGCTGGTCAAGGTTGATCTTTAGGGATAACAATAGAGGGGCTATTGGCCGAGCAAGGGCAATGGCAGGCAATGGCGTAGGGACTGAGGATGATGGCACGACCGATACAGCATCAAGGCCAGTCGGCCCTCCGTTCCGAAGACCTCCTGGCCTACTATCGCCAAGTCAGCACCGCCATGTTGACCGTTGTCGATGTCGAGACCACCGGCTCTTTGCCCGATCGCGGCGCTCGGGTGATTGAGGTGTCGGTGTTGCAAGCTAGCCTAGCCGAGGGCATTCAGCACCAAGAAACCCATCTGATTAATCCAGGGGTGCGCGTCCCGAAAATGATTACTCGGGTAACGGGCATCACCCAGGATTTGGTGAACCAAGGGGCTTTTCCAGAGAGCGTGTGGCCCGATTGCCTGTCCCGTTTAGAACAGGGCACCTTGACCGCCCATAACCTTGAATTCGACTACGGATTTTTGCAGGCCGAATATCGTCAGCTCGATCATCCCTATGTCAGACCGGCCATGGAGCGGTTTTGTACGGTGCTGCTGTCACGGCTGCTCCTAGCGGATTTGCCTTCCCGCAGCTTACCGAACCTGGTGGTTCACTTCGGCTTTGACGTGGGGCGCTCCCATCGGGCAGAGGCCGATACGAAAGCCTGTTGGCTGCTGGCCGAGCTGCTGCTGAAGCAAATTCAGGCGGAACCCGATGCATCCCTGCTACAGCGGTTTGGACAACAATGGATTCGCCTAGCCGAAGCGGCGGCCATTCTGGGCTGTTCCCAGTCCATTGCCCAACAGGCGTTAGCGGCCCGTGGCATCGACAGCCGCTTCTCGAAACGTAAAAACCATCCCCTCTATCGTCGTCAAGATGTGGAAACTGTGGCCCGCGATCGCAGCGGCCAGCAGCTCTCGATCCTCTAGCCGCCTAGAACAGTGAGTGGTGCCAGCGAGAGAACTTTTCTGGTAGGATGAAAACCATGCATGGTGTGGTCACAGGTTGCGCCTTGGCGCGTGATTCGTTCACCGATGCCGCTCAGTATGGTCCCCACCCAGTTTTAAAGGTTTGCGAAACGTTCATGATCAAGTTGCGATTGAAGCGCTTTGGGAAAAAGCGGGAAGTCAGTTATCGAATCGTGGCGGTTAATAGTACCTCTCGCCGAGATGGACGCCCCCTAGAGGAGTTGGGGTACTACAACCCCCGCACGGATGAGACTCGGCTAGAAATGCCTGCCATTGTCCGTCGTTTACAGCAAGGTGCCCAGCCCACCAAAACCGTGCAGCATATCTTGGAGAAGGCGAATGTCTTCGAGCAGCTCAAAGTCGATGCCTGAAGGCAATTTCTCCTCCTCGGCTGAGGGAGCTACTAATCCTGATTATCGGGCCGTTGGTTCGCTTTTGTTTGGATGGCCATTTTAGTAAGCAAG
>JAAUQE010000293.1 GCA_012032425.1 Leptolyngbya sp. RL_3_1 | reverse complement strand
AAATCATGTGCTCTAGGAAGTGGGCCATCCCATTAATGGCATCGGTTTCCACTGCCGACCCGACCCGCAGCCAGAGGTTGAGGTTAACCGCCTCTACGGGCATTTGCTCTGCAATGATGGTTAAACCATGGTCAAATCGCCGAATGGTCGGAGCCGTTAGCGCCGTTGGGGACGCGGCGCGATCGCAGAGGTCATGGGCGGTCTACTCCTAACAAGATCTTTATTAGCACTCTAAATCCTGACCCCATCCCAACCGGTCGTTCACCCAGGGGTAAAAACTCAAGTTTTCAAATGGGATGTGGTTTACCTATCTTAATCACACTTAGGAGAGCGGGTCATAAACGGGGCCATAAAATCGGTCTGTGGGTGTAATTAGTAACGCGTGAATTACACTGAGGCAGCCATTGTGGAACAGCGATGCGTTGCCGTCCGGCCATCAGGGATAGCCCAAGTGATGGCCTCAGCGGCTCCAGCCATCGCTGTTCATGACTTGGCCGTTAAACAATTAGGGTTAGCGTTCAGGGAGAAGCATCATGGGGACCTGGATTAAAGAAACCGATAAAGCGATCTATCTGATGCAGGGGGGATATTGGATCTCTCGACTGACCAAATATCCGTCTAAAACCAACCCCAACGAAAAGGTCCTGAATATCAAAGCCATGACCAGTTGGTTTACGCGGCCAGATCCCCCGACCGCCATGACGATCTCCTCTGGGGTTGGGGCTGAACCGTCCCCCATGCCCGCTCCTCCGACACCCCCGGAACCGGTTGCCGATGCTGCCGGGGGCATGAATGCGAGTGGCTTAAAGCTGGTCACGGCCTTTGAAGGGCTAGAGCTGAAGGCGTACCAAGATTCCGTGGGGGTTTGGACCATCGGCTATGGCCATACTTCTATGGCGGGACCGCCAGAGGTCACCCCAGGGTTGAAAATCAGTGAGGATGAAGCCAACACCATTCTGAAGCGGGACCTGGGCAAGTTTGAGCAAGGGGTGCGTGAGCGGGTCAGTGTGGCCGTCAATAGCGACCAATTTTCGGCCCTGGTGTCTTTTTGCTTTAACGTTGGGCTCGGTGCCTTCGGGGAATCCACAATGCGTCGCAAGCTCAATAGTGGCGACTATAGTGGGGCCGCCAATGAGTTTCTGCGTTGGGATAAGGCGGGGGGACGTACCCTGCGGGATTAACCCGCCGTCGCAAAGCGGAGCGGGCGCTGTTCTTGGGGGAAGACTACACCCCGTTTCTATGATGGCGTTATGGTAAGTAACCGTATTCTGTTCAACTGCTGACTCGATACCTTGCGATGTCTGACCTTTTAGGACCGGCTGCTTCAACTTCGCCCCCGCCAGGGACCATAGACTTGGACCCGGCCTTAGTTCCGGCCCATGCCTACGATGTTTATTTGTCGGTCGAAGCGGTGCAGCAGCAATTGCGGCGATCGCGGGCTTCGGTGTACCGCTATGCCAACACCCATCCCGAAATCCTCAACCCGCCGTTTGACCCCCAAAAGCTGAACCCTGAGGTGCGGAGCGATCGCGATGCCCCCCTCCAGTTCCATGTGCGGGAGGTGCGGCGCTTTGCCCAAGATGTGCTGGGTTTAGCCCTGACCCTAGCGGTGCAACCTTCAGAAGAAACCACCACCCACGAGCTGCTACGGGCAGTCCTGACCGAACTCCAGAGCATTCGTCAGCTCCTCGAAACCACTCCCCCCCGAAATGTCTCCCCCAAAATAGTAGAGATTGCCGTCGGCGATCGCGGCTATTGTCGGCGCTACATTACAATGCAGCCCCCCGCCGAGGAAAGCGCGTCACTGGCGTAGCCAATGGCGTCAATATGTGATCCGTTTGACCCCACCTGAGCAGCCCCCTTGCTATGGTTTAAGCCACTTAGGGAAATCATCTGAGGGAACAGCCGCTCAAGGAACCGGGCTCTCGGAACCTAAGTTTCACGGTATGGCTTTAAACTACATTCACCTTGCTTTACACCTTGTATGGAATCTGTCAGCTCCTCTGAACCTCCTCCGGAATACCCCAATAGTTCTTTTGCCAAGATTATTGGGGTGACTATCGCTGTTTTGACCCTGACGCTGCCGTTCATTACCATTGCCCATTTTTCCTCGATACCCGCCATTGTGTCTCCATCTGAAGCCTATTCCTTACCCTCACCCCGGAACTGACGGGGCGATCGCAGAGGCTCTCTGGGTTTGCCAGAGCCCCGCAAAGGGAACTGCCCCTTCTCGCCTACTGCCCCTTCTCGCCTACAATTACTAGGCAAAATACTCGGCAAAATGTGCCTCGCAATTTTTTACCGGTGGGGCATTTTGATTGCCAACGGAATAGCCTTTAACGGAGACGCACTGTGGACCTATCTCGCATTCCCGCCCAGCCAGAAGCAGGATTGATCAACGTTCTGATTGAGATCCCCGCTGGCAGCAAAAACAAGTACGAATTTGACAAAGATATGCAGGCCATGATCTTGGACCGGGTCTTGTTTGCCTCGGTTCAGTATCCCTTTGACTATGGCTTTGTCCCCAATACGTTGGCCGATGATGGCGATCCCTTAGACGGCATGGTGATGATGGATCAGCCCACCTTTCCAGGCTGCGTGATTGCCGCTCGCCCCGTTGGCATGTTGGAAATGATTGATGGGGGCGATCGCGACGAAAAGATTCTCTGCGTCCCGGCTGAGGATCCCCGCTATCAAAACGTGACGTCTTTAGACGACATTGCGGCTCACCGCCTGGATGAGGTGGCTGAATTTTTCCGCACCTACAAAAACTTAGAAAAAAAGGTGACTGAGATTTTGGGATGGCAGAATGTAGATAAGGTCATGCCCCTTGTCCAACAGTGCATCGCTGCCGTTAATTAATCGGCTTGGGAGGTATTGCTGCTGGACCAACCTGGGTACTCTGAATTAGCCCTGCTTGCCCGCTCGGTAGGGTGGGGCAACTGAGGCGATTCATGCTCAATGGAATTCAGCAGCAAATCCGCCTTGTTATGGGTAGAATCGGCACAGCGCAAAATCGACAAATTTCCCAAGCGTTTGCTAAACTTTCCCGACATCGCATGGGCACAGCAGAATATACAGATACATTGGGTTGCTGTGTCGATGCCTGTCACCGTGCAAACGCATAGCACCATTCCTGATGTCTGTTGACCTCAATCCTTGATCCGTAAAGCTCAAAATGCCAGACTCGGATTCCCCATCGCTGACCCAAATGCCCATTTCAACGGCCTCAACGGCGGCAGCTTTATCTGACCATACTGGGTTTACGGCTCAGTTTTGGGGCGTTCGAGGCAGTGTTCCGACGCCGGGCTTAGACACGGTACGCTACGGCGGCAACACCGCTTGCGTTGAGGTCTTAGCGGGTGAGACCCGGCTGATTTTTGATGGCGGCACCGGGCTGCGGGTCCTAGGCAAACATTTGCTTCACCAAAAACCAGATATTAAAGCGCACCTCTTCTTCACTCACGCCCACTGGGATCGCATTCAGGGATTTCCCTTTTTTATCCCTGCTTTTGTCCCTGGCAATTCCTTTAATATCTACGGTTCACCGGCTCCCAATGGTGCTTCCATCAAACAATGTTTGACCGACCAGATGCTGCGGCCCAACTTCTTCACCCCCCTTCAGAAGATGCAGGCCAAGATGCAATTTCACAATATCCATGCGGGCAGCGTGGTGCCTTTAGGGGAAGGATTGACGATTGAAACCATTGCCCTCAATCCCCACACCAGTGCCCTAGGCTTTCGGATTAATTGGCAAGGCCATTCCCTGGTCTATGCCACCGACACTGAGCCCCACAGTCGGCAATTAGATCAAAATTTGCTTTATCTGGCCCAGGATGCCGATTTGCTGATTTATGACGGCACCTATGCCGACACCGCCTACCATGACCTCAATGGCGACGGCAACATGGCTTGGGAAAGCGGAATTAACTTGGTCAAAGAGGCGGCGATCAAGGAACTGATCCTGTTCCATCACAATCCAGCCCACGATGATGATTTCCTGGACCGCATGGAAATGGAAATCCGCCAGCATTTTGGCAATGTGCGTTTAGCGCGGGAAGGCATGATTCTGCAATTGGCCTAGTACTCAAGGGCGGAATTAACCCAACTATTACAAAGCCAAGGCAAGGCAAGGGGCTTAAGCCCCTTGTTCAAGGCCAAGGATATTTGAGCCGTCGAGTACTAGTGCCGTGACGCGGAATTCAAAAGGCAAAATTCAAAAGCTAAAACCCCCAACAGGTAGGCTTTTTACCGACATTCCGCCCTCCCAAGTGTCACATTGGGAATAAACCGGCTTCTCAACAAAGCAAGTAATAGGCTTGAGAAGCAGAGCCGAGGAAACGCAGAATTTTCCGATGGTTGTCCGTCAGATTTAC
>JAAUQE010000095.1 GCA_012032425.1 Leptolyngbya sp. RL_3_1 | reverse complement strand
CCGAGACCGTCTCCACTGATTACGACACCAGCGATCGCCTCTACTTCGAGCCCCTCACCAAAGAGGACGTGCTCAATATCATTGAGGCCGAGCGGCCCGTGGGCATCATCATTCAATTCGGGGGGCAAACCCCGCTGAAGCTGGCGGTGCCATTGCAGGCGTACTTAGCGAATGTGGCGGCTAATGTAGCTGGGGAACCAGGGAGCGCGGGGGCAGAGGAGCCACCCATCACCCAAATCTGGGGCACCTCCCCCGACTCCATCGACGCCGCTGAAGACCGGGAGCGGTTTGAGCAAATCCTGCGGGAGTTAGAGATCGTGCAGCCCGCCAATGGTATGGCCCGCAGCACTGGGGAAGCGTTGCAAATTGCCCGCACCATCAACTACCCCGTGGTGGTGCGCCCCAGCTATGTGCTGGGGGGCCGCGCCATGGAAATTGTCTATTCCGACCAGGACCTAGAGCATTACATGACCTATGCGGTGCAGGTGGAGCCCGACCACCCGATCTTGATCGACAAATTCCTGGAAAATGCGGTGGAGGTGGATGTGGATGCGATCGCCGACAGCACCGGTGCTGTGGTAATTGGCGGCATCATGGAGCACATTGAACAGGCGGGCATCCATTCCGGTGACTCCGCCTGCTCGCTGCCCACCATCACCCTGGGGAACGCCCCCCTCGCCACCATCCGCGACTGGACGGTGAAACTGGCCAAACGGCTACAGGTGGTGGGGCTGATGAATATTCAGTTTGCGGTGAAAGGGGAGCAGGTCTATATTCTCGAAGCCAATCCCCGCGCCTCGCGGACGGTGCCCTTTGTCTCTAAAGCCACGGGGCTGCCCTTGGCAAAGCTGGCGGTGCAGGTGATGGCGGGCAAAACCCTCGCCGAACTGGGCCTCACCCACGAGGTCATTCCCACCCACATCTCAGTCAAAGAAGCGGTCTTACCCTTCGAAAAATTCCCCGGCACCGACACCCTGCTGGGACCCGAAATGCGCTCCACCGGCGAGGTGATGGGGATTGATGTGGACTTTGGCAAAGCCTTTGCTAAGGCGGCTCTAGGGGCCAATCAACAGCTCCCTCAAACCGGCACAGTATTTATCTCAATGAACGATCGCGACAAAGAAGCGGTCGTCCCCATTGCCAAAACCTTTGCCGAGTTGGGCTTTACCCTAATCGCCACCAGCGGCACCCAGCAGGTGCTGGCGAACCATGGGTTGACGGTAGAAACGGTGCTCAAAATCCATGAGGGTCGCCCCCACATTGCCGATGCCATTAAGAACGGGCAGGTCCAACTGATTGTGAATACCCCGGTGGGGGACACGGCCAAGGAGGACGATCGCGCCATTCGGCGGGCGGCGCTATCTTACAAGGTACCGACGGTGACCACATTGGCGGCGGCGAAGGCAACGGCGGCGGCGATCAAGGCGATGCAGACGGAAACCTTGACGGTGAAGGCACTGCAAGACTATTTGCAAAAGTGAAGGCGAGACCCGATGGGACTGGCCCGACGCGACTGGAGGGTTGTGGGGTCGTTATGATGGCGATAGGTTCGCCTGCACGCCACTTGGTGATTTTCTATGAGCCCATTAGTTCAGCAAATTGTCCAGCGATTAGAGTTGTTGCCGGAAGCACTGTTGCAACAGGTTTTGCTGGTGGTGGATTCCCTAGAGCTGGTGGCGGTTAAGGGGCGATCGCAGGCAGAGAGCCAACCACATCAGCATGATTGCAGCGACAGTAGCCCTAGTCTCAAAAAAGTGGGTCATGTCTGGATCGTTAAAGCGGGAGAACCAGCCCAGACGGATGGGGTTACGGATATTTTCAGGGTCCGTGAGGAGCGTATCGAAAAACTGACGCAATGGTAAAACGCGTTCTGTTTGATACCTCATCTCTAGTACCAGCCCTGTTGGAAGAGCATCCCTTTCATATACCCTGCTTATTTTGGCTAGAGCGGGCTTTAAAGATCGAGTGTGAAGGGTACATCTCAACTCATACCCTGGCTGAGCTTTATGCAGTTCTGACCCGAATGCCACGTCAACCTCGGTTGTTGCCCAGGGAGGTGGAAAAATTGTTGGGTAATTTAGCAGGCTTTCAAAAGGTGGTCCTCAATGCTGAGGATTACGGGGATGTGATTCGACGGCTGGTCACTTTAAAGCTACCTGGTGGTGTAATTTATGATGCGCTGATTGCCCAGGCGGCACTCACGGCAAAAGTGAATTTATTGCTGACGGTTAACCCAAAGGACTTTCTGAGGCTGGGGCCGGATGTTGCGGAGATCGTTGTCGTACCATCAGGGGATTTAGGCTAAGAACCTAGCTTTTGGGCGATCGCAGTTTGTATGCCGTTCAGGATGATTGATGTCGGTACGGGTAAGGAAGCTACTGAAATGATTATCTATTTAGCCTTCTACTAGGCCACCATGCTAGATAAAATTCCCAGGATTTTACCGATGTCCTTAACAAAATACTCGGTTAAATCCACCTCAACCGTTTTTCCCTGCAACCGCAGAAAACGCCAAAGCGTGCCAATCGTCACCACCCCGTACACCACCTCAACCCCAGTCTCCTCCCGCTGATTAAAGAGCTGAGCCGCCAACATTTCCGCAATGCATTGGGGTAATCCGGCCTTTAAATTCTCATTTTTGGCTTCCACCAACGTAATTACCGGAGCCTTGACAAATAACTGTTCCGGAGAGCAGCTAATCAAAAAGTCACAGATCCCACTCAAACCCTGACTCATATCCACAGAGAAATCAACCCCTGAAAACAGGCTAATTTTTGAAGCAAACCGTTCCTTGATCTCCAATAGGATCGGCGAGATGATCATTTCCGATCGCGCCTTTTCCGTATTGATCGCCACCGCTAAATTCACATTTCGCTTCAGCGTTACAGCCAAATAATCGGTTGGGGCAACCTCAGGAATTTCCGCCAAGAGATCCGTCGTTTCTTGCAGCGTCAACCCAAAATCCTTGACGAGGCCCTCTAATTTGAACTCACTGTAAGCCATAGTGAAAGCAAGTTCCTTTTCTGCTGGAGTTGGAGCCCATAAGCGCTTGGATCTCCACTCTAGCCCATGGGTTCAGCACCCCATGTCACCTCTTGGCGCAAACCGCAAAGGGTGACATGGGCCACAAAAATATGTAGCATATACATAATACAAAAACTACATTTGCCCCAGGTTCCATGGCTTACCAAGATCTCAGCCTCTCCACCCCTACCCCAGTGCTCTCCTGGGCAGGCCATGACTTGGGACCCAAGGAAACCCAGATGGCCCGCAACGTGGCCTCATTGCCCTTCATGTTCAAGCATGTGGCCCTGATGCCCGACGTGCATTTGGGCAAAGGGGCGCTGGTCGGTTCTGTCCTAGCAACAAAAGACGCGATCATCCCCGCTGCCGTCGGTGTGGATATTGGCTGTGGCATGGCCGCTGTCAAAACTCCATACAATGCCAGCCAGCTCGACGGCAAACACAAAGCCATTCGCAACGCCATCGAAGCCGCTGTACCCGTGGGTTTTGAGCAAAACAAAGAGGCCGATAAAGCGGCCTCCAACTGGCAAGGGTGGCGCAGCTTCAAGGATTTGCACAAAGGGGTGCAGCGATTAGAGGGCAAAGCCCTGCGGCAACTGGGTTCCCTCGGCGGCGGTAACCATTTTATTGAGGTGTGTCTCGACAGCGAGGATCAGGTGTGGCTGATGCTGCATTCCGGTTCCCGCAACATCGGCAACAAGCTGGCCCAATGCCACATCGGCACCGCCAAGGCGCTGGCCAAGCTGGCGGGGCAAACGCTGCCCGATCGCGACTTGGCCCACTTCGTCAAAGGCACCCCCGAGTTTGCCGCCTACTGGCACGACCTGCAATGGTCCCAAGACTACGCCCGCTACAACCGCGACGTGATGATGGCGCGGGTAAAGCGCATTCTGGAGCAAGCCTTGGATGGAGGCAAACCCTTTAAACCCGCGATGCAGGTCAACTGCCACCACAACTACGCCGAGCAAGAAGTCCACTACGGCGAGTCGGTCTATATCACCCGTAAGGGCGCGGTGCGGGCGCGGGAAGAGGACTACGGGATCATTCCCGGCTCCATGGGGGCCAAGTCCTTCATTGTGAAGGGCAAAGGCAATGTCCAGAGCTACTGCTCCTGCTCCCACGGGGCGGGGCGCACCATGTCGCGCACCAAGGCCAAGCACCAGTTCTCGTTGGATGACCTAATCCAACAGACGAACGGGGTGGAATGCCGCAAGGATGCTGGGGTACTGGATGAAATTCCGGCGGCCTACAAGCCCATCGATCAGGTGATGGCCCAGCAGCGCGATCTGGTGGAAGTTGTCGCCACCCTGAAGCAGGTGATTTGTGTGAAGGGGTGAGGCTGAAAAACAGCGCAAGCCTCCTTTGGCAGGCCAGTCTACCGACATCCCAGCCCGTCGCGGGTACTGACCCCCGTGACGGAATTCACCCCATCCGCGTACTTGCACAACTGCACAATCTGGTAACGATCCAAAATGGTGCCCGAGAAGTCGGCTCCGGTGATGATGGCGTCGTTAAAGGTGCTGCTGGTCATAATCGCATCCACCACTACCGCATCGGTCAGATCGGCCCCATCAAAGATCACCCGATCCGCAAAGGACTTGGAGAGGTTGACCCCAATCATTTTGGCATTGAGGAAAACCCCCTTGGTCAAGATGGTTTGACTCAGGTCCGCATGGGTAAAGTCTGCGTCTCGGGCATCCGCTGCCGCCAAAGACGCCCCCACCAAATTTTGCTCCGACAGGTCTTGGCGGCTGAGGTCAGAGTAAGTAAAGTCCTGCTTGAGGTTGCCGATCGCGATGATCGGAGACTGGCCCTCTAGAGCCAGCGCCCTATCCCCCCAACCGATTGCCCCTAGGGCAACCAATCCTATTACTAAACAGCCCAGACACAGGCAACGTCGCCAATTCATTTTTATCATTTCTCGCAATGGGAGTGGAGGACTAGGGCGTATCTAAGATGTATCTAAGGAGGGGGAATAATCCGATCATCCCATCTCTGTCCGACTTTGCAAAAGCTTTAGAGGTCGGGCGATCGCGCCTTTGGCATCCACGCTATGCTAAGGGAATTGACTGTACAAGGGGTTGCTGATCGCTCCCATTGCGATTGCACTGAGCTTCATCGGCGATAGTCGAAGACTGGCCCTGTAGGGCCATCGCCCCAGCCCCACCAAGATTGCACCGTTATCGATCCCTTTCGGTGATTAGGTAAGGCTCAGGTGCTCTACCTGGGTACAGCCTTGCCGTGCCCAGTCTGGTTGTATCCAGCCTTGTCATCCTTGCCCTGCCCTGCTCTACCCGCTGCCGCGCTATGAAGACGCCCATCATCCAACTCAAAGCGACCCTGCCCTCTCCCCTACGGCGGTTGGCAGACCTAGCCTATAACTACTGGTGGAGCTGGACCGCAGAGCGGATCTCCCTGTTTAGCACCATTGAACCAACAGTTTGGCAAGCCTGTAACCACAACCCGGTGGCCCTGCTGGAGTCAGTGGCCCACGAGCGCCTGTCGCAGATTGCCGAAGATCCCCATTATCTCAAGCGACTCCAGGCCCTAGCCCACCAATTTGACCATTATATGCAGGAGCATGACACCTGGGCGGGGCGCATTGCCCCCCACATCTCCCCCGAGGAGCCCGTGGCTTATTTTCCATTGAGTACGGCCTCCACGAGTCGCTGCCGATTTACTGTGGCGGACTGGGGGTATTGGCGGGAGACCACCTCAAATCAGCTTCCGATTTAGGCTTGCCTTTAGTCGGCGTGGGGTTGCTATACCAACAGGGCTATGTCCACCAGCACCTCAACCGCAGTGGTTGGCAGGAGGACGATTACGCCGACAATGACTTCGCCCATATGCCCATGGAGCTGGTGCGGGATGAATATGGCCAACCGGTGACGATCAAGGTGCTGGTGCGACAGCGAACGGTGCGCATTCAAGTCTGGCACGTGCGGGTAGGTCGGGTCAGCTTGTATTTACTGGACGCCGATCGCTCCGATAACGACCCCATTGATCGTCGCCTCACCGGCCAGCTCTACAGCGGCACCCGCGAAACCCGTATTGCCCAAGAGATTTTGCTGGGTATCGGCGGGGTACGCATGCTCCATGCCTTAGAAATTGAGCCCGCCCTGTTTCATATCAATGAGGGGCACTCGGCCTTTTGCTTACTGGAGGTGGCCCGTCAGGAAATTGCCGCCACGGGCGAGTCTTTTTATGAAGTGGAAGCCAAGGTGCGCGATCGCGCCATTTTTACCACCCACACCCCGGTCCCCTGACGGCAACGACATTTTTTCTGCCGACATGATTGACTCCTTCTTTGGCCATTATTGGTCTCAGTTGGGACTGACCCGAGAGCAATTTTTAAACCTCGGGGCGCGCCGCTTCGGCGATCCCTGGGAGCCTTTCGCCATGACGGTCTTGGCCCTACGCATAACCCGTAGCGCCAATGGGGTCAGCCGTCGCCATGGGGAGGTCTCTCGCCAAATTTGGAGCGTCCTGTATCCCGATAAAGCCGAAGCCGATGTGCCGATCGGCCATATCACCAATGGCATCCATACCCGCACTTGGACGGCCCCCCTGATCGCCGATCTCTACAACCAGCATCTGGGGCGCGATTGGTCCCTCAAGGTGACCGATCGCGAGCTCTGGCAACGGATTAAAGATATTCCTGATCGCGAGATCTGGCAGCGGCATTTAATTCTGAAAGAAAGGCTGATTGCCTATACCCGCGCCCAGGTCTTAGCGGCTCGCTTAAAGCGAGGGGAGGCGGCAGATGATATTGCGGCGGTCGATTATCTGCTCGACCCCAATGCCCTCACCCTCGGCTTTGCCCGCCGGTTTAGCCCCTATAAGCGCGGCGCGCTCCTGTTTAAAGACCTACAGCGCGCCATCCGGATCCTCTCTAACTCGCGGCGGCCTATCCAAGTTGTTTTTGCCGGTAAAGCCCGTCCTGGGGATGACGAAGGCAAGCGCCTGATCCAAAGACTGATGGAATGGTGTCGCCATCCGGCCCTGCGGGACCGGATTGCCTTCATCGAAGACTACGATATGTACACCGCTGAGCTAATTACCCACGGCGTCGATGTGTGGCTCAACACCCCGCGTCGGCCTACGGAAGCCTGCGGCACCAGCGGTCAAAAGGCGGCCCTGAATGGGGTGATTAATTGCAGCGTAGCGGATGGGTGGTGGTGTGAAGCCTACCAACCGGGCCGTGCTGGGAACCCCAGTAACGGCTGGGTGATTGGCGAAGATGCTGGCACCAATGACCTAGAGACCCAGGACCACATTGATGCGGAGTCGCTTTACGGGCTGCTAGAGCGACAAATTGCTCCGTTATTTTACGATCGCGATCGCCACGGCCTCCCCCGTCAATGGATTGCGATGATGAAAGCGTCAATCTGCACCATTGCCCCTCAGTTCAACAGCGATCGCATGGTGGCCGATTACATCACCCATGCCTATTTACAGGACATGGTGGTAGACCCCGAACCGGTTGTGGCGAGTCCGTTGGTGTAGGGGAGTGAATTCCGAATTCGGAACTCCGAATTCGGAATGGGGCTGGCTAGTCGGGGTGGCGCTTAAACCGGCGGGGGGCGTGGCGGTGAATGAGGGTCAGACTGGGCCAGGTACCACTGTCGCCAGAGGGCAGAGGTGCGCAGGGTGAGCCACAGCAGCAGCAGCGCTACCAGCCCCCCTTGCTGAGGGGCATCAAAGGCAAACAGCACTAGACAGACGCACAAAAAGTCCTGGCCACAGATCACCCACAAGGGCGGGCTATTAAAGCGATAGAGCCAGCCCAACTGCACAAACTGGATCAATAGGGCCAAAACGCCCCCCAACACCCCAGCAATCAGGGTAGAGCCGACCAAGAGGGGCCATTGATCGCTGGCCTTGAGGGTCCGAACGATGGTAATCGCGGCGATCGCCCCCACCACAGGACTCAACAGCAGCTCAATACTTTGAAACAGCCGCCGCACCCGTTGTTTCTTGGAGAGCACCAGCTCAGCTAAGGACCAACTCACCAGGCATCCCACCATAATCCGGGGGGGAATCGCCGCTAGCAGCGGCACTTGAGACCAGAGACTGGGGCCAGATAGGACCCCAATCAGGAGCAGTGGCAGTGCTAAGCGCAACCCCGTGGCAGCGGCAATGGAAAGAACAGCTAAGATTTCGGTGATAAGCACGGGCTGGGGGCAAGCGGTATCGGCGTCGGGACTTGCTTTTGATTGTAGAGGTGAAACTCTAAAACCCCGGAGGGCTTGATACCCCTAACGGCTCTAAACCCTAAGGACGCTACTGATTTAAATTTGCCGAAAAATTGGTCGAGAGATAGTCGGCAGCGGCCTCGACGATGGCGATCGCATCCTCATACACCATCCGGGTTGGCCCCAAAACGCTAATGCTGCCAACGGGCACTTCTTCCCGCGTGTAAGTCGAAGAAACTAACGCACAGCCCTGCATCGGTTCGAGGGGATTTTCTGAACCAATCCAAACCCGCAGTTGGCGACTCGATGGCCCTTCTGGCAAGGTTTCAAACACCAAGGGCCAAAGCTGCGCCTGCTCCCCTTCCAAAAAATTGACGATGGACTGCATATGCTGAAGTTCAGAGAATTCGGGCTGCCGCAGCACCTCAGCAAAACCACTAATCACAAACGGTGCCGGACTGGCCGATTGATTACGCCGCACAAAGGTCTGGATGGCGCTACGCACCCCGTTGACATACCGCTCAAATTCTCGCCCCAGTTCCCCCCAATCGAGATGCTCAATATCGCTCAGCGATCGCCCCTCTAGGTGGGTACTGAGAAAATTAGACAAGATTTGGAGTTCCCGCGCTAGGGCCTCACTATCCCATTCCTCGTCATCCGCACCATGGGGCAAATGCACAATCATGGATTGGGTTTCGAGGGAGTTGAGGAGCAACACCATCAAAATTTGCTCCGGCCCCACCAAGGTCAGGTGGACATGGCGGATGCGGGCCGTACTAGTCTGGGGCACGGTAATCAACGTGAGATAACCACTGAGGGTCGCCAAAATTTGTGCCGCCCCCCGCAGCAACGCCTCCATACTCCAACCCTCCCAATCTAAGGTTCGAGAGAGTTGGGTCCCGACCTGCTGGGCCGTCGCCTTAGAAGGCTGGATTAAGTGATCGACGTAAAGGCGATAACCCCCATCAGAAGGGATGCGTCCCGCTGAGGTGTGGGGTTGGAACAGTAAGCCCGCCTTCTCTAGAACCCCCATCACCTGCCTGACCGTTGCCGGACTCACCTGGAGGTTATACTCTTGGGCCAGCACCTTAGAGCCGACCGGCTCAGCAGTAGACACATAATGCTGAACCGTCGCCCAGAGGATACGTTGTTGACGAGAATTAAGATTTAAAGTGGCTGACATCGCATCTAGGGGCCGCGTTTACGGACAGGGATGGCAAACCGAAGATTGCAGACACCTTAACAGATTCTTGGAGAGCAGATCCGTCGGGATGCCTTGATTTTGCACCCCAGCCTACCCGCTAAGCCTCAGAGGACTGGTTGAAAAATTCATTGACCTTAAATTTGTTGTCTCCACTCTCTTCCAACTGTCTCATCATGGAGCGGGTAATCAGCTTGCCCGCTTCTACGAGCACCGCCCCTGTAATCGGGTGGAGGAGGCTTTGTTCGGCGCGCCGACCGATCAAGGCTTCAATATCTTGCAGCGAATTGACATACATCCCCGGGGGTAGCTCGACGACGATCCCTTCCCCTAACACCCGAGCTTGGCAAGCGAGGCGGGAATTGGTTTTGCAAGAGGTAATTACTTCTAAGGTGCGTTGCTCCCGACGATTAATCGGAGTCAGCGCCTCCATCCCATCAGTGACATAAATGTGACAAGTGGCACACATGCCACGGCCCCCACATTCTTTCAGCACATCCAAGTCTTTGTTGAGGAGCACTGAGAGCAGGTTGCCATTGGTGGCAATGGTGCTTTCCTGAGCAATCGGTTCAAGCTTGACGGTTTTGGCCATGGTTGGGAGGTTTTAAGGCGGTTCGTTCAAAACAATCACAATCATGCCCGGAGGATGATTGGCAGGGCAGCGCTGGGGCAGCGGTTTTAACCTTCATGACGGGGCTGGGGATCCTAGTCGGTCTTGGGAATCTGTAGGGCTGCCTGTTGCTGCTCATTCAACCCTTGTAGCAGCACCATTTCTCGATAATCTCGGATAATTCGAGCACATCGGATCGAAAAGGCTGATGCCCAAAGCCTCAGAGCGGCTAGTGTTTGAGCATCTACAGTAACCTCATTCAGCGGATGGGTGCTAGTTTCCCCGAGGGCAAAGTGGCCATTGCGATCGAGGTTGATGCGATCTAAACAGTCCTCCGCAGGGCGGCTACTGCGCCACGTGTTAGCCACCACAATTTTGCCCAGATAATGGGCGGTGGCATCACTCAGGCTGTTCAGCGCCGTTAGCATCATTTCCCAGGAGATTTCGCTGGCCAGGTCTGTAGGGCTGTCAGGTGGCGTACTGTCAGGCGTACTGTCCGCGCTATCGCTGGAAGGGGTGGGGTAAGGCGCGATCGCTGGCGTAGTCGGCTGCCAATAGTTGGGGGTTGTGAGGGTGCTGCTGCCTGCTAGGAGGCGAAAGTTAGCGATCGCGTTTTGCGCATCATCTTGGAGCACCTGCTGCAATTCAGTTAGGCGTGGTGTGTAGGTTTCGATATCTAAGTGGGGCGCAGTCAACACCAATAAAATCGTGCCGTTGGTGAGTTTATAGATGTGGGCATTGTGGCTGAGAAAATAAAACGTGAAGGATGTAAAGTCACTGGGGGTGGTACTCACCACCTGTTGAACTCCCTGGGTCAAGGCTTCTCGCTGCTGGCCATTAAGCAGGGTGTCAATGCCATGAAAATAGGGACGGGAGTGACCATCATCCATCAGGGCGATGCCCAGCACCCCCGATAGGTTGAGGAATGTTTCAATAACCTGCCGCTTCATACGCGCTTGAGGTTTCGCTGTAAGTTGTGTTTGGTGCGTCTGTCGAAGGAGTACCCTAAGGATGTTGGTGATCCCGGCGCTGTTATACCACTGTTCCCAATTAAAGGATGCAGATGGGGCTTGCTAAGAACGGGGGGGGATTTGCGGAGTGGCTGCATTGTCCTTTGCCTTTGCTTTTACCTTTCTTTCGGATGGAGCGTTATGTCTGCCGATCTGCCGTTTACCCTGGATCAGTTGCGCATTCTTAAAGCAATCGCCACCGAAGGGAGTTTCAAGCGGGCTGCCGATAGCTTGTATGTGTCTCAACCGGCGGTCAGTCTACAGGTTCAGAATTTAGAGCGCCAGCTCAATGTACCCTTATTTGACCGGGGCGGGCGACGCGCCCAACTCACCGAAGCTGGGCATCTACTGCTGGAATACGGCGATCGTATCCTCAGCCTCTGCCAGGAAACCTGCCGCGCGATCGAAGATCTCCAGAGCCTCCAGGGGGGCACCCTAATTGTGGGAGCCAGCCAAACCACAGGCACCTATCTACTGCCTCGGATGATTGGCTTGTTTCGGCAGCAGTATCCCGATGTCGCCGTTCAAATCCACGTCCATTCCACCCGGCGCACTTCTTGGAGTGTGGCCAATGGCCAAGTCGATCTCGCCATTATTGGCGGAGAAGTGCCCAGTGAACTCCAAGATTCCCTAGAAATTGTGCCCTACGCTGAGGACGAACTGGCCCTCATCTTGCCCATGCATCATCCTTTGGCCAGTACCGATGTGATCCAGCGGGATGATCTGTATAAGCTCAAATTTATTGCCCTGGATTCTCAATCCACCATTCGCAAGGTGATTGACCAGGTGCTGACTCGCTGCGGCATCGAAACTCGGCGGTTACAAATCGAGATGGAATTGAACTCCATTGAAGCGATCAAGACCGCCGTGCAAGCCGGCTTAGGGGTCTCTTTTGTCTCGATTTCCGCCATTGAGAAAGAGCTGCAAATGGGCATGATCCATCGGGCCAAAATTAATTCTGTGGTGGTGAATCGGACCCTGTCAGTGATTTTCAACCCCAGTCGTTATCGTTCTAAAGCCGCAGAAGCCTTTACCCGTGAGATTTTGCCGCAGTTTACCAATCGCCCCCTAGACTTTAGCAAGTCTGCTAAAGCCCCGAAGGAAAAAACCGCTAAGCCGGTCGATGCGGCGGCAGCCTCACTCGCCTCCGTCAGTAATCAGGGGCAGTAGTCATGCTCGTTTCATTGGCTATCTTTTAAGGGCAAGCATTGTTGCCTCATCAACTGGTATGGAGATTGTCTGCACTCGACCGAGCTGCCCCCGTCCGGAAAATCACTTCGCCGATCTCGATCAGGGCAACACCCTCAAAACGGTGCAGCAAAAGTTCTGTACGGCATGTGGCATGCCGCTGATTTTGAGCGGGCGTTACCTGACGGAAAAATTATTGGGCAAGGGCGGCTTTGGAGCCGCGTATTTGGCCCGCGATCGCTATACCCCCACCATGCGGTCCTGCGTGGTGAAGCTGTTTCAACCTGCGGGGGATTTGAATCCCAGTCAATTGCAGTTGGCCCAATCCCTGTTTGAGCGCGAAGCGGCTGTGTTAGAAGACTTGGGTAATCGTCACCGCCAAATCCCCGATCTTTATGCGTTTTTCCCACTAATCGTGCCGGGTTCAAGCCCCCAGGTGCAAGAAGAGTATTTCTACTTGGTGCAGGAATATATTGATGGGGAAGATCTGGAGCAGACTCTAGCCCGCCAAGGGGCCTTTCCGCAATCAGACGTGCTGTCGATCTTGGTGGACATGCTTCAGGTGCTGTCCTTCGTTCACGAAAATGGCACCATCCATCGAGACATTAAGCCGTCGAATATCATGCGGCACCGTAATGGCACCCTATACTTGCTGGATTTTGGCGCGGTGAAGCAGGTGACGGCAGCTAGCAGCACTGGCGGCAAGTCAACGGGGATTTATTCCATGGGGTTTGCGCCCCCCGAGCAAATGTCGGGAAGCACTGTCTACCCTTCGACCGACCTCTATGCCCTGGCGGTCACCTGCATTACCCTACTGACTGGCAAAGACACCGGGGAGCTCTATGACAGCTATAACAACACCTGGAACTGGCAGCCCCATATCCAGCCCCATACGCAGATAAACAGCGCGATCGCGGCGATTTTAGACCGCATGCTCTGTGCTACCCCCAACCAACGCTATGACAGTGCTGAGGCCGTGTTGGCCGCCTTGAAAACCGCTGTCCAGAGCAAACCTTCCACCCCAGCCACCGCCGCACCCGCCCCGACCGCTCCACCCCCCCCAGCCGGGAAGCGGCGTGCCATCGTGCCGGAACACATAGCACGTTGGCCGTCGGTACTCGGCCGCACGATCTCCATGCGCGCGTCGGTGCGGGTGACGCCGCCGTCCGAGGTCGTCGTCGGCGCGGGGTCATTGCACGCTGCGAGGGCGAGGAGCGCCGACACCACGAGGAACTTGCGAGACCAAGCCATAGTCGTTGCTCCGTGAGCCAGAGTGGCGAGAGAGGCGAGACGAACGACGAGCGCCTATCCGGTGCGCGCGAGTCGGTGCTCGAACCGACAGAGAATAGGATGGGGTCGACGGGCCCCGCAAGGGCACCACGGCAGATCACGCACACTAGCGTCGTGCAAGAAATGATCAGCCG